>JAKPBN010000122.1 GCA_029778945.1 Spirochaetota bacterium
CAAAGGGTTCCCGGCAAGGACAAGCCCATCGGTGTCGTGGGCGCGGACATGTTTATCACCCGGGTAGGGGAGATCGTGGCCGCCACGAAGAAGATCTCGGCCTCGGGCAAGACCTATCTCCTGGACCAGGATGGCCAATACCTCACGAACGAGTCCCAGGAAAAGATCCTGAAGGCCTCTCCCTTCGAGGAGGCGAGCTTCGCGCCGCTCAAGGCCGGCATCCTCGCCCAGGACCTGAGCTTCCAGATACTCCGGGCCCGGGGCCTTTATGTGGCGTCCAAGCGCATCCCGGAGATGAGCGCCGTCCTCGTAACCTGGGGGCCGCTCTCCGAGATTTACGGAGACCTTTACCGCTTCCTCGGACTCCTCGTCCTCATCGCCCTGGGAGGCCTGGCCCTCTCTGTGGTCTTTGTGGTGCTCATCTCCCGCTCGATCACCCGGCCCCTGGCCGCCGTCATCCGCAATGTGGAGGAGCTCGCCCAGGGCGACCTCAGCCTGGAGACCGATTCGACCTACCTCGAGCGGGGCGACGAGATAGGCGACCTGGCCCGGTCGATGGACAGCCTGGTGTCCTCCTTTAGGGAGGTGATCACCTCGGTCCAGACCGCGGCGGGCAGGGTGGCCTCCTCGAGCAAGGAGATGTCCCAGAGTGCCGAATCCCTGAGCCAGGGCGCCACCGAGCAGGCCTCGTCCATGGAGGAGGTCTCCAGCTCCATGGAGGAGATGGCCTCCAACATACGGCAGAATACGCACAACGCCCACCAGACCGACCAGATCGCCCAGAAGGTCTCCAGGGACGCCGTGCAGGGCGGGACCAAGGTCTCCGAGGCCGTGGTGGCCGTGCGGGAGATCGCCTCCCGGATCCTGATCATCGAGGAGATCGCCCGGCAGACCAATCTCCTGGCCCTCAACGCGGCTATCGAGGCTGCCCGGGCCGGGGAGGCCGGCAAGGGCTTTGCCGTCGTGGCCTCGGAGGTGCGCAAGCTCGCGGAGCGCAGCCAGACCGCGGCCGGGGAGATCAACGCGATCTCCCAGCGGACGGTCGGATCGGCGGAGGACGCCAACAGGATAATCGACGCCCTCCTGCCGGAGATCAAGAAGACGGCCCAGCTCGTCCAGGAGATCACCGCCGCCAGCCGCGAGCAAAACCAGGGGGCCGACCAGATCAACCAGGCCCTTCTCCAGCTCGATACCGTGGTCCAGCAGTCGGCCTCCATGTCCGAGGAGCTCTCGGCGACCGCGGAGGAGCTCGAGGGCCAGGCCCAGACCCTCAAGGACGCCGTTGCCTACTTTAAGCTAGGCGGGGAGGCCGCCCCCAAGGCAGCCGCGGCCCCGAAGTCTCCCGCGGCCCCAAAGGCTCCCAGGGCACCCATGCCCCAGCTTGTCGCCGCCGAGGTCCCGGTCCGGCCGAGCCCGGCCAAGCCGGCTCCCCAGGCCAGGTCGACCAAGATCAAGCCTCTCAGCGAAGACCCGGACTTCGAGGAATTCTAGGCCCGGGCCCGGCCTCGGCTGAGGCGAAGAAAGCCCAGAAGGACTCCCGCGAGGAGGACCGGCACAAGGAGGTAGGCGGGCCTGATGCCCAAAAGGTCCGCTAGCCCTCCCAGGAGAAGGGGCAGGAGGAGGATAGCCACCCCCGAGGCGATGCTGGCCCGGGAGCCGGCCTT
>JAKPBN010000153.1 GCA_029778945.1 Spirochaetota bacterium
CCCGCAGGGCCGCGGTGGATGCGATCCTGACCGTCGGGGTAGGTCCGGGGACCCTGGTGGCCGACCTCCTCCACCGGCGGGGCATGCCCTTTGTGACCCTGGACGGGGCCGAGTCGGAGTCCACGATCAATGTGGGCATCGACGACGAGGGGGCCGCCTTCGCCCTGATGAGCCATGTCCTAGGCCTGGGCCACCGCCGCCTCGCCATCCTGTCCCTGAGGCCGGAATTCTATGCCCATCCGGAGGAAAAATACTCCCTCGTGCGGGACCTCCGCCTCGCGGGCTTTGCCCGGGCCCTCGCGGCCTATGGCCTAGGAGTCGACTCGCCGGGGATCCAGGTCCTCCCTGCGGTGGGCTCCTACGAGGGTGGCCGAGAAGCCGGCCTCAGCCTGCTGCGGGAAGCGGCGGGCCGGCCCACGGCTATCGTCTCCATGTGCGACGCCGCGGCCCTGGGGGTCTACCTGGCCTGCCGCGACCTGGGCATAGCCATCCCCGGCCAGCTTTCCGTGGCGGGCTTTGACGACATCCCCGTGGCCATCACGGCCGATCCCACGCTTACGACGGTCCACCAGCCCGGCCGGGCCAAGGGGGCCCGGGCCGCCGCCTTGGCCGTCGCCCTCCTCGAGGGCCGGGAAGCCAGCCACCTCCGCCTTCCGGCCGAGCTTGTGGCCCGGGCCTCGACGGGCCGGCCGCCCCAGGGCTCCTGAGCCGTGGTCTTCCCCGAGGAGTTTCACCGCTTTATAGCCCCCGGGGCCGAGCGCCTTGTCGTCCTGGCCGGGATGCTCGCGGCCCGGGGCCTTCAGTATTCGGTGATCCGCACCGGGGAAGCCCGCCACCTGGCCCTGAGGCTGGGCCAGGAGAGCCCCCGGCTTATCCTCGCGGCCCATTATGACCGGGTCGATGGCAGTCCCGGGGTCCTGGACAATTCCTCGGCCTGCTGGCAGCTCGTGGACTTCGCGGGCCGCCAGTCCAGGCTAGCCAAGCCCGCCCCCATCCTCGTGGTCTTTACCGATGGCGAGGAGGCTCCGGGCCACGGGGAGCCCACGGACCAGGGCTCCCTGGGCCTGGCCAGGGTCCTGGGCGAGGCCTTTGCCGAGGGCCGGGTAGGGGGGCTAAAGCCCCCGGCCTCGCCGCCCCCCGTCCTCGTCCTCGATGTGACGGGCCGGGGCACGACGGTCCTCCTGTCCTCGACCCCGAGGGACCACCTCGCCCGCCAGGGCCTGCTCAAGGCCCCGGCCGCCCTGGGCCATGCCTATCTTGAGCGCCTCGTCCGGGCGGGCCTGGCCGCGGCGGGCCTCCCGGAGCCCCTCTCCCGCCCCCTGCCCTGGTCCGACGACCTGGGTCTGGTCCTGGGGGGCCTCGGGGCCCTGACCCTGAGCCTCCTGCCCCAGGCCGAGCTGGGCCTCCTCGACTGCGGGAGCCTCCCCCCCACCTGGGCCCTCCTCCACGGCCCGGGGGACAGCCTCGAGGAGACCGAGGCCCCGGCCTTTGCCCTCGTCGCCCGCCTCCTCGACGCGGTGGCCGCCACCCTGCCGGCCTTTCCCCAGCGCTGACTTCTTTCCGCAGAAGCGCCTTCCTCCCCCTTCTCGCTTTTTTCCAAAGCCTGCTATACTCAGGCCCAGTAGGAGGACGCAATGTCTGCCAAGCATGAGATCCCGCTTCGCAAGGATGTCGCCGACAAGGACCGCTGGAATCTCTCAAAGCTCTTTCCCTCCGATGCCGCATGGGAGGAGGGCCTCAAGACCTACGAGGCCGAGACCGCCAAGATAGGCGCCTTCAAGGGCAGCCTCGCCTCGAGCCATGAGGCCTTCCTGAGGACCCTGTCCTCCTACCGGGACTTCGGGGTCCTCGAGGAAAGGCTCTCCTACTATTCCGAGCTCCGCCAGACCGAGGACGAGGGGAACAACGACGCCCGGGGCCGGGCTAGCCGCTTCCTGGGCCTGGCCACCGCGGCCCAGGGGGCCTGGTCCTGGCTCGTGCCCGAGATCCAGACCCTGCCTGAGTCCTTTGTGACCAAGGCCCTGGCGGACCCGCGCTTCGCGGAGTACGAGGTCTTCCTCCGCAAGATCCTCCGCTACCGGCCCCACATCCTCACGGAAAAGGAGGAGCGCCTCCTCGCCCTCCAGGCCGAGGCCAACGCCACCTCCCAGGAGACTTTTTCGGTCCTCACCAACGTGGACCTCGATTTCGGCACCGTGAAGACCCCCGAGGGCGAGCGACCCCTCTCCCAGTCGACCTTCGCCTCCCTCATGCAGCACAAGGACCGGGAGGTCCGCCGCTCGGCCTACCTCCAGTTCTACGCGACCTATGAGGCCCACCAGAACACGATCGCGAGCCTCTATGCCGGCTCGGTCAAGCTGGACAAGTACCGGGCCCAGGTGCGGAATTTCCCCTCCGCCCGGGCCCAGGCCCTCTTCCCGGACGATGTGCCCCTCGCGGTCTACGACAACCTCGTGGGGACTATCAACGCCAACCTCTCGGTCCTCCACGACTATTATTCCCTGCGCCGGAAGGTCCTCAAGCTGGACGAGCTCCGGCACTATGACGTCTACCTCCCCCTCGTGGCCGAGGCCAAGGCCGAGCACAGCTACGACGAGGCCGTCGAGCTCATCTGCGGGGCCCTCGCCCCCCTGGGCCCGGACTATGTCTCCACCTTGAGGCAGGGCCTCTGCTCCGGCTGGGTCGACCGCTACGAGAACAAGGGCAAGAGGTCGGGGGCCTTCTCCGCGGGCTCCTTCACCGGCGACCCCTACATCCTCATCAACTACAAGCCCGATGTCCTGCGCTCGGTCTTTACCCTGGCCCACGAGGGCGGCCATTCCATGCACTCCTGGAACTCCGCCCGGAGCAATCCCTTCCTCTGCTACAACTACACGATCTTCGAGGCCGAGGTGGCCTCGACCTTCAATGAGCAGCTCCTCTTCAAGTACATGTATGACCGGGCGGAGAGCGACACCGTCAGGGCCAGCCTCCTTGCGAACAAGGTGGACGACACCCTGGCCACCCTCTTCCGCCAGACCATGTTCGCGGAGTTCGAGCTGCGCAGCCACGCCATGCTCGAGGCCGGAGAGGCCCTGACCGTGGAGGCCATGAGGGCCGAGTATCGCAAGCTCCTGGAGAAGTACTTTGGGCCGGAGATGCATTTCGAGACGGTGAGCGATCTCGAGGGCCTGCGCATCCCCCATTTCTACAACGCCTTCTATGTCTACAAGTACGCCACGGGGATCTCGGCGAGCATCGCCCTCTCAAAGCGCGTCCTTGGGGGCGGGGCCCGGGAGAGGGACGACTACTTTGCCTTCCTGCGCTCCGGGGGCTCCCGCTTTCCCATCGAGGCGCTTAAGGTGGCCGGGGTGGACATGTCGAGCTCGGCGCCCATCGAGGCGGCCTGCGCGGAGTTCGCGGCCAATGTGCAGGAGCTCAAGCGCCTGCTGAAGGCCTAGGCGGAAGGATGACCAGGAGGGCCGCCGTCCGGCGGTCCTCCTTCACTGGCCTGCCTGCTGAGACCCTCGGCTCGGCTTGACGATCCGTCCCAAGGCATTATGCTTCCCGTATGCCTGAATCCAGCGCTGTCATAGGGCTTGCCCTGATATTCGCGAAGGGCGGGGATTTCCCTGATCTCATGGATCGCGCCTTGGCTTCCCTCGGGGAGGACCTTGGCCTGTCGCGGTCCTATCTCTATGAGGATAGCCTGGACGGGGCCACGGCCCACCTTACCCACAAGTGGCGGCGCCCCGGGGCTGGCGCGGGAGAAAGGCAGGTCCTCCCGTATGCGGACACGCCGTCCTTGACGATAATGAGCGGCGGCAGGAGGTTCCTCGCCCTGGAGGGTCCCAAGGCCTTCCCCGAGGACCTGAGGCAGGCCCTCGGCATTGCCGCCCCGGTTCCGGCCATTCTTGCTCCCCTGCGCATCGGCGGACGGAACCCTGGCTTCCTTGGCCTCGAGTACCAGGGTCGGTCCAGCGCCTGGACCGACCAGGAGCTTGAGGACCTTGCGACCATCATGGACATGGTTTCCACAGCCTATTCCAGGGACCTCCTGGCCGGGCAGCCTGGCTCCCCCGAGGGGAATTACCGCGACTTCCTTAAATCCCTGCGCCAGGAGAAGGACCTGGGGCGGGAGCGTCGCCGCCTCATCGATGTCGTCGATGGGACGCGGCTGGGGATCTGGGAATGGAATGTGCAGACCGGGGAGACCTTCTTCAACGCCTTTTGGGCCGAGATCCTTGGCTATGGGCCAAGGGATCTGGAGCCTAGCAGCATCGATACCTGGTTGAGGCTGACCCACCCGGAGGATCTGGCCGAGTCCCAGCGAAGACTCGACCTCCATTTTTCCGGCCAGACGGAATACTACGAGTGCGAATGCCGCATGAGGCGGAAGGACGGGACTTGGGCTTGGATCCTGGACCGGGGCAGGATAGTCGAGCGGGACGGAGATGGGCGTCCACTCAGGATGTGCGGCACCCATACGGACATCACGGAGCTGAAGAGTGTCTCCACGGCCTTGCGCTCGTCGGAGGCGAATTTCAGGGATTTCTTCGAGACCCTAGGGGAAATGGCCGCCGTGGCCTCACCGCATGGGGGGATCCTGCATGCCAATGCCGCTCTGGGCAGGGCCCTCGGCTATGGGCCCGGAGACTATGCCACGATGAGCCTCCTGGCCCTCTTCAGGGCAGAGGACAGGCCCAAGGCCCAGGCCTGTATGGAGGCCTTGCTCTCTGGGAATGCCGAAAGCTGCGGGCTCTCCCTGGCCACCAAGGCAGGAAGTCCGGTACCCGCGGAAAGCCGGGCCTGGGAAGGCCAGTGGGACGGCCAGGGCTGCGTGTTTTGGGTCTCGAGGAATCTTAGCGCCGAAAAGAAGGCCCAGGGGCGCTTCGAGCTCCTCTTCCGTCGGAATCCCGCCCTGCTAGCCCTGACTTCCCTGTCCGATGGGCGGTTTATCGATGTCAATGACGCATTTCTCCGGCACCTGGGCTACTCGAGGGAAGAGATCGTCGGTAAGACTCCAGCCGAGCTCGATATCTATCTCCTGTCACGCCTCCGATCCTCCATTATTCAGAAACTCAGGGCTGAAGGAAGCATCTCCGACATCAACCTTCAATTGAGGAGGAAGGATGGCTCCATCCTCGACGGCGTTTTCTCTGGGGAGTTTGTGGAAAACCAGGGAGATATCCATATGCTCGGCGCTGTGATTGATGTCTCGGAGGCAAGGAGGGCCGAGGCCGCGCTTGTCGAGACCAACCGTCGCCTCGAGGACGCCCTCGGCAGGGCCGATTCAGCAAGCCAGGCCAAGAGCGGCTTTCTCGCGACCATGAGCCATGAGATCAGGACCCCCATGAACGCCATCCTCGGGGCTGCGGGCCTCCTGGCCACCTCGGGCCTCGATCCTGACCAGGAGCAATACACTCGGATAATCCGCTCCAGCGGCGACGCTCTTCTGGGCCTTATCAACGGCATACTTGACTTTCCCAAGATCGAGGCCGGCCGCCTCGAGCTCGAGGAGCTTGATTTCGACCTCGAAGTCTGCCTGGAGGATTGCGTCAAAATCCTTGGGGGCAAGGCCCGGGAGAAGGGCCTTAGCCCTATGAGCACCATTGGGTCCGGGGTTCCCAGGAGTCTGAGGGGTGATCCGGGGAGGCTCAGGCAGGTCCTCATAAACATTGCCGGCAACGCGGTGAAATTCACCAGGCAGGGCGAGGTCAGGATCCATACTACCCTTATCGAGGAATTTAGGGACAGGGTTCTCCTGCGCTTTGAGGTCAGGGATACGGGGGTTGGAATAGCCCCAGCCAAGAACTCCGGCCTATTTGTCTCATTTTCCCAGGGGGACAGCTCGACAACCCGGGAATTCGGCGGCTCGGGCCTTGGACTTGCGATCTCCCGGAGCCTCGTTCGGCTCATGGGTGGGGACATTGGTTTTGAGAGCGAGGAGGGAAGGGGCTCGACCTTCTGGTTCACCATCAGCCTGGGCAAGCGGCCCTCCGGACTCGTTTGCCCAGGGGAGGGCCCTCCTGACCTTGCCGGGCTCAGGGCCCTGGTCGCCAAGGCCGACGAGGGCACCGGTCTCATGCTCTCATCCATCCTCAGCAGGTGGGGCGGGCGATGTGAGATCGCAGGCGAGGGGCAGGATGCCTCGGACCTCCTCAAGCTGGCCTTGGCCGAGGGCGATCCCTACTCAGTCGCTTTTGTCTGCTTTGGCCCCGAAGGCGATGGCTGGGAGGCGGCCATCCGGGATATCCGCGCCTTGTCTGCCCGTGGCGGGACCCGCCTCGTCATGCTGGCCGCCCCGGGCTCGGCTGGGGCCTCCGTTCGGCTGGTGCCGCTGGGCTTTTCGGGTTTCCTTAGCCTGCCTGTCGGGGAGGCTAAGCTAAGGGAGTGCCTGTCCCAGCTTCTGAGGCCCCTGGAGGGTCCAGGTCCTTTTACTTCATTGGGGGGACCCCTCTCTCCGGCCCGCATCCTCCTGGCCGAGGACAACAGCACCAACCAGTTTGTGACCCTGAAGATCCTTGAGAGCCTTGGCTACGGGGCCGATGTCGCGGCCGATGGCCGGGAGGCCCTTGTTGCCGTCTCGAGCTCGTCCTATGACCTGGTGCTGATGGACTGCCAAATGCCGGAGATGGATGGTCTCGAGGCCACTCGGCGCATTCGCGGGACCGAGGCAGAGGGACACCATCTCGCTATTGTCGCGATGACGGCTAACGCCATACAGGGCGATAGGGAAAGATGTGTCGCCGCCGGGATGGACGACTATTTGAGCAAGCCCGTCGACCCTGCCCGGTTGAGGGCTACTCTCGAACGTTGGCTGCCGAAGGGCCAGGCAGTGATGCCCGAGGCCGATCCCCCAGGGACCGCCCCCTCCACTGCGGAGGTCCCGAGTGAAAAATGGCCCGTTTTTGACAGGAAGGCCTTATTGGAAAGGACAATGGGCAAGCCTGGCCTGGCAAGGAGCCTGAGGGAGATCTTTCTTAAGGACATCTCCATTCAGCTTGAGGGACTTGCCCTGTCCCTGTCCCTTGGGGATCTTTCAAAGGTCATCGCCTCCGCCCACCGCATCAAAGGCGCCGCAGCCAATATGGGGGGGCTTGCCGCCGCGGAGGTCGCGGCGAGGATGGAGGCCGCTGGCCGGGCTGGGGACAGCTCGGTGCTTGCGGTCGCCATGGCTGAGCTCCGGACGAGGCTTGCCGAGCTCCAGGAGGCTTTGGAGAAGGAGCTCTAGGGAGGCGAGCCCGGTTCGTCATCCGGATGGGGGATGGATAGCTTATGGAAGCCGGACCTGGCTAGGGAAGCCTTTACTTTCTCGAAGGTATAGGGCTTGCATATGATGTCAGAGGCCCCAATGCCCGTCCCAAGGCGTGCTGTCTCGGCTGGGTCATGGTTTCCCATAATCACAATGGGAATATCCAGGAGTTCGGAACAGCGCCCGAGCCAGGAAAGGTTGCCTGCGCCATCGGAGTCGGGGGTTTCGAGGTCTGCCAGGAGGATGCCGAATCTGCCGGCCCCGAGCTTCCTGCGGGCTTCTACACTGTCGGAGGCCGTTTCAACATCAAAGCTCGCGAAATGCAGATATATCGAGAATAGGGTCAGGGTCGCGTCGATCGGACCCACGACTAGGACTTTTCTGATGTCACCCATGCAAGGCCTCCGCGAGGTCGGTCTTTTGCTCAGAGCAGATAGATGTGGCAAAGCCAAAGCCATTCCTGGAAGACTTCTTTACCCGATACATTGCCTCGTCTGCCTTTTTGACCAATTGGGAGGGATCGTCACCGTCCTGAGGGAAGAGGGCTATCCCCAGGCTGGCACCTATGGATACCTTATTTTGGCCAAGGTCAATGGACTCGGTCAGGGAATCCAGGATATTGCCGGCGACCAGGGCGGCGTCATCGCCTGAGCCGATGCCGGAGAGGACCAGGAGGAATTCGTCCCCGCCTATGCGGGCCACGGTATCCGTCTCCCTGACGCATCCCTGGAGTCGATGGGCCACCTCCTTGAGCACTAGGTCTCCCGCGTCGTGGCCATGCCTGTCATTCACAGGCTTGAAACGGTCGAGGTCGAGGAATAAGACGGCGCACTGCCTTCCCTGTCTTCTAGCCAGGCCCAAGGCCATCGTCAGGCGGTCCTGGGCGAGGCGAAGAGTCGGCAGGTCGGTGAGGCCGTCATGGGTGGCCATGTGGTGGATTCGCTCCTCCGCTTCTAGGCGGTCGGTTATGTCGTTGAATGTCACGACAGCGCCGATTGTTTTGCCATCCACCACCTGGGGATAAGACCAGTATTCGGAGGGGAAGCTGCTTCCATCGGCCCTCCAGAGGACTTCGTCGTGCCGGTGCACGCCCTTGCCGTCCTTGAAGGCGCGATGGATGCCGCAGTCCTCGAGGGGCATGGGCCGTCCGTCTGGCCAGGTGTGATGGATGAGGGTGTGCATGTCCGAGCCAAGGAGCTGGGCCGACGAAGCGTAGCCCAAAAGGCGGGCGCAGGCAGGATTCGCGAAGGTGCACCTGCCCTCGAGGTCTATCCCGTAGATGGCCTCGGCCGTGGAGTCGAGGAGGAGCCTAAACTGGGCCTCGCTCCTCCTTAGGGCCTCTTCGGCCTCCTTATTTGGCGTGAGGTCCCAGTTGATGCCAGTGAGGCTCCGGGGTCGTCCGTTGGCATCCCTGGACAGCTTTGCCGCGGCGCCAAGATGGCGGATCTTGCCCGAGGCCAGGACAATCCGGAATTCGGCGTCAAAGGCCGTACCACCATTGGCGGCCCTTCCCAGGAGGTCTTCGACCCGCCGCCGGTCATCCCCATGGAGGGTCCTCCTCCAATGGATATAGCTTGGTCTGACTTTAGGGGAGGTCTCATAGAGCTCGAACATCCTCTCGTTCCAGACAAGCCTATCTGTGGCAATATCCCAGGACCAGACTCCGATGCCCCCGGCCTTTGTGGCCATGTCCAAGCGGGTCAAGGCCGTCTCCAGGTCACTCTCGGTCCTCATCCTCTCCAGGATCTCCGACTCTAGGGCCTCCTTGGCCAGCATGGTGTTCCGGGACTCCGCATGGGCCTTCTGCAGGAGTCTCACGACGAGGGACACGAGGAGGGACAGAAGGGTGCCAAGCACGGCCGTGATAAGCGGAAGGCTCGACCCGGAGCTCCTGACATACCTGGAACAGGGGAGTACCTTTACCTCAAGCCGGTGGTCGAGTAGCCAGGCATCCGCCGCGGCCTCTATCCCGTTCCTGGCTTGGGGCTCCCCAAAAGCGAATACGGGTTCCTCATCAAAATAGACCCGGCCACTGAAATCTCCGGGCCCGCCGGCCGGTGTTGTCTTGAGGACATGGCTGAGCCATTCCTGGATCCGGAAGACCGCGAGTATGAATCCCTGGAAATCGCCCTGGGCAAAAAGGGGGATATAGACCAGGAATCCCTTGCCGCCTTGGACAAGGTCTACAGGGGAGGTTACGGTCGGGACAAGGAGAGTCCTGGCTTTCTCGAGGGCGAGCATGCGCGTAGCCTCCGCGCCAAGGTCCAGGCCCTGGGCCTTCTCGTTGCTGGCCAAGGGCACGATCCAGCGTACGCGGTAGGTGGAATCCACCTACTCCAGGGCCTGGAAACCCGGAGTGTCGGCCATGTATCTAGTGGCATCGTCCAGGAATTCCTGCTTAGGTATGCCTCCCCGGGCCTCCCATTCCTTGGCGACGCGCAGGAGGGCCAGGATCCTGCTGTCTATGTCGGCCTTAAGGTCTGAGGCCAGGTACCGGGCTTCCATGGCCGTGCGTTCCTTGAGCCCTGTCACCTCATTCCTCTCGAGATTCCAATAGAGGATCCCTACGAAGGAGGAAAGGATGCCGAGCACCAGGAGGGGTAGCAGCGAGGATGAGCCAAAAATGGATCGATATGGTCTTGGTGCTACGGGCTTACCCATGGGGTGCTCCTTGCCGGATCAGGCCTGTCCTTAATGGAACCGGTCTGGCAACTCCCTCATAGGTCCGGAGTGCCATATTTAAATAGCTGATACTCCGATATAAGCAAATATCGTGCCAAGGATGATAACAATAGCGAAATTTATAATTGTATACAATATAAAGATATAGATAGGCATCGCATGTGGGGCCGCTGGCAGCCCAGGTTTGAATTTCGACCTATCGGGCTCAACCGTCGACAAAACGGTCGAAAAGCGCCTTCCGAGTTAGCGCATGCCCAATCTGTCGAGGCGGGACCTCAGGTGGCGCTCGGTGATGCCCAGGTCCCGGGCTGCCGCGCTTTTATTGCCCCCGGCCCTGGATATCGCCGCCTCCAGGATGCCCCGCTCGAAGCGCGCCACGGTGGCTTCATAGCCCCCCTCAAGGGCGCTGGCAAGGGCGTCGCCGGCCCCCTGCGCCTGGGGCCTCTCCAGGGGAAGGTCCTCCACCCGGACAAGCTCGCTCCGAGAGAGGACGACTGCCCGCTCGATGATGTTCTCGAGCTCTCTCACATTGCCGGGAAAGGAGCGCTTGGTGAGGAGGTCCAGGGCCTCCCTGGTGATGCCAGCCACGGCCTTGTGGTGGCGGGCGCTGTACACCTTGATAAAGCGGTCCACCAGGGCCTTTATGTCCTCCTTGCGCTCCCGCAGGGCGGGCAGGTGGATCTCGACCACATTGAGGCGGTAGTAGAGATCGCCGCGGAAGCTTCCCTCGTGGACGAGGAGGGAAAGGTCGCGGTTTGTGGCCGCGACAATCCGCGCGTCCGTGGCCCTTGCGGCGTTCTCTCCCAGTCGCTCGATTTGGCCAAACTGGATGGCCCTGAGGAGCTTGACCTGGAGGGCTTGGGAAATCTCACCTATCTCATCGAGGAAGAGGGTGCCCCCGTTCGCCTCCTCGAAACGGCCCATGCGCTCGGCCACAGCCCCGGTGAAGGCTCCCTTGCCATGGCCAAAGAGCTCGCTCTCGGCCAGGGACTCGGCCAGGGCCGAGATGTTGACCGCGACAAAGGGGCCCTTGCGGCCGCTCCGGTCGTGTATAAACCGGGCCACGAGCTCCTTGCCCGTCCCGCTCTCCCCGGTGATGAGGACAGTGGCCGAGCTCTCGCCTGCCCGGGCGGCGATGCTCATCATCCTGGCCATGGTCTCGCTGCGGTAGACGATCCCGGCCACGGCAGGGGAGGCGGCCGGGCCGGCGATGGGGGGCAGGAAGGCTTCCCTGACCAGGATGGACCGCTCGTTGACCCTGAGGATGAGGCGGACGAGGTCCTCGTTCCTGAGGGGCTTGATAAAGTAGTCGTCGGCCCCGGCCTTGAGGAGGGTCACGGCCTCCCTTATGTCGTCGTAGGCCGTCATCACGGCGATGGCTATCTGGGGGTTAAGGTCCTTGACTTTGGAAACCACGTCGAAGGCCGTGCCATCGGGCAGGTGGTGGTCGGTGAGGACCAGGTCCACAACGGATTCCCCTGCGAGCCTGAGGCCCGACTTCACGTCCTGGGCCTGGAGGAACTCGATCTTGGGGTAGTCCAGGCTCTCGCAAGCTATCCGGAGCAGCTCGACCTGAACGGGATCGTCATCAATCGCAAGCAAGGTCATCCTGCCACCTTAGGGTTCTCTGTATCCCCATTATCGGCGATAATCCGGGGACTTGCATCGCCTTCCTCAGGGGGCAGTAAGGATGACCGTGAGAGTGTCCGTGTAGGTGCCAGCGGAGGGGTTGTCAGGCAGTGGCTGGATTGTAACCAGGAGGGAATAGCGCAGGGGGACAGAGAAGGTCGCCGCGGCGGCCTGGGCGAGGTAGGCGGGGCCGGGGTTGAGGGAAAGGGACGAGCCGTTGGACTTGAGGCCATAGGCGATGGCGCTCGCGGGGTCGACGAGGTTCGTAAGGCTTCCCAGGTTGGCCGAGGAGAGGGCCAGGCTATAGGAGACATTGGAGCGGACAAGGATGTCGGCTCCCAGGGCCTGGCCCGCCGAGAGGTTGCCGAAGGAGAGGGCCTGGCTCGTCGTGGCCAGGGCAAAGGTCGAGCCAGTTGGCACCACTGATACATCATAGTGGGAGCCCACGGTTACCGTGACCGTCAGGGTGTTCGTGTCCAGGACCGAGCCAGCGGGAGGATAGGTGGAGCCTGAATATAGGTCCTCCCGGATCGTCGCGACATAGCTGCCAGGCGCGGGGAGGTTGGTGGGATTGACCTGGAAGCTTACGGTAAAGGTCTGGTTTGTGTTGGCCCTTGTGCCCTGGGCGAAGGTGCCGGAGAGGACCTGGGTCGAGGAAGCGGGGCTTCCGCTGAGTGAGAGGGTGTCGCCGTTGGCCTGGTTGACCAGGCTAAAGCTCAGTCCCCCCTGGGCGCCAGGGTTGGTGAGGGTAAACACGACGCAGAATGGCGCGTTGTTGGCGGCCTGGGTGCCATTGTTGACGATCACTGTCCCCGAGACGGTCGCCAGGCCATCGGGGGAATAGGTCAGGGCCAGGCTTGAGGTCGAGGCGTTGGCGAGGTTCATGATGTTCTTGATGCTCGCCGAGAATGCCGGCATCCCAAGGATGGTCCCGAGGGCGAGGCAGAGGAGGATAGTCCCAGGTCGCATGGATTGTCTCATCTCTTTCCTCCTTGGAGAGCAGGAACCGCAAGGATCTGGCCCAGGCTGAGGATGGCTGATCCCGAGGACTCGGGGACTCTGAGCGTGGATGTCCTGCCGTCGGCCCACCGGAGGCTGACAGGGCCCGGGGCAAGGCTAAAGCACTCGAATACGCCCTTTTCATCGGTAAAGGTCCCGGCAAAGGGCAGGGCTTTTCCATCAGGGGCAATGACATCCCCGGGCATATTGGCGACTGCCTGGCCCCGGGAGTCCACGAGGATGGCCTTGATGGCGATCGAGGGGGCCACCCCCACCCGGATGACCGCGATGGACCTGTAGGCGGGCTCGAGCTGGACCGAGGATGGCTCAGGGACGGCCTCGGGGGGGCTCTCAGGGAGCTCAATTCCGGCCGCAAAGGACTGGTAGGGCACAAGGCCCGTCAGGACCGTGGGTCTTCCCCGGGGACTCTCAGCCGAGGCTCCCCGGATAGCCCGCAGGCCTACCTTCTGGCCTCTCAGGCTCGGGTCGGGCACGAGAATAGCCATGGCCGAGCCCGGATCGCCGGTCGCCGCGAGGACCCCACCGGCAAAGGCCAGGGTCGAGGCGAGGGAGATATTGCCGTCCGCCTGGTAGCTGCCGGCATTGGTGTCCCCCGACCATTGGCCAAAGCCAGAGACGGAGGCGCCTTGGGTCCTGCCCGAGGCCGCCAGCTCCAGGGAAGGCGTGGGGCCTTGGGTGAGGAGATCCTGGCCGGAGATGCTGACCCTGCCTTTGCCCGTCCGGCCCAGGTTGAGGGAAAGGCTCTCGCTGTCTGTCCCGGAGGAGTAGGACTGGCTATAGTTCAGCCCTCCCTTGCCTGGCCGTCCCAGGCCTAGGGAAAGGCTGGCCCGGGGGCTGAACCCAGACCCCACGGCCCAGTCTGAGCCCACGGAGAGCGAAAGGGTTGCGGAATGCCCAATTGGGCCATTTAGCCCGAGGGTTGCGGTCCAGGAGCTAAGGACGCTGTCCGAGAGCCAGGCCTGGCCGTAGAGGGAGGCCATGCCCGCTCCACCGGGCAGGGCCTGGCCGAGCTGGGCCGAGAGGTTAAGTCCGGCCTTGTCGAGGGGGAGGTCGGTCGAGGGACTTGCGAAGCCCGGGGAACGGTATTCCGCGCCGAGGCCGAGCCGGGGCGCCAAGCGCCTGGCCGGGGTCGCGATGCGCCACATCGCCCGGGCCGCATAGCCGTTCCGGGAGGAGTCCCCAAGTCCGAGGGAGAGAGCGGCCTCGAGGCCAAAGTTGCCCAGGCCAGTGGCTGCCAGGGTCGTGAGGCCCCCGAGGAGGGTCCCGTAGCCTGCCTCGAGATTGAGGCCGGCCTGAAAATAGGGCCCGAGTCCCAGGCTGATCCTGCCAGCTCCGTAGGGCTCGGAGAGCGCTTCGTCCCTTGCCACACCGAGGGCAAGGGAGTAGTCCAGGCCGCCTGAGCCCAGGAGGGACTCGTCGAAAGGCACTCCCACCTCGATCACCCTGGGGTCCTTGCCAGGCTCCTCGATCACGATCCGGACATCGTTGATGCCCGAGACCAGGGCCAGGTCTGAGAGCTGGTAGTTGCCTGGAGAGAGCCGCAGCTTTCGGCTGACGAGCCCGTTGACGACCACGGTCACGGTGGAGGCGCGGCCCAGGGAAAAGCCCTCGTCCATGGCCGCCTTCCTTCCCTTGGCCCCCGGTAGGCTTTCCTCCCGGGCAAGGGAAAGGCCGACGAGCTGCCTGCCGGACTGGAAGGACCGGGCGCTTACGGCGACCGTCCCGGCCTCGAGGCGGGCCCCCAGGCGGGGAAAGTCCACGATCGCCTTGGCCGAACCAAGGGTCCAGTCAAAGGCAATGCCGTCCCAGCCAAGGCCCATGTCACCCTCGGCGACCACCCCAAGGGCACGGATCGAGGGCGTGAGCTGGAGGCCCAGGTCATAGGCCCAAGCCTGGCCGTCCTTGTCCCAGGTGATGGAGGGGCTGAAGGCAAGGGCGGTTCCCAGGGTCAAGGCGAGGCCGGCGTTGGAGATCGTCTCCTGTCCCTTGGCCTCGGACCGGGGCCGGGCCGCGCTCACCCTCGACCTGGCCATGGAGGAGGGCTCCACCTCCACGGCCAGCTCGAGGGTGGCCTTGTCAAAGGAGACCCTCACCCCAAAGGGGACAAGGTCGACCGGTCTGGAGCTGAGCTTGCGGGCCTTGAGTGCCTCGAGGATGGAGGGCTTGAGGACGTCCTTGAGCATGGCCGTGAGTGTCCCTGAGGAAAGAAGGACCTGGCCCTCGGGGCTGATCTCGAACTCGACGCTGCCCTTCCTCTCACCATTGACGAGGAGGTCGGCAAGGCCCGTCAGGGCATGGACCGGAATCGGGAGCAAGGCCAGGGCCAGGGCGAGGATGCCCCCAAGGCAGGCCGGCTGCCGGCCTGAAGCCCAGGAACGCCTAGTCGGCGCTTTCATAGAGGAGCGTCCCCTCATAGGTCTTGCCGGGAATCGCATAGGGGCTGGGCACAAAGAGGCTCCGCCCTGTGCCAGCAAGGTAATTGGAGCCCGATAGGGCCCCGAGCGCCATGCCCGAGAGGGGGATGTCCTCGCCCTCAAGCTGGATGCGCAGGTTGTTGGGGATGAGGTGCCTCTGGCCAATGTTGCTGATCTCGACGAGATAGCCTGACTCTCCCCGAGGGCCCGTGGCGCCTACGATGGTGGAGACCAGGCTGGGGGCAAAGGAACCCTCGCCCACGTAGAGGGAGGCGATGTAGCGGAACATGATCTTGATGCCCGAGGTCCCGTTCCTGGCCGTGGCCGCGTCGATCGCGACCTGCTCGGCAACCAGGCGGTAGCTCTGCTCGGCGCCGATCCGGGCAGGACCGCGCCATTGGACCTTGGCTGTGGCCGTGGCGCCCGGCTCGACAAGGAGACGGTCGGGATAGACGATAAAGAGCTCTTCGGCGGGGGTGTTGATCTCCTCACCCTTCGGGCTTGTGGCCCTGGCGAGGACGCTGAGCCGGATGGCGACCCTCTCCGGGCCGTCGTTGGTGATCCTGAAAGTCGCCACCCTTCCCGGCCCCGAGGGGGCCAGGAGAGTGGACATCGGTTCCATGGTGAAGGCCCAGGTACCGATCGGGACGAGGCTGAAAACCACCGCCGCCAGGGACGCTACCAGGGCCTTCCTCATGTTGGAGTCTCCTTTGCTCAATGCTCGCTTACTTGGCCGCGATCGTAAAGGTGAGGGTGTCGGAATAGGTGTCGGCGTTCAGGTCCTGGGCACCGAAGGAGATGTACAGGGAGTTCGTGGTGCCGCCGCCCGTGGTCCTCTGGGACACGTTGCTGATGGTCGCCGTGCCGTTGGCCAGGTCAAAAGTGTTGTCGTTGTAGCTCAAGGTGTAGTGGAGGGAGTCGGTGAGGCCCGAGGCCACGTTTCCGGCGTTGACTTCCCTGAGGTAGCCGCCATTGCCGCTTGAGAGGGTGACGGTATAGCCGGCCTTGTTGTTGGTCAGCTCATTGACACTGCCTATCTTGAGGCCGGATACCGTGGTGCCGACAGGGAGATTGGTGGCGTTGGCGTCGGGGCTAATGGTGATGGAAAGGGAGGGGGCGACGACGCCCGAGAGGGAAAGGCTGCCGGTGGTGGCAGCCAGAAGAGGAAGGGTCGAGAAGAGGACGAGGGCAATGGTGAGGACGAATCTGGAATTGTACTTAGCGTTCATAGAAACCTCCATAAACCCGACTCTGCCGGGTGTATGGTCTATTGAGCAATTATCGTGCCAAGCTTTTGCTTCTTGGATTTTTGTCAAATAAGTATATTCCTGGAAAAGAATAAGAAACTATTTTTTCCCCCGGTGCCAAGGCCCTTCGCCTTCGGTTCTCGCCCGGACGGGCGAAGCTCGCCTGCCTGGGCGAAGGGGTCCCGTCCTTGTGCCCTTGGGGGAGGCCACGTCAGGCAAGCTTTTTGCGGGACAGGCCCTTGGACCTGCGCAGAAAAACCAGGTTTCCTAAGGTCCCTCACATCCTCCCCAGGGCCGAGAGGGCCAGGGCCGAGGCGGCCAGGCAGGCCGTCTCGGTCTTGAGGATCCTCAGGCCCAGGCCGCAGACCGCAAAGCCCGAGGTCTCGAGGGCGGCCAGCTCCCCCGGGGTCCAGCCGCGTTCGCTGCCCACGGCCAGGGTGATGGACGGCGCGGCCCGGCCCGCGAGGAAGGCCCCCAGGTCGGGTCGGCCCTCCCCGGGATGGAGGGCGACCCGCAGGCTGCCTTCCCAGACGGTATCGCCCATCGCGTCCAGGGCGGCAAGGCTCCTGGCCAGGGTCCAGTGGAAGCCCACCCTGGGCAGGCGGGGATTGGCCGCCTGCTCGGCCCCCTCCAGGAGGGGCCGGTGGTAGTCCCCGTCCTTGAAAAAGCCCGACTCAAGATAGGATTTCTCCCCCAGCTCCGTGCCCGTGAGGACAATGTCCCCCAGGCCGAGGCTCGTGAGGTCCTTGAGGATCCTCGTGGCCTGGATGGGCCGGGGAAAGCCCAGGAGGAGGCGCAGGGGGGCGAGGGGAAGAGGCTCCCCGGCCGGGCCATCCTCGGCCTCGAAGTCGAGGACCAGGCCTTCCCGGTCGAGCTTTCGGATGAGGGCCATTCCAAGGCTCGCCGGAGCGGGCCCAAAGACCGAGTCCGTGACAAGGCCCGCGGCCACGGTATCCCCGACCCCCTTCTTGAGGATGCGCCGGAGGTGCTCGTGGCGCCGGTCCGAGGGAGGAATGAGCCTGCCGGCCTCGCCGGCCTCAAGGAGGAGTAAGTTCACGCCCGAAAGGCTAGCCCGCCCGGGCTAAATTGGTAAAGGCCTTGAAATGCAGGCGGCCGCTGTGGCCAGCCGGGTCCTAGCATTAAATGCCCAGGCACAGGGCGGCGCCTCAAGCGCCCCCTGTGCGAAAGGGCCGCCCCCGGCATCACCATGCCTAGGGGCCGCCCCCTAAATTTAGCGGCAGCCTGTCTTTATGCGGCCGAGCCCGAGGCCCGGTCCCAGGGGATAAACCCCGCTACACTTTTGCGTGCGTGGTAGGGCGGCGGGTGGGGCTGAGGAGAACGTGCGGGCTGATCTACTGCGAAGCCTCGCGCGCTCTCCTCAGCCCCAGGCCCCGCCCTATAGCGTATGAAAAAGGCTCGAGGATTGTCCTCTTGGTTCCGGCCTGCGTGTTTGGCCGCCTAAAGAGTGGCTACCTCGGCATCGTAGTCGATACCCGGCAGGCCAAAGCCGTGGGCGGCCAGGAAGTCGGCCTTAAAGCCCTCGACGTCGGCCAGTTCGGCCAGGTTGTCGGGGCCGATCTTTTCCATGATGGCGTCCACCTCGGCCTGGACCCCCGGGAGGAGCTCCAGGTCGTCCAGGCGGATGCGGCCCTCGGCATCCACGGCCGGGGGCAGGATCTTGCCGTCGGGGCCCTTCATGTAGAGGCGGTCCCTAAACAGGCGGTCCATCTGGGCTATGCAGTCCTCGTGGTTGCCCCGGGCCTTCATCACCTTGAAGAGGACCGAGACGTAGAGGGGGATGATGGGTATCACGGCCGAGGCCCGGGTGACCACGGCCTTGTTGACCGAGACATAGGCCTTGAGCCCGGGCACGATGGCCCGGGCGGTCATGGACTTGGCGGTGGCATCCAGGTGGATCTTGGCTCGGCCTATCGTGCCGTCCCGGTAGATGGGCCAGGATAGGGCGGGCCCGATGTAGGAGTAGGCGACCGTGGTGGCGTCCTTGGCCAGGAGGCCTGCCTTGGCCAGGGCCTTGATCCAGAGTTCCCAGTCCTCGCCGCCCATCACCTTGACTGTGTTGGCTATGTCCTCTTCCTCGCAGGGCCCGACCTCGGCATCAGAGAAGCGGCCGGTAAAGACGTCCACGCTCCGGCCCTTGAAGGACTGGCCGATGGGCTTGAGGACCGATCGGTGCATGATGCCCGTAGCCGGGTCGGTGCGCACCGGTGAGGCCAGGGAATAGACCACGAGGTCAAAGACCAGGCCAAGCCTCCGGGCGGTGGCGATCACCTCGTCCTTGGCCTCGTTGCTGAAGGCATCCCCGTCGAGGGTGGCGGTCACAAGGCCGGCCGCCGTGGCGGCCTCGTCAAAGGCCCGGTTGTTATACCAGCCCGGGGTGCCCGGCTTGGTGTCCGAGGGAGCCTTCTCGAAGGAGAGGCCCACCGTGGCCGCGCCGGAGCCAAAGGCCGCCGCGATCCTTGTGGCCAGGCCATAGCCCCCGGAGCCTCCCAGGACGAGGACGGCCTTGGGGCCCGGGAGGCCGGCATAGGAGGCCTTGCGGGCCTGGATATACTCGATCTGCCGCATGGTCTCGGCCGCGCAGCCGAGGGGATGGGCGGAGAGGCAGATGTTGCTGCGGATCATGGGCTTGATGATCATGAGGCACCTCCGACGATGGCGATCCATTCGGCCTCGACCGCGACCTCGCCGCCCACCCGGCCCACGCCGCGCTGGTGGACGACGCTCTTCGATATCTTGATGTTCTCGATCTCCATCTCAAAGCTTTCCCCGGGCATCACGGGCCTGCGGAAGCGCGCTTCCTTGAGCTTCGCGAAGAGGAAGGTCCCCGGGCCGCCTAGGCCGAGGAGCCTCACGCCGGCGCCTCCGCACTGGGCCATGGTCTCCACGAGGATAACCCCGGGCACCACGGGAAAGCCCGGGAAGTGGCCCATGAAGAAGAACTCCGAGTCCTTGTAGAGCCTCACCCCCCGGATGGGATCCTTCTCTCCCTCGACCGTCACCGTGTCCAGGAAGAGGAAGGGGCTCCGGTGGGGGACGTATTTTTCGATCTCTGCCCGGTCTGCGGTCCTTGCCATCCTAGTTTGCCCTCTTTATGACTATCACGCCGTTGTGGCCCCCAAAGCCCAGGGAGCCCGAGGCCGCCGCCCGGATGGGCATCTTGACCCCATGGTTGGGAGTATAGTCCAGGTCGCAGCCGGCCTCCAGGTCGGGGGCGGAGAGATTGATCGTGGGAGGCACAAAGCCCTCCTCCACGGCCTTGACGCAGATCAGGGCCTCGATGGCACCGGCGGCGGCGACGCAATGGCCGGTCATGGACTTGGTCGAGGAGACCTTGATCTTCCTGGCATGCTCTCCTAGGGCGAGCTTGACCATCTTGGTCTCCGTGGGGTCATTGATCGCCGTCGAGGTGCCGTGGGCGTTGTAGTAGTCCAGGTCCGTGGGGACAAGGCCCGAGTCGGCCAAGGCGTCCTGGAGGGCCCGGGCTCCGCCTGAGCCCTCGGGGTCGGGGGAGGTGAGGTGGTAGGCGTCGCAGGTGGCCCCGTAGCCGCCCAGCTCGGCGTAGATCCTGGCGCCCCGGGCGACAGCCCGGTCCCAGTCCTCGAGCATGAGGACGGCGGCGCCCTCGCCCATCACAAAGCCGTCCCGGGCCTTGTCAAAGGGCCTGGAGGCCTCGGTGGGCCTGTCGTTATAGGCCGTGGAGAGGGCCTGGAGGCGGCAGAAGCCGCCCATCGCGAACTCCGTGATCGCCGCCTCGGTGCCGCCGGCGAGGACGGCGTCCAGCCTTCCGGCGCGGATGAGGTCGAGGGCCTGGCCCAGGGCGTCGGTGCCGGAGGCGCAGGCGGTGGCCTGGGTAAAGGCCGGGCCATGCAAGCCAAGGCGCATGGCTACGTTGGCCGAGGCCTCGTTGATGATCATCAGCGGCACGGTCATGGGCAGCATGCGCCCGGGACCGGAGTCGAGGAGCTTCTTGTGGGACTCGAGGCAGACATCGATGCCGCCTATCCCGTTCCCGAGGACTGTGCCGATCCTCGTGGAGGGGTAGGGCTGGCCCGCGCCTTCGGCCCCGGTCCCCTCGGGGGGAAGGCCCGCGTCCTTCCAGGCCTGGACGGCCGCGGCGACGGCGAACTGGGAGAAGAGGGCCATCTTGCGGGCGTCCTTGGACTCCATGTACAGGTTGGGCTCAAAGCCCTTGACCTCGCAGGCTATCTTGGAGTCGAGGCGCGAGGCGTCAAAGCGGGTCACGGGGCCGGCCCCGGACTTGCCGGCCTTGATCGCCTCCCAGACCGTGGGAACATCGTTTCCGAGGGGGCAGACAATGCCAAGGCCCGTGATGGCCACCCGTTTCCTGGTTTCGTTCATTGGTGTCTCCTTGTGGCTCACCACCTGATGGCGGTGGCTCCGTAGGTGAGGCCGGCCCCGAAGCCGACGAGCATGATGAGGTCGCCCTTCT
>JAKPBN010000169.1 GCA_029778945.1 Spirochaetota bacterium
ATCTCCTCTTCCATGGCCTTCCCGGCACCGGCAAGACAGAGTTCGCCCGCTACCTCGCCGAGACCCTTGCCCGGGAGCTCGTCCAGCGCCGGGCCTCCGACCTCCTCTCAATGTGGGTTGGCGGGACCGAGAAGGCCATCGCCCAAGCCTTCCATGAGGCCGAGTCCGCCGACGGCATCCTCCTCCTCGACGAGGCCGACAGCCTCTTCCTGAATCGCACCCAGGCCCAGCACTCCTGGGAGCGCTCGCAGACCAACGAGCTTCTCACCCAGATGGAGTCTTTCTCGGGCGCTCTCATCTGCTGCACGAACCTCCTCGGGAACCTCGATCCGGCTGCGCTTCGACGCTTCGCCTTCAAGGTGGGCTTCAAGCCGCTCTCCGAGGAAGGACGCCTCAGGCTCTTTCAGCGCTACTTCCCTGAAGTGGAGCTCACGATCGAGGCGGCGGAGCGACTGTCGAGACTGGAGTGGCTGACGCCGGGGGACTTCAAGGCAGTGAAGACCAGGGCTCGTTTTTGCCTTTCCATGGATGCCGATGGGGTAGTGGAAGCCCTGGTTCTGGAATGCGTCTACCGAACCAAGTCGCGACCCATAGGGTTCATGGCCACGACGACATCATGAGGCTCCTTGCGGTTGAGGTCCCGAATCATAGTCTGGGGATGTGGAGCCAATGCATATAGACGAGATTATGTGAAATTTTCACATCACGGCGTGTTTTCTCTTGCAATACCTGGGACCTTGATATACATTATGTGACGGAGGCCGCCATGCTCATTCGATTCTCTGTCAAGAATCTCTACTCCTTCAACGAGGAAGCGCAGTTCAGCATGGTCGCCGGGAAGACCCAAGCTCATAAGGACCATATCGCGGCAGGGTTCAGGCCTTCCGATCCCAAGCTCCTCAAATCCGCAGTGATTTATGGCGCCAACGCGGCTGGCAAGTCGAACCTGGCTAAAGCCCTGTTCCTTGCCCAACAGGTGATCCTCGGCGGAATGCGTATCGGAGCGGAGCTTCCCCGCTTGCCATTCCGGCTATGCTCGGCGTGCGGCTCCACACCCTCGTCGGTCGAGTTCGAGTTGCTCCTCGAAGACTCCGTATACTCCTACGGCTTTACCTTCCTTGCCAGTCACGTCGTCGAAGAATGGCTCATCCGCATTGGTCCTTCCTCGGAGAAGGAAGTCTTCAGGAGGACCAGCGACCCGGCCACGACCTCCGTTGAGTTTGGACCATCCTTCCTGCCCAGCGCGAAAGAGCGTCAGTACTTCGAGTTCCTGGCGCGCGGGACCCGACCCAACCAGCTCTTCCTGACTGAAGCCGTGGCCCGCAATGTCAAGGATCCCTACGCGCAGGTCTTCGATTGGTTCGCCAACGTCTTGACGGTGATCTTTCCCCACACCGTTCTGAACCAACGCGAATCCCTGATTCGGTCGGATGCCTCCCTCCGTTCGTCCTATGAGGAGTACTTCAAGTCCTTCGATCTCGGACTCGCCGGTCTCCGCGTGGTCGAGATGGAGCTGGATAGCCTAGCGCCGGGAATGTCCGAGGCGATGAAGAATGAGCTCCGCAGTCAGCTTGGCCCCGGCAAGGCCATCCAGATGATCAACCCGGTGTCCAATTCCACGATGATCATCATGAAGAAGGACGGAGGCGAGCTCGTCGTGCTCCGCCTGATCCTTTTGCATGAGGACGAGAACAGCAAGCCGGTTGAGTTCGATATCCAGGAAGAGTCCGACGGGACTCAGCGGTTGGTGGACCTCATTCCGGCGCTGGTCCAGTTCCAGAATGCCGAGAAGGTCTTTGTCGTCGACGAGCTCGATCGTAGTCTCCATCCGACGCTGTCCCGAAGCTTCTTCGAAGTTTTCTACGCCAAGTCCAACCCGAGATCCCAGCTTATCGCCACGACCCACGACCTGGACCTCCTCGACCTTGACCTGTTGCGGAAGGACGAGATCTGGTTCGTCGAGAAGGACAAACAGGGCGCATCCCGGGTGTATTCGCTCGAGGAGTTCAAGCCCCGCTTTGACAATGACGTCCGGAAGGGCTATCTCCTCGGTCGCTTCGGGGCTATCCCGGTCATCCGGAAGCCGCAAGGCTTGGGCTGGTGACCGGAATGCCGCGCCGCAGCTTCACTCGACGAAGCGGATACCGCGATTCTCGACTCATCGTGATCGCAAGCGAGGGAACGAACACAGAACCAGCCTATTTCGAAGCCCTGCGCGATTATCTCCTGGCCAGCCCGAGTCGCGTGCATGTCGAGGTGCTGAGGCGGGATCCCGGTAGTCCCTCGGCCCCCGAATACGTCATCGAGCAGCTGGACTCATTTAGGCTGGACTGGAAGTTGTCTTCCCACGACGAGCTCTGGGCTGTCATCGACTACGATCAATGGGGCGAGGCCAAGTTGTCGACCGTCGCGACCGCGGCCTTCCAGAAGGGCTATCATGTGGCCGTTTCTCGGCCATGCTTCGAGGTTTGGCGCTTGCTTCATTTCGAGGACCTGAGCCAACTTCCGGAGGCCGATCGCGCCGCCCTGGATCGGGGCAAGTGCGCCGCGATCACCACGCGCGTGCGGCAGCTCTGTGGAGCCTGTGGGAAGAATATGGGCGATGTTCAGGAGTACCTGCCGCTCACGGAGCTAGCGGTAGAGCGAGCTATGCTTCTGGTCGAAGACAGCCGCGATCGGTGGCCGAATGCCTTGGGCACGTTCGTGCATATGCTCATTCAATCGATTCGAGGCTTGTGACGGACAGTATCATCCTCCCTGGCCTTCCCGCGATATGTTCCTAACAATGCTTACTATCCCCTCCTGGACTGGACCCAAATTGGACTCAAATCTTTGGATTTGAGTCCATTCCAGGTGCAACCAGGTGAAACTAGGTGAAGTTGACCATTCCCGTATTTCACGGTATAGTAAGACTTAAGGGCTTCGTCCATCACTAGGTGCAACTTGATGAAAGTACTCCCGAGCCGCTGTTAACCACTGGGTCCCTGGTTCGAACCCGGGCGGGGGAGCAAAAGACGACGATTACCATCGGTGATCGTCGTCTTTTTTTGTCCGCCCGGGTTCGAAGGGAAAGCGCTCACCAGGCACTCTGAAACATTGAAGAGTGCCTGGTGCTTGAGCCCTCATGGATGGGGGCGAAAGCGCTTTCCCCGGCCTTGGGCAAGCTGGTAGGACGACAGCTTGTCCAAGGCGAACCCGGGCGAATTTAATGCAAGTCCTTCCGATGCGCCACTTTCCGTTTGCTCCTTGTTCCCGGGTTCGAAGGGCTTGCCGCGCGGCGCTGCAGCGCCGGAAGCGCAACAGGATGTTGCGCGCCAGCGGCAAGCCCCGGCCCGGAGCGAGGCGCCAGGAAGGCGCCGAGGGGAGGGCGAACCCGGGCGAATTTACGGCATGCCTTGAGGTGCGCCACTTTCTTTGCTTCTAGTCCCCGAGCGCTTTCCCTTAGGGAGGCAGGCTAGGCGGCCAAATGCGCTTTCCTGGCCAGGGCCAAGCCCACGACGATCGACCAGGCGAGCAGCAATATCCCATAGAGGCTATATGCTGCGCCAACAAGAGGTCGTAGGGCCTCGAGGAAAATGCCGGCGGCTCCGGTGATGATCCCAATGATGGCCGCAGTCCGGCCTAGGCCTCCTTTGATAAAGGCCAGGGAAAGAATGAGGATGGCAAGGGCTGTGAGGACCCCCACGAGATTTACCGCATTTGCCCCGGCCGCCAGGGCCTCGGCGCCGGCCACGAGGGCATCCCGGGCAGGGCCGACGGCCATTGCATAGCGTGGGGCCATCTCCGCGAGGGGCCAGCTAAGGGAGGGTGGGCTCGAGCCCAGGGCAAAGGCCGCGACTTCCGAGGAGATGCCCAGGATCGTGCCCAGGAGGGCGAGGCTGGGGCTAGCCCCTCGAAGGGCGATGCCTAAGGCGAGAAAGACCACTATGGCGGGGACGCACAGTCCGACAAAACAGGCTAGCTCGGCAAGATAGGCGGCCCGATGGGCATTAATGTGCTCAAGGATGGCCGCTCCACCTTCCATCGGGGGCAGGGGAGCGGCAATCATGAGCCCTAGGGGCAAAAGCATCATGGCCAGGTAGATAAAGGCTGCGATAGCCCCGAGCCTATAGAGGGGTAGCCAATCTTTTTCATTCCCGGGCCTTAAGGCTTCCGCATGGGAGGGATCCATAGCTTGGGTCTCCTTAAATGTCTAGATGGTCTCAGCGGTCTTGTGGGTTATGAAAGTTTCGTAAATCAAATACATGTGCTAGAAATGTAACAATAGAATCCAAGGCTGTCAAGCCCACGGCTAGCCTGACAATGGCCGGGAGCCTCGCGGCCGGAGGCCACGGAGCTTGTCTGAGGTATATAAATAATTGGTATTAAAAACTAGGTCGGGCCCTGTCCTGCCCTGACCACGTGCAGGGGGGCGTGGAAGATTTCCTTGCCGTCCAGGTCGAGCCTCGCGGTGATCGTGGTCTCCTTCCTGAACTCGGCATTGACTATGTTCATAGTTAGGGCCAATGCGGCCGTCGAGGAGCGGAAGTCCTCCATGCGGCAGTCCCCGGAGAGGGGAGGGAAGGCCTGGTCCCCGTCGAGGTCGGTGAAGCTGAGGTCAAAGTGGTGCTTGCCCCTCTCCTGGAGGGAAAAACGGAGCTTTGCCGCCAGGGAGACCAGGGGGAGGACTATGGGCAGGCCCTGGGCCCTCACGGTGTCAAAGCTGCCCACGATGGTGAGCTTGCCCCCATTGTCCTGGGCAAAGTCGCAGAAGGTGAAGATCTCCACGGTCATGGCCTCTCCCTTGTCTAGGAGCGAGTATAGCACGGAGCCCTTCCTTTGACACTCGAGCCGAGCCAGTGCTAGTATCGGCCATGCCCTTCAGTCCCCATTGGAAAAAGACCCTGTACGCGGTCTTCGCCGCCGAGCTCCTTGCCATAGCAGGCTTTGGGACCTCCACTCCCATCATGCCCTTCTATCTCCAGTCCCTGGGAGTCCATGACCCGGCCAAGATCAGCCTCTATACGGGCCTCCTCGCGGCCCTGCCCGCCTTGATGCTGGCCATCTTCGCGCCGATCTGGGGAAGTGTCTCGGACAACTATGGCCGCAAGCCGATGCTGCTGCGGGCCATGTTCGGGGGCACGGTTATCCTCTGCCTCCAGGGCCTCGCCCAGACCCCATTCCAGTTCCTCGTCCTCCGGACCCTCCAGGGCTGCATCACCGGCACGATCGCCGCGTCCACCGTCCTCGTGGCGTCCACCTCCCCCAAGGAGGAGGTGGGCGCTTCTCTGGGACTCCTCCAGATGGGCATCTTCCTCGGAGGTTCCCTCGGGCCGATGTTCGGAGGCGCCATCTCCCATCTCTTTGGCTATCGCGTGAATTTCTACGCGACCTCGAGCCTTCTCTTTATCGCCGGCCTGATAGTCTGGCGCCTGGTGGAGGACGACTTTGTGCGGCCCGCGGCGCCCAAGCCCTTTCTCAAGTCCCTGGTTCCCGACTTTAGCCCCCTGGCCACAACCCCGGCCCTGATTGCCCTCCTGGCCGTGGTGGCCTCGGACCAGATAGCCAATTCCATCACCAGCCCCTTCCTTCCCCTGTTTATCCAGAGCATCACCCCGGACAAGAGCATGGTGGAGCTGACCACGGGCTTTATCCAGGGCCTAGGAGCCCTCTCCAGCGCCATGGCCGCCCTCCTCCTGGGCAAGATCAGCTATCGCCTGGGCTATCGCCGGGTCCTCATGATAACCATGCTCTCGGCCGCCGCCTTTGTCCTGCCCCAAGCCTTTGTGAAAAACCCCCTCCAGCTCCTCCTTCTTCGGGTTGCCTCGGCCTTTTTCATAGGCGGCAATATGCCCTCCATCAACGCGCTTATAGCGGAGAGGGCGGAGCCAGGAAAGCAGGGCTCGGTCTATGGGCTTTCGTCCTCGGTCTCCTCGACCTCCAACGCCCTGGGGCCGGCCATTGGCTCGGCGATATCCCAGGGAGGGGAGTATAACCTGGTCTTTTTCGCCACCTCCGCCATCCTGGCCCTCTCCGGGACATCCATCGCCCTCTTCCTCCGCCGGGAAAAGGCGGCGAAGCCGGTATAGCGCGCGCCCCAGGGCCGATCTATACTTATGGCCATGACTAGCCGCACGCGCTTCCCCGATATCAGTTCCCGGGCCTGGGCCCATCCGGCGGATGCCGCCGCCTTGGCGGCCTTTTCCCGCCTTCCGGGAGCCCGGGAGATCCTGGGCCGCCTCCTCGGCTCGACCACCGAGCGCAGCCTGCGGCTCTCCACTCTTGGCGGAGGGGCCAGGGTCTCGGACAGCCAATTTCCCCAGGTCCACCGCCTTGTCGTCGAGGCGGCATCCATTCTCGGCCTCTCTCCCCTGCCGGAAGTCTATGTGAGGCTTGGGGTCCTGCCCGAGGCCTCCACCGTGGGGATCGAGCGGCCCTTTGTCATTCTCTCCAGCGCCGCCCTGGATTTCTGGGCCGAGGACGAGCTCCTGGCCGTGATCGGCCATGAGCTCGGGCATATCCTTTCGGGCCATGCGGCCTACAAGACCCTCCTGGCCCTTGTGGCGAAGGCCCAGGCCTTCCTGGGGGACAGCCTCCTCGGAGCAGCCGCCATCGCGGGCCTCACCTCGGCCCTGAGGGAGTGGGACCGGAAGAGCGAGCTTTCCGCCGACCGGGCAGGCCTTCTCGCCGTCCAGGATCCCCAGGCGGTCTACCGGGCCCTCATGAAGAGCGCCGGCGGGCCCCGGGCCGCGGAGATGGATCTCAACGAGTTTTTCCGCCAGGCCCGGGACTACGATGCCGCCTCGGAGGGCCTGGATTCCCTCCTCAAGCTCCTGGATGTCCTTGGGGACAGCCACCCCTTTCCCGGGGTGAGGATGGTGGCCCTCCAGGAGTGGGAGCGGGGTGGGAGCTACGAGAAGATCCTCCATGGGGACTACCCCAGGCGGAGCGAGGATGATCCAGAAAGCCAGGCCGACCCGGCCTTCAAGGCGGCCAGGGAATCCTACGCCCAGGACTTTGCCTCCTCCCAGGACCCCCTGGCCAAGGCTGCCGGGGCGGTGATGGATGCCCTGGGGACAATCCTGGGGGGCGGCCCCGGCAAGGGCCGGGCCGAGGGCTCCAAGCCCGAGGGCGACCAGGCCAATCCCGGCCACACAAGCGGGCCTGGCCCTTCCGTGGAGGACCTCCTGGACGACCTTTTCAGGAAGCGCTGATGGACCTAGGAAGGGCCGCGCCGCATTTTTCCCTTCTCGATGCCGAGGGCAGGGAGCATTCCCTCAAGGAGTTTGCCGGCTCTTGGCTTGTCCTCTACTTCTATCCCAAGGATGACACCCCGGGCTGCACCGCCGAGGCCTGCGGGTTCCGGGATCTCCATGGGGACCTGCGCAGGGCCGGGGCCGCCGTCGTGGGCATCAGCGCCGACAGCCCCCCCAGACACGGCAAGTTTAGGGACAAGTACGAGCTGCCCTTTCTCCTCCTTTCCGATCCCGAGCATCAGGCGATAGAGGCCTATGGGGTCTGGGGGGAAAAGAAGATGTACGGCAAGACCTATATGGGCATCCTCAGGCGGACCTTTCTGATCGACCCTGCAGGGAGGATTGCCCAGGAATTCCCCAAGGTCAGCCCCTCGGGCCACCCAGGGGAGGTCCTCCAGGCCTTGAGGGAACTGCAGAAAAGGGCCTAAGCCCGGGTTCCCGATAGCCTTGTCCCTTGACGAAAGCCAGCAAAACCTATATAAAGGGCTTCGCTCGATCCATGGCGAGGTAGCTCAGTTGGCAGAGCAAGCGGCTCATATCCGCTGGGTCGTGGGTTCAATCCCCTCCCTCGCTAGCGCTTAAGGACGGTCTTCTTTCGAAGGCCGTCCTTTCTTTTTATCTTCCATGTAAGCAAATGGGGCGGGCCTCAGCGGGTCCCATGCCAAAGGCCAAGACGCTGTTCATCCTGGAAGGCCTGGCCAAAGGCAAGGACGCCGCCCTGGGCCCTCATAATTGGAATCACTTCCCGGCAGAGGAGGAGCGCCCCGAGGCTCCCGTGACAATGATCACCCTTGGAGTGGACATCCGGTCTTCCTTTTCCTTGCTTCCTGGTGGAGAAGGCTAATGCTAGCCATGCCTAGGTGGGCCGTCAGTATCCGTCATGGAAACCTGTGGCCTTGACCTCGGCCAGGCTCCTCAGTATCTTTGCCTTACTGAACGATCGGTAAGGAGATACTATGACAGCCATAAAGGAAGAAAAGCGCGGCCCCCTCCTGGCCGTGCTCTTTGCGGGGGTCCTCATGGGAGCCCTCGATCTCTCGATAATCGGTCCGGCCCTCCCGGCCATGAAAGCCAGCTTTGGCTTTGGCGAGCGGTCCATGACCTGGCTATTTTCCATCTACATCCTCTTCAATGTCGTGGGCACCCCCCTTCTGGCCAAGCTCTCGGACCGCTTTGGCCGGCGGGCCCTCTTTTCCACCTCGGTCATTTTGTTTGGCCTGGGCTCAGTGGGCGTAGCCCTGGCCCCGAGCTTCGGCTTCCTTCTGGCGGCCCGGGCAGTCCAGGGCTTTGGGGCCGGCGGCATCTTTCCCGTGGCCAGCGCCGTCGTGGGAGAGTCCTTTCCCCCGGAAAAGCGCGGCTCCATCCTCGGCCTGATCGGGGCTGTCTGGGGCATAGCCTTTATCGTCGGGCCAATCCTGGGCATGGTGGTGCTCTCCATGGGCTCGTGGCAGTGGCTCTTCCTGATCAACATTCCCGTGGCCCTCCTTATTCTCGGCTTTGGCTGGAAGCGCCTGCCCCGGGAAAGGCACTCCGGGGGACTCCCCCTTGACCTGGCCGGCCTGGTCCTCACCGCGGCCTTCCTGGCCTCCCTGACCCTGGCCCTCTCGGGGATAGACACGAGGGATGCCCTCGCCAGCCTCGTCTCGGTCCGGGTCCTGCCCTTTGCCCTGGCCGCCCTTGTCCTGGCCTTCCCCCTCTGGCTTGTCGAGAGCCGGGCCGCCGATCCGGTGATCAGGCCCAGCCTCTTCTCGAAGCGGCAGCTCCGTCTGGCCTATGTCCTTAGCATTGGCGCCGGCTTTGGAGAGGCCGTCTTGGTCTTTGTCCCCACCTTTGGCCTTGCGGCCCTTTCGGGCCGGGGCATTACCCTGGCCAACTCCTCCCTCCTCCTCTTCCCCGTGGTCATAGCGATGGCCCTAGGGTCTCCCATCATCGGCCGCCTCGTGGACAAGAGCGGCGCCAAGCCTATCCTGGTCGCGGGAGTCCTTCTCATGGGCTCGGGGATGCTGCTCTTCGGACTCCTGGCCTCGAGCCTTCTCGCCTTTATCCTAGCCGGGGCCCTGGTGGGCATCGGGCTCTCGGGCCTCCTGGGCGCTCCGGTCCGCTACCTGACCCTGGGAGAGACCACGGATATCGAGCGCTCCTCGGGCCAGGCCATGGTCAGCCTTTCAGGCTCCCTAGGCCAGCTTGTGGCCGCCGCCCTCACCGGCGCCATCGCCCAGTCCGCCCTCGCCGCGGGCGGGGAGGGGAGCCGGGCCGCGGCCTACTCCCGGGTCTTCCTCTTCCTCGCGGCCCTGGCGGTGCCCCTCCTTGCGGCAGCCCTCGCGGTTAGGCCCAGGGCCACCGTCGCCGAATGAAGACCTCGATGGCCGGGGACCTGCCCTCGGCGCGGCAGGGCGTCCTTGACGCGGCCAGGAAGCGCTTCCTCCTCTGGGGGTATTCGGCCACCTCGATGGCTACCCTGGCCGAGGACCTGGGGGTGACCAAGGCCGCCCTCTACTACCACTTCCCGGACAAGGAGGCCCTCTTCCTGGCGGTCTTTGACGATTATCTGGAAGGTATCTCCAGGGATCTGTCGGGCCTCCAGGAGAGCTTCCAGGGAGACCAGGACCCAGGCCATGGCGATGGCCTTAGGCCCGCCCTTGGGGCCATCACGGCCCTGGCCCTGGTCTTCTTCCGACGGGGCGAGGAGAGCGTCCGCATGGAGCGCCTGGCCTTCCAGGAATCCCCCCAGCTCTCCAAGGCCGGGCAGGCCTTGCTGGGGGAGGCCTACCACCGCCGCCTCGTCGCCCCCCTTTCAGTCCTCTTCACCCGGGCCGAGGGCCTGGGCTGGCTGCGTCCTCGGGCCCCGGGCGAGGCCGACAGGGTCTGGCTCTTCATGGGGCTTCTCTCGGCCTGGTTCGCCCCCGGCCACGGGAGCGAGGCTCCTCCCGGGGCCCTCGAGACCATGGCCGGCGCCTTCGCCTCCTGCCTGCTTGTCGGAATATCCACCAATTAGGAATTATTCCAGCCCGGGGTCCCTGCCAGGCCGCCGAGCCTCCCATCCCCCCCCCGAGGTTTACATCAAGCCCTCCCGCCGCTATAATCAATGCCCGGAGGAAACCGATGTCGGCAACAGAGTGGCGGGACGCCAAATATGATGAGACTTACGCATCCACGGTGCGTGGCCTTGAAAGGCGTCGCCGGAAGGACCAGGACTTCACCCTGGACGATGCCGAAGGGGTCCTCAAGCATCTCTATATCCAGGACGGCAATGACTGGATAGGGCGGGGCGAGCTCCAGAACGCCATCCTAGCCGCCACGATCGCCGCCTACGAGTCTGTGATCGCCGATTGGAAGGCCGGAAAGCTGCCCCCATCGGAAGAGGAGTCCCCATGTCCCTAGAGATCCGCCGGGTCGAGTCCAGCCGCGATCTTAAGAAATTTATCGATTTTCCCTTCGCCATCTTCGGGAAAAGCCCCGTCTGGGTCCCTCCGCTTTTCGCGGACGAGCTCAACACCCTATCCAAGAAGCGGAACCCCGCCTTCGAGTTCTGCGAGGCCGAGTACTGGATGGCCTACCGGGACGGGGTGGCGGTGGGGAGGATAGCGGGCATAATCAATCACCGCTATATCGAGAAGTGGGGCAACAAGTACGCCCGCTTTGGCTGGATGGACTTTGTCGAGGACTTTGAGGTCGCCAAGGCCCTGGTGTCCACCGTCGAGGACTGGGCCAGGTCCAAGGGCATGGTCGGCGTCAACGGCCCCCTGGGCTTCACCGACCTGGACAAGGAAGGCCTCCTCGTCGAGGGCTTTGACGAGACCCCCACGATGGCGGTCATCTACAACCTGCCCTATTATCCTGCCTACCTTGAGCGCCTCGGCTATGCCAAGGACATTGACTGGGTGGAATACCTCGTCAAGGTGCCCAGCTCGATCCCGGAGAAAGTCCTCCGGGTCCAGGAGCTGATCTCCAAGCGCTCGGGCATCCACCTCTACGAATGGAAGACCACGGCCGAGCTCAAGCGCCGTTTCGCCAAGGATATCTTTGCCCTCGTGGACGAGGCCTACGCCCACCTGTATGGCACGACTCCTCTTTCGGAGCGCCAGGTCGAGGCCTATATCAAGCAGTATCTGGGCTTTGCCGACCCCCGTTTCCTCAAGGTGGTGGTGGACAAGGACGGCAAGCTTGTGTGCTTCGGCATAGCTATACCCAATCTTTCGGCGGCCCTCCAGAAATCCAAGGGCAGGCTCTTTCCCCTTGGCTGGTACCACCTAGTCCGGGGCCTCAAGCGGCCCGTGGGCATAGACATGCTCCTCGTGGCGATCGACCCCAAGCAGCAGTCCCTCGGCACGGTGGCCTTCCTCATGACCTCCATCATCAGGTCCTGCCAGGAGGCGGGGGTCACCTTTGCGGAGACCAATCCCGAGCTGGAGACCAATGTCGAGGTCCAGAGCCTATGGAAGGACTATGACCGGAGGCAGCACAAGCGCCGCCGGGCCTACCTCAAGAACCTATAGGCCGCCGAGACGAAAAGAGCCGGATCAGCCTTCGCTGACCCGGCTCTTTTCTTTGTCCCTGTCCGCCTTGCCTCACTCCGGAGCGGGGTCGTCGTCCTTGTGCTCGTCATAGATCCGGGCAAAGGAATCCCCAATGCCCTCAAAGACCTCGATCAGGTCGGGGTCAAAGTGGCTGCCCTTTTCCTCGACCATCTTGGCCACCGCCACCTCGTGGGTATAGCCGAGCTTGTAGCTCCTTGCCATCCTCAGGGCATCATAGACGTCGGCGATGGAGACTATGCGGGCCGACAGGGGGATGTCGGAGCCCACCAGGTTAAAGGGATAGCCCGAGCCATTCCACCACTCGTGGTGGGAGCGCGCTATGACCTTGGCCATGTCGTTGGGATAGGAGGACAGGATGATGGCCCCGTGGATCGTGTGGTCCCTCATGGTCGCCCATTCGATCTCGTTGAGGGGGCCCTTCTTGTTGATGATGTCGTCGGGGGTGCCTATCTTGCCTATGTCGTGCATCGCGGCCAGGAAGCCTATCTCCTCGATGTAGTCGACGTCGACCTCGGGCCAGCGGGGATCCCGGAAGAGCTCCTCAGCCAGGCGGCGGGAATAGAGGTTTACCCGCTTGACGTGGTTGCCCGTGTCCCGGTCCTTCTGGAGGGAGGCCTTGAGCAGGGACTCCAGGTGGGCCCGCAGAGAAAGCTTGCTTTCCAGGGTAACGTCATCGACCTTGATGGCCCAGGCCGTAGGCCTGTCGATCCCGGAATCCCTGGCCTCGTTCGAGTCCAGGAGCCAAAAGGGCTGGACGGAGACCTTTGTGAGCCTATAGCGCCTGTCCTTGGCCCGGTGCTCGACCATGCCCTCCCAGTAATAGCCCCGTGCCGGGTCGGCTAGGGCCCGGGCCACCTCGTCGAGGCTTGCGTTCTTGAGGCCCTCGCTGAATAGGGACGGAAATGGGGCCGCCGGAGAGTAGTGGTAGTCCCGGATCAGGGACTTGAAGAGGGGGTTCTTGTGTACAAAGGCGAGGTCCGAGTCACAGACGGCCAGGGGCACGACTCCACGGTTATGGCTGCGGGCTATGACCCTGAGGAAATCCGAGTCCAGCTCGGAGGCGTCTATGCCCGAGTCATCTATGGCATCCTCGAGTTCCGCGACGGACTCCAGCTCCTCGATCTCGCCCTCGGGGGAGGAACTCATCGGCAGCTCAGGCATTCTTGCGCCTCTCTATGGTCGCCTGGGTCTCCTCGGCCTCGCTGGGCCTTAGGTAGAGGGGGCCTTCCCCGGGATCCGAGGCCTTGCCGGCCTCGTGGGCTTCCCCGGCCAGGACCGCAAGGCCCCGGGCAGCCGGAAGGCCCCGCCGGTCAATGTGGAGGCCGCTCCGCTCCGAGGCCGACTCCTCAAGCATATCGGCGTCCGGGCCGGTTATAAGGATCTCGGGGTAGGCATCAGCCAGGGAGAGGAGTTCCGCGAGGGGGATGTCCAGGGCTTCGGTCATCCGCCTCCCCCGGTGGAATATCGCCGCGTAGACCCGGCCCTTCCGGGCATCCAGGACGGGGATCACGGCCCCAGGAAAGGCCTCCAGGCCCCAGGCAAAGGCATCGAGGCTGCCTAGGGCCAGGAAGGGCTTGCCCAGGGCCAGGGCCATCCCCTTGGCCGTGGCCATGCCGATCCGCAGGCCCGTAAAGGAACCGGGGCCAGCCGCGCAGGCCAGGAGGTCGAGGTCTACAGGCTTTATGCCGGCCCTGGCGAGGCAGAAGTCCACAAGGTCCATAAGGCGCTCGGCATGGCGGAGGCCCAGGTCGAGGCTGGCCTCGGCCCAGCCCTCCTTGGTCCTCAGGGCAACGGCCAGGATATCCGAGGACGTGTCGAGGGCAAGGATGTTCATGGAGCGCCTCCGGGACTGGCCTCGAGGAAGGCCCGGGCTATCGCCTCGAGGCGGGGGCCTGTGATCCGAGCCCGGCGGCGGCCGTCGGCCTCGACCACAAGCTCTACGACCTCGGTCTCCCGGGGCAGGTCCCCGGCCAGCCTTTCGCTCCACTCAATGAGGCAGAGGGCGCCCGGATCATCGAGGATGTCCTCGCCGCCTATCTCCTGGAAGTCCGTCCAGCCCCCAAGGCGCCAGGCGTCCACGTGGTGGAGCCGAAGGCGCCCGGAGTATTCGGAAATGATGGTAAAGGTGGGGCTTGTGACCTCATCGGTGATCCCTAGGCCCCGGGCCGCGCCCTTGGCCATCACGGTCTTGCCGGCCCCCAGGTCGCCCCGGAAGGCGACCACGAGGCCTGCCGCCGTGGCGGAGCGGCCGATTGCCTCGCCCAAGGCTTCGGTCTCGTCCCTGTCCTTGAGGAAAAGCTCTGTCAGGGCAGGCCCCCGGTCTTGTCCAGGCCCAGGACTATGTCCTTGACCGACCTGATGAGGGGGAGGAGGGGCCAATCGGGCTCCTCCAGGAAGCGGATGCTCACGTCGGGAGGGCCTATGGGCTTGCGCTCGACCGTAAAGGCCAAGGCTGCCTCCCGCAGGCCGCTCGAGGTCTCGAGGACGGCGAGGGCGTTGAACTCCCGTATATAGTGGAGGGGAGTCTCCTTGCGCTTTAAGTCCTTGAGCTTTATGACCTGCATAAAATCATTGTACGAAAAAGCTCAAGGCGCCGTCAAGGCAAGCCTGTAAGGCTCATTCGGTATATCCGTATACAAAGGATAGGATGGCGTTGAGGCTCCGCCGGGTGATCTTCACAAACTGGATATGCATGATGCCCCCGGATGAGCGCAGGCGGTTCATCCTCACCACCCTTCCATAGGCGGACTGGACCCCTGGGCCGGTGTCGAACTCGATCTTGACATACTCCGTCGCCTGGAGAGGATTGGACGTCTGGATGCCCAGGCCTCCGGCGGATATGTCGGCTATCGTCCCCAGGTAGGGGATCTTTTCCACCTTGGCTTTTTGCCTGTCCCGGCCCTTTATCTTCTCCACGCTGACCGCCACCCGGTAAAAGGTGCAAGGGACCTTGGATTCCTTCCTCTGGTGGCGCCGGGCGGGCAGGGCCTTCACGGCGTCGCTGTGGGCGATGATCATCACCTCCCGGGAGCCCACGAGCTCCCAGCCGGAGACCCGGGTCTCGAACCGGTAGCCCTGGCGGGCCTTGCCATAGAAATAGCAGGTCAGCTTGGTGCCGCGCTTGAGCCTGATCGTCTCGCCATAGGGGTCCTTGGGGGGCTCGGCGGCTATGCCTCCGGCCTCGACGGCCAGGACGGTGGAGGGATAGGACTCCTCGCCCTTGACGAGGAAGGAGAGGGGCATGTTGCGTCCCAGCTGCCGGGTGGAGGACACCTGGACAATCCGGTTCTGGGCCTGGTTGAGGCCCTCCCGGATCTGGAAGAGGGCGGCCTTGCGCTCCTCCGCGGCCGGCTCGTTTTCCGAGTACTGCTCGATTGACTTGAAGACGCTCCGGAAAAAGCTGTCGAGCTTGGCCGGGTTGCGGAAGAGGAACTCGGGATTGCCCACTTTTTGGAGGCGGGCATACTCCTCGAGGAAACGGATCTCGTCCTTGGCCAGGCCCGCGGCCTTGGCGGCCTTGCGGAAGCCGTTCCGGTTAAAGCCCGAGCTCGAGCCCTGGAGGCCTCCGGAGGACGAGGAGGAGGACCCCAGGCCAAAGATCTGGCGGATGGCCAAGTAGACAATGCCCACGCCAATGGCAATGCCCAGAACCATTATCGTTGTCTTGTTTTCCTGGGCATGGAGGGCGGGGTCGGCAACCGCCGCCAGGAATAAGGGTAGGCTCATGGCTTTGGCAATGCCTCCTCGATGGCGCCGAAGAATTCGCTCATCCGGGGCGCCACCTCGTATTCCGCCAAATCCCCGATGAGGACCGAGTCCCGGTCCTCGAAGGCCGTGGAGAGGCGGCGAAGGATATCGTTGAAGGAGGAGTAGAAGGCCGGCAGCTCCTCTCCGGCCACCCGCAGGGCCGAGGAGTCGAGGCCCCGGCGCTCGAGCTCGGGGATGAGGCGGATAACCTTGTTGAAGATCTCGATAAAGAGGAGGACGGCCTTCATGGCCCTCTCATCCTTGCCGGTCTGGAGGAGGACGGGAAGGTCCTTGAGCTCTCCCACCTGGGATTCGTAGAGGGCGGCGGTCTTGCGCATCTCCTCGATCGGAGACTGGATCTCCTGGAGCCTCTCCTTGAACACGAGGGCCAGGCGATCCGCCTGGAAGCCTATCTCGGCCCTGAGCTCCTCCTTGGCCGCGGGAGGGTTCTCGGCGAGGGTGCGGCCAACCAGGGCGGCAAAGGACTGGACAAAGGAAATCTCGTCCGCGGAGAAGAGGCCGGCAAAGGCCTCGGCCAGCTCCCCGAGGCCCGAGGCCAGGGCCGGCCAATCCCCCTGGCCCTTGCCCGCCGCGGCCTCCCCGGCGAGGGAGACGAATTCCAGGAGGGTCTCCACGGCCTTGACCTTGATCTCCGAGAGGGGCTGGGCGTCGATGTCCACCTGGCCCGCCTCGGCCAGGGCCAGGTCCTTGACCTGGGCCAGGCTCTCGGCGTCCAGGGCCTTTCCGTCCAGCCGAAGTCCTACGATGATAAAGCCTCCGGTCTCCAGGAGCTCGTCCGCCGCGGACAGGGCCTCCCCCAGCTTGGCCATGGCGCCTGTATCCAGGGCGAGGGGCTCGCCGTTCACGCTGATCTGCATCAAGATGCTCCTTCGCCTGGCCCTATTGGCCGTTGCCGTTGTTCTTCGAGAACTGGTCTATTGATGAGGACGTGCCTTCCATCCTGCCTAGAGAGGCCTCCATCGAGCCATATTGGCGCTTAAGGTCCGCTTCCTTGGTGGCCAGCTGGCGGTCCAGGTCGTCGATGCTTTTTTTCTGCTGGCTGATCTGCCTGTCCAGGGTACCCGTCTTTACGGAGATCAGGCCTGCGGTCTCGACATAGGGCTTTATGAGGCTCTCGAGCCTATAGGCCGCCCCGGAGTCGACGATAAGGTCCCCGTCGGAGTCATTGCCAAAAAGCTTGCGGACCGTATCGAAGTTGGAGGCCAGGGTCTTGTCCAGGGTCTCCTCCTCGATCTCGAGGTAGCCCCTCATCTTGGTCGCGTCGTAGCCCTGGCTCGAGCCGGCCTTCTGGGCGTTGGTGGCTATCCCCAGCTGGGCCAGGAGGGTGACATCCCCCCCGGTCGCATAGGGGTTCATCATCGTGTTCTGGAGGTTGTTCTTGATCATGGTCAGGGTCGAGTCGTTCAGGAAGAGGCCCAGGCGCTCGTTGGCCGTCTTCTTCTCCTCGTCCGTGAAGTAGGTGATCTCCTCGACTATGCGGGGGTCGTCCCGGGTCAGGATGTTGAGCTGGGCCATGATGCGGTTGTAGTTGCCCACCATGGCGATCAGGGAATCCTTGACGGCCTTCCGGTCGGGCTCAACCTTGAGGTTGACGGCCTTTTCCGAAGCCGACTTGAGCTGGAGGGTCACCCCGGGGACCACGTCGCTAATGTCGTTGGAGGGCCGGATGACCTCGATCCCGTCCACGGACACCAGGGCATCCTGGGCCGTGGAGATAGGCCGCTTGGGCTTGAAGCCGCCGGTCTCGGCGGGGTCAAAGACCCGGGCCGAGACAAGCTCGAGGCGCCGGGTCGTGTCCTTGCTCCGTAGGGCCAGGGCTGCCATGTCCGGGAGGATGGGCCCCAGGTCGACCCGCAGGGTCTGGGTTTCGCTGCCGTCTACCAGGCTGGGGAGGGCCCGGTAGGTCCCATCCGATCCCACGATATAGGCCATGTTCCTGTCCTCGACCCGGGGCGGGGCGGGGGGGAGGGCCCATTCAGGAAGGCCGGGCTCCGAGGGAGCTCCCTGGACCGTGATGCCCCCGTAGCTCGCCTGGCCCACGGGTTGCAGTTTTGGTCCGGGGGGAGGGGAGGGCTGGGGCGCCTGGGCCAGGGGTATAAGGCGATACTGGAGCTCCAGGACGAGGCCCTGGGTCTTGGCCGCTCCCGGCAAGGGGAGCTTGGCTTCCCCCCCAGTGGCCACAGTGAGCACCCCTTCGTTGACGGCCACGAGGCTCCGGTCCAGGGCCTT
>JAKPBN010000241.1 GCA_029778945.1 Spirochaetota bacterium
CTCGTGGAAAACCATGTGGGCTCGGGCTCCTTTGTGTGCTATCCCGCCGCTCCAACCGATGTGGAGGGCGATTTTTCCGCCGCCCGCCTCTCGGAGGATTTTTTCCCCTATGAGGAGGCCGGAGCCCTCCTGGCCGGCATCTTGGCCAAGGCCAGGGGCCGGGTCTTTTCCGCTTCCCCGACCCGTGGAGAGGAGGGCCTCCTTTCGGCCCTGGCCAGGCGGTTTTCCCTCCCCGAGGCTTCCCTCATCGTCACCAGCGGGGGCCTCCAGGGGCTCGATCTTTGCCGGAGGCTTTTTTCCGGGCGCCTCGGCCCAGGAGCCAAGGACGAGCCCAGGATCCTCGTGGAGGAGCCCTGCTTTCCCTCGGCCCTCACCCTTTTCCGCCCCCAGGCCTCCCTTCCCCTCGGCCCCGAGGGCCCAGACCCGGCTGCCCTTGGGGCCTTTTTTGCCCCCGGCCAGGCAAAAGGGGGACAGAGCTCGGTCTTCTATGCCGTTCCTGACGTCCACAACCCGACGGGCCGGCGCTATTCCGAGGCAACCAAGCGCGAGATTGCCCGTCTGGCCCGGGAGCTCGAGGTCTGGATTGTCGAGGATGATTACCTCTCGGAACTCGAGCCCTCGGGCATCCCCCGCTTTATCGACCTCGTGCCCGAGCGCACGATCTGGATAAAGTCCCTCTCCAAGACCACGGCTCCCGGCATCAGGCTTGGGGCCCTCTGTGCCCCTCCTGCCCTGAGGCCGAGGCTCGAGGCCCTCAAGGCCGAGGTGGATACGGGACCCGCGGCCTGGCTTCAGCTTTTTGTCGAGGGCCTGATCGCCTCGGGCATACTTGACCGGGAACTCGAGGCCGCGGCCCTGGCTATGCGGGCCCGACGCAAGGAGCTTGAGGCCCTGCTCTCGGCCTATCCCTCCCTTTCCTTTGACTCGGCGTCGGCGGGCTATAACCTGTGGGTCTCCTCCGGCCTCCCGGCCTCCCTCGCTTCTCCTCCCTGGGCCGAGGGCCGCCGCTTTGGCTACTCCCCCGACCTGCGGCGCCACTTCCGCCTTTCTTTCATGTCCCTGGGCAGGGATGAATGGCCTCGAGCCCTCCTGCGCCTGGACCTCGCCCTCGCCCGGGCCTTTGGGAAGGGCCTATGACAGTCTCCAAGGCCGGCTCCAGTGGGGACAGAGCTCGCAAAAAGCCTCGGCCCGGCGCCCCTGCCGAGGCTGGCCTCGAGGCCGGGGAGGCTTTCCCGGTCTATGAGGGCATCGGCGTCTATGCGGAAAGCGGCCTCCACGCCTCCCTGAAAGCCCACTATGCCGGGCCAGAGGGGCGGCTTGAGGTGGCCCTGGAGGGCCGGATTGTGGACCTGGTTCGGGGAGCTGCGGGGGATGAGGAGCTTGTGGAGATCCAAACCCGGCGCTTCGACAAGATCAGCGCCAAGGTCCTGGCCCTGGCCGAGGGCCACAAGGTCAGGCTTGTCCATCCCGTGGTCGCCGAGCTGAGGATAGCCCGGCTCAGCCCGGAGACCGGTGAAATCCTCTCGGAGCGGAAAAGCCCCAAGGCGGGGGATCTCTGGTCGATCTTTGACGAGTTGATGCGGGCTCCGGCCCTTATGGTGGCAAGGAACCTGACCGTGGAGCTTGTCCTGGTCCGCTGTAGGGAAATCCGCTGCCGGGACGGGACCGGCTCTTGGCGGAGGAGGGGGGACAAGGTGCTCAGCCGCGATCTTGAGGAGGTTCTGGAGGCGAGGGCCTTTTCCAGGCCCTCGGACTGGCTCCGTCTCCTGCCAAGAGACCTCGACCCTCCCTGGTCCTCGGTTAGCCTGGGGGAAGCCCTGGGCATTGGGGCCGAGCGGGCCCGGAGGGTCTTGTACAGCTTTGCCTCCGCAGGGCTTATCGAACAGGTGGGCAAGGAGGGGCGGCGCAAGCTCTATGCGCCCCTTCCCTCCAGGCCCAAGGCCGGAAAAAAACCAACAACTAGAAAGGCAGCGACAAAACCATGAATCGGATCCTCGTCTATCTCGCCGGAATCGCCTGGTCCTCCATTTTCGGGCTCTCCTTCCTCGTCACCAAGGATGGCCTCGCCTCCTTCTCCCCCTTCGAGCTGCTTTTTCTTCGCTTCCTGGTGGCGACCTTCCTCATGAGCGTCCTGGCCCGGCTCCGTTTCCTCCGGCTCTCGTATAGGGGAAAGCCCCTGGGCCTCTTGGCCCTTCTCTGCCTTTTCCAGCCCCTCCTGTATTTTGCCTGCGAGACCCTCGGGCTCAAGGAGACTGCGTCCTCCACCGGTGGCCTCATCCTCGGGGCCATGCCTGCCCTGGTTGCCCTCCTGGGGGCCCTCATGCTCAAGGAAGGCCTTTTCCCCCGCCAGGTGGCCGGCCTTGTCCTCTCCCTGTCCGGGGTCGCCCTCATAGTCATCCTGGGCCGGTCGGCCTCTCCCGAAGGCCAGGCCGACAGCCTCCGGGGAGTCTTCCTCCTCCTGGGGGCCCTCCTCAGCGCGGGCTTTTACAATATCTATTCCCGGAAAGCCAGCGCCTGGTTTAGCCCCGCTGAGACCACCTTTGCCATGATGGCCACAGGGGCCGTGGTCTTTGGCATCGTGGCCCTGGGCCAGCGCCTGCTCCAGGGCGGGCCGGGCCTAGTCTCGCGGATGAGCCCTTCGGCCCTCCTCTCGGTGGGCTACCTGGGCATCCTCTCCTCGGTGGTGGCCTTTTTCCTGGTCAACCTGACCCTCCAGAGGCTCAAGGCTTCCCAGTCCGCGGTCTTTGGCACTCTGACCACCCTGGTAGCCCTTGGGGCCGGGGCCTTTTTCAAGGGCGAGGCCC
>JAKPBN010000225.1 GCA_029778945.1 Spirochaetota bacterium
TTCAGGAAGGTGTCGACCCATTCCTGGACCTCACTCGGGGTCAGGTCGTTCGCCCTGGCCACGTCGATGACCGTGGTTGTCTGCCGCAGTATCTGAAGTATCACCTCAGATTTGCGCTTCGCTGTCCATCGCTGTTGCTCTGCCATTTCCTCTCTCCTTGCTCAGTATATCTGGTCTGAACAACGAGGGGGACACTATAGCGGAGGCGATATTCCAGGGCAAGGAAGCCATCGACAAGGCAAGGCTCAAGGGCTGGCTTGAGGAGTCGATACGCGTCCAATGGAACTACAAAGACATTGTCAAGAACAAGGGAAGGCTCGAACCTTTATAGTTGTTTCCTAGTTGCTCGCCCAGCGGATCCGGAGGTCTACGGGGTTTTCCAATACCATGAGGTCGAGGAGGGGGAGGGTGGCCGTCAGGGTCCTGCCCTCGAGCCGGCCTCCCGCCGAGGATAGGATCTTGCCCGGGACTTCGATGACAATCCGGCAGCTGGCGCCGTCCAGGCTGGCCAGGGCTTTTTCCCCGATTATTCCCTTGAGCATGGTCCGGTATTCGGCCCGGGAGATGGGCTCGGGATCGAGGGCCGGGGGGGAGAGGGCTTCCAGGAGGTCCCGGTCGAGGCCGGGAGCCAGGCCCAGGAGGGGCTCGACCCCGCCCCGGGCCAGGCGCAGGCTAAGCTCCTTCCAGCCCGGGCCGCTAGCCAGGCCCAGGGCCCCGCTTTGGGCCAGTTCGGGCTCGGCCAGGAGCTCGGCCAGGCTCGAGGCCTCGATCCGGGCGGTATAGGCGTCGGGGCCGGGGGCGCCAATGGTAAAGCTCCTAAGCCTGGAGCGGCCCGAGGCTGCCCGACGGGCGGCCTCGACGTCAAAGAGGGGGGCGGTGTCCGGGAGGGAGGCGAGCTTCCTGAGCTTGGCCGCCAGGGGGCCGGGGATAGTCGCGTCCACCCCCAGGCTCATCGAGCCGTCGGGCCTTAGGGCCAGGCTGGCCGAGCCAGCGCAGGAGGAAAGCAGGGCCCCCAGGACCAAAAGGCCCCCCAAGGCCAGGGCGCCCAGAAAGGGGCTGGGGCGCTGATGAGGGGCGGCGGCCTTGACGCTTTGGGATTCCATGCTTACCTCTTACTAAAGGGTGGAACATCGGGGTAAGGGTCTAGGTTACTCCCCTCGGCTCGGGCCGGACAAGGCTCGGCTCCAGGTTTTTTTGAGAATTGGCGCAACCGCCCGGGGGCCGGGCCTGTCAATATCCTGAAGACCCGCAGGGCTCCAAAGGCCTAGGCCGGGCGTTTTGAGAGGTGCAAAATATGAAGACCCTTGACCGCAAACCCTGGAAAATCCTGGACGACTACCGCGGCACCGCCTTTGAGGGCGAGTGGCCGACCCTGCCCGAGCTCTTCGCGATCACAATGAGCCGCTTTCCCGACCGCCCCTGCTTTACGGTCTACGAGCCCGATAGGGTGAGCCTCAGCTACCGGGAAGCCCGGGACAAGGTGGTCCACGTGGCTAGGCACCTCCGTTCCCTGGGGGTGGGCTCAGGCTCCAAGGTGGCTGTCACGGGCAAGAATTCCCCCGAATGGGCTGTGGCCTACCTGGCCGTCCTCGAAGCCGGAGCCGTTGTGGTTCCCATCGACTACGAGATCTCGGTCAAGGAGATCGACAACCTGGTCCGGGCCGGGGACGCGGAGGTGCTCTTTGTAGGCGAGGAAAAGGCCGACGAGCTCAGCTCCCTCTGGAAGGGCAAGCTCAAGGCCATCTATTCCCTGTCCGCGGGCCGGCCCGGCTATATCTACGACCTCCCCGCCCCGGCGGAAAAGGACCTGCCCCCCCTTGTGCCGGCCAGGCCTGAGGACCTGGCGGCCATCCTCTTCACGAGCGGGACCACCGGGGTGCCCAAGGGGGTGATGCTCTCCCACCGCAACTTTGTCTCGGACTCCTTCCTCGCCCAGGGCAATCTGACGATCCTGCCCACCGATGTCTTCTACGCCCTCCTCCCCCTCCACCACTCCTACACGATGCTGGCGGTCTTTATCGAATCCATCACCGTCGGTGCCGAGGTGGTCTTCGGCAAGCGCATGGCGATCAAGCAGATCCTCAAGGACCTCAAGGAAGCCAAGGTGACCATGTTCCTCGGGGTGCCCATGATCTTCAACAAGCTCATGGCGGGCATGCTCAAGGGCATCAAGGAAAAGGGCCCCCTGGTCTCGGGCCTCGTCGCCTTCCTGATGACCCTCTCGGGCTTTATCAAGAAGGTTTTCAAGAAAAACCCCGGTAAGGCCCTCTTCGGCTCCCTGGTCCTGGACAAGATCAGCCTGCGGACCAACCGCATCTGCATCTCCGGCGGCGGGCCCCTCGCGGCCTCGGTCTTCAGGAAGTACAACCAGCTCGGGATAGACTTTGTCCAGGGCTACGGCCTCACGGAGACCTCGCCCATCGTCGCCCTCAACCCCATCGAGCACTACAAGGTCGAGAGCGTGGGCAAGGTGATCCCCGGGACCCAGATGCGCATCCTCGAGCCCAACGCCGAGGGCATCGGGGAGATCGCGATCAAGGGGCCTATGGTGATGATGGGCTACTACAAGATGCCCGAGGAGACCAAGGCCGCCTTTACCCCCGATGGCTGGCTCAAGACCGGAGACCTAGGCTACCTGGACGACGAGGACTACCTCTACCTGACCGGCAGGGCCAAGAACATGATCGTCACCGAGGGCGGCAAGAACGTCTATCCCGAGGAGATCGAAAACCGCTTCCAGCTCTTTGACGAGGTGGAGCAGGTCCTGGTCTGCGGCTACGAGCTCGACGCGGCCACCAAGAGCGAGGGCATCGAGGCCAGGCTCTACCCCAACCAGGACCTCTTCCTCAAGGGCGAGGGCGTGGACAAGCTCGGGGGCCATGCCTGGGCCGCCATCGAGGCCCGCATGCGGGAAGTGGTGGACGAGGTCAACCTCAAGCTCCTGCCCTATCAGCGCATCACCAAGGTCACGGTCCTCAAGGAGGCCCTGGAGATGACGACGACCAAGAAGGTCAAGCGCTTTGCGGCCAAGGCCACCTAAGGGCTGATCATTTCCGGCCGTAGACGGGGACGGGCTGGGTCGAGTTGCGCAGGAGGACCTCCCCCAGGCGGAGGAAGGCGGACTGGGTCTCGAGGCCGAGCTGGCGGAACACCGGCTGGGAGACGAGGACATCCTGCTTGAACTCCTTGCAAAGGGAGTCCAGGCGGGCGGCCACGGAGACGGCGTCCCCGAGGACACCGATGGTCCGGGCGCTCTTGAGCCCCAGGTCCCCGGCGATGATGCGGCCGGCGTGGATGCCTATGCCCACGGTCCCAAAACTGGGCATGGAGGCCGCCGAAAGGTCGTCCCGGAGGCCCGGGAGCTCGGCCTGGAAGGCAAAGGCGCAGGCCACCGCATGCTCGGCGGCCTCCTTGACGTCCTGGGCCAGGCCCGCTTGGGCCCCCGTCGTGGCCAGGCCAAAGACCACCATCACCGAGTCCCCCGAGAGTCCCACGACCCTGCCCCGGTGGACCTCCGCCAGGGTTTCCCATAGGGCATAGTAGCGGTTGAGGATGTCCACGGCCCGGGTGGGGGAGAGCTTTTCCACCAGGACCGAAAAGTCCCAGATGTCGGCGGAGAGGACGGTCACGTCGACCTGCTGGGCCTGGATGGGCCCGAGGGCAGGGGTCTGGTCCTGGAGCCGCGACTCCCCAAAGAGGCCCACGATCCTCGAGCGCAGGGAAAGGGCCGTGACCTTGTTGGTCAGGAGCATGAGGCCAAAGGTGGCCGCCCCAAAGACAAAGAAGGCGTGCTGGGAGGACTTGAGGAAGGCCAGGAAGGCCGGGGAAAAGGACCGCAGGCCGAGGGCGGCCTCATAGGCCCCGATGTCCAGGCTGCCCGCCGCAAGGGCCTTGGTCAGGGAGAGGCGGAGGTCCAAATAAAAGTAGAAGAAAATAAAGACCAGGACGGCCCCCAGGGCCAGGGCGGTCTCCGCGAAGCGCTTGATCCAGCGGCTCTGGGCGGCCAGGGCCAGGGCCTGGAAGAGGCCCACATAGCAGGCCGCGGCCCATAGAAACACGTTGGCCATGTCCGAGGGGACAAAGGAGCCGGTGATCACCCTGACCAGGGCATAGGCCCCGGGGGAGATGAAGGAAAAGAGGAAGCGGAGGAGGGGGTTGTGGCCCTGGCTCACGAGGAGGAGGATCTGGAGGAGGAGAAAGAGGAATACCACGAGGAGGGGTAGGACTCCGAGGGCGTCCGCCGCCGTGGGGGTGAGGTAGAGCATGATGATAAAGAACACGACGAGCTGGCTCGAATAGAGGAAGAATTCCTCGATAAAGCGCTTCATGTAGAAACGCATGCGGGCCTCCGGAGGGACATCGATTCTAGCCATAATACCCGGAACCGGCCGGAAGCGCAAAGCCTGGTTTTTTCGCTTGACTCGAGCAGACCGGGGAGTACAATAGCCTGGACGTTTGCTCACATATACCCTAGGAGGGAAAATGCGGAAATTCGCGAAAACTGCGCTTTTTATCGCCCTGGCCCTGGTCCTGGTCTCCGGCCTTGGCGCCGCGCCTGCGGCCAAGTACCACATCGGCGTGGTGACCGGCACGGTCTCCCAGTCCGAGGATGACCTGCGCGGCGCCGAGGCCCTCATCAAGGCCTATGGCGACGTCAAGTCCGGCGGCATGATCCAGCACATCACCTATCCCGATGACTTCATGTCCCAGCAGGAGACCTTCATCTCCTCCGTCGTCTCCCTCGCGGACGACAAGCTCATGAAGGCCATTGTCATCAACCAGGCCATCCCCGGCTCCGCCGAGGCCTTCAAGCGCGTCAAGGCCAAGAGGCCCGACATCCTCCTCTTCGCTGGCGAGGCCCACGAGGATCCCCTCGTCATCCAGGGCTCCGGCGCCGACATGATCGTCAGCAATGACTTCGTGTCCCGCGGCTACACGATCATCTGGGCGGCCAAGCAGCTTGGGGCCAAGAAGTTCGTCCACATCTCCTTCCCCCGCCACATGTCCTATGAGACCCTCTCCCGCCGTAACGAGATCTTCAAGGTCGCCTGCAAGGACCTCGGCCTCGAGTACTACTTCGAGACCGCCCCCGATCCGACCTCGGACGTCAAGATGGCCGGCGCCCAGCAGTTCATCATGGAAAAGACCCCCCAGTGGGTCCAGAAGTACGGCAAGGACACCGCCTTCTTCTGCACCAATGACGGCGAGACCGAGCCCCTCCTCCGCCAGATGCTCGCCTATGGCGGCATCTTCATCGAGGCCGACCTCCCCTCGCCCCTCATGGGCTATCCGGGCGCCCTCGGCATCGACCTCTCCGCCGAGATGGGCAACTTCCCCGCCATCCTCAAGAAGGTTGAGTCCGCCGTCGTCGCCAAGGGTGGCGCTGGCCGCTTTGGCACCTGGGCCTTCTCCTATGGCTTCACCGTCTCCGCCGGCCTTGGCGAGTTCGCCAAGAACGTGATCGATGGCAAGGCCAAGAAGGACTCCCTCAAGGACCTCTTCACCGCCCTCGGCAAGTACACCCCCGGCGCCAAGTGGAACGGCGCCTATTATGTCGACGCCAGCACCGGCGTCAGGGCCAAGAACCAGGTCCTCGTCTACATGGACACCTACATCATGGGTGGCTCCAAGGCCGACAAGTCCAAGGGCTACTTCCTCCCCACCACTTCCCAGAAGATCCCTGAGAAGTACTTCCTCATCAAGAACAAGTAGGATCGATCCGCGAATCCATGGGGGGCCGAAAGGCCCCCCATTTTTGCCCCGGCATCCTGCAGGGGTACCCCGCGAGCCACGCCGCCTGTGACAAGGCCGCACGCTTCGCCCATCGTCTTCGAGGGTAAATTATGGGACAGCCAAGTCCGCTTCTGTCCGTCGAGCATGTCTCGAAGGAATTCTACGGCAACGTCGTCCTGAACGACGTCTGCTTCAATCTCAACGCCGGGGAGATCCTCGGTCTCGTGGGGGAGAACGGCGCAGGCAAGACCACCCTGATGCGCATCCTCTTTGGCATGACCGTCATAGCCGAGACCGGTGGCTTCAAGGGCAGGATCTGCATCGACGGGGAGGAGGTCCACTTCTCCAACCCCTTTGAGGCCCTCGATGCCGGCATGGGCATGGTCCACCAGGAATTCAGCCTTATCCCAGGCTTTACCACCACCGAGAACATCCTCCTTAACCGCGAATCCATGAGGCCCAGCCTCTTAAACGACGTGTTTGGCGACCGGATGTCCATCCTCGACCGGGTCGACATGAAGAAACGGGCCACCGTCGCCATCGACAAGCTCGGGGTCAAGCTCGACCCCGACATGCCCGTCTCCGAGATGCCCGTGGGGCACAAGCAGTTCACCGAGATAGCCAGGGAAATCACCCGTGACAAGACCCGCATCCTGGTTCTGGACGAGCCCACCGCCGTCCTCACCGAGTCCGAGGCCGAGGTTCTCCTCGGGGCCCTCCGGAAGCTCGCGGCCCAGGGCATAGCGATAATCTTCATCTCCCACCGCCTCCATGAGGTGGTCAACGTCGCCGACCGCATCGTCGTCCTCCGGGACGGCCTGGCGGTCAAGGATGTCCCCTCCAAGGGCGTCTCCGTCCGGGACATAGCCTCCTGGATGGTGGGCCGCCAGGTCTCCACCGAGCGCATCGCCGCCGACGAGGGCCGCGGCTTCGGGGACGAGCATTTCCGGGTCGACCACCTCTGGGTCGACATGCCCGGAGAGACGGTCCGGGACATCAACCTCTCGGTCCGCAAGGGCGAGATCTTTGGCATCGGCGGCCTCGCCGGCCAGGGCAAGCTCGGGATCCCCAACGGCATCATGGGGCTATTCCCCGCCGGCGGCAAGGTCAGCCTCCATGGCGCAGACGTGCCGCTCAACGCCCCCCGCAGGGTCCTGGAGATGGGCATGGCCTTTGTCTCCGAGGACAGGCGCGGGGTGGGACTCCTCCTGGACGAGAGCCTTGAGTGGAACATCGCCTTCACGGCCATGCAGATCAAGGGCCAGTATCTCAAGAGCTACCTCGGGGGCCTGTTCAAGGTCAGGGACGAGGCGGCCATGAGGGAGCTCACCGAGGAGTACATCAAGGTCCTGGACGTCAAGTGCACGAGCCCGGCCCAGAGGGCCAAGGAGCTCTCCGGGGGCAACCAGCAGAAGATCTGCCTCGCCAAGGCCTTTGCGATGAAGCCCGACCTCCTCTTTGTCTCCGAGCCCACCCGCGGCATCGACGTGGGGGCCAAGAAGCTCGTCCTCGACACCCTCCACCGCTACAACCGCGACTATGGGACGACCATCGTCATGATTTCCAGCGAGCTCGAGGAGCTCCGGTCCATCTGCGACCGCATCGCCATTGTTGACGAGGGCCGCATCGCGGGGATCCTCCCCCCCACCGCCGAGCTTGCGGAATTCGGCTTCCTCATGTCAGGCGAGGCGGTGAAACCCGTCCAGGAGGGCGTCCATGCCTAATCTCAAGCAGTTCGTGACCGACTTCGGTTGGCCGCGCATCATCATCTTCTTTTTCCTGGCCCTCCTCTTCGGCGTGGCCCCCTTTGTGGGCGTCCGGATGGACGCCTCCCTCTCGGACGTGATCAACCGCTTTGGCCAGAACGCCCTCTTTGTCCTGGCCATGGTCCCCATGATCCAGGCCGGCTGCGGGCTCAACTTTGGCCTCTCCGTGGGCATCATCGCTGGCCTCATAGGCGCGACCCTCTCGATCCAGTTCGAGCTCGTGGGCTTCCTGGGCTTCTTTGGGGCCGTGGCCTTCGCCATCCCCTTTGCCGTCCTCTTTGGCTGGGTCTACGGCAAGCTGCTCAACAAGGTCAAGGGCGAGGAGATGACCATAGCCATGTACGTCGGCTTCGCCGGCGTCATGTTCATGTGCATCATGTGGCTCGTCCTGCCCTACAACGGACCCACGATGGTCTGGGGCTACGCCGGCACGGGCCTGCGCACCACGATCACCATCGAGGGCTTCTGGCGCCACTTCCTCAACGACTTCCTCGCGGTGCAGATCGGCTCCAACTTCGTCTTCCCGACGGGCATGATAGCCTTTGTGGCCTTCTGCGCCTTTATCATGTGGGTCTTCATGCGGACCAAGACGGGCACGGCCCTGACAGCCGTGGGCTCCAACCCCGACTACGCCCGGGCCTCGGGCATCAGCTCGGACAAGATGAGGACCATCTCGGTCATCATCTCCACCATCCTGGGGGCCGTGGGCATCATCGTCTACCAGCAGAGCTACGGCTTTGTCCAGCTCTACACGGCCCCCCTGGACATACCCTTCACGGCCGTGGCGGCCATCCTCATCGGCGGCGCCTCGGTCAACAAGGCCTCGATGGTCAACGTCCTCGTGGGGGCCTTCCTCTTCCAGGGCCTCCTCACCATGACCCCCTCGGTGATCAACTCCACCCTCAAGACCGACATCTCCGAGGTGGTCAGGATCATCGTGTCGAACGGCATAATCATCTATGCCCTTACCCGCAAGACGAAGGTGACCAAATGAGCGGCAAAAAGAGCTTCGGCCGCTTCTTCACGGAGAACGCGGTAGTCATTATCTTCCTCCTCGTCACGGTGGCGGCCATCCCACCCTCGGGACTCTCCCTCCAGTACATCCTCCAGGAGATGATCACGAGGCTGGGGCGCAACACCTTCCTCGTCCTCGCCCTCCTCCTGCCGATCTACGCGGGCATGGGCCTCAACTTCGGCATGACCCTCGGGGCCATGTCGGGGCAGATCGGCCTGATCCTGGCGATCAACTGGAACATCGGCGGGGTCGAGGGCCTGGCCTTCGCCGCCCTTCTCGGGACCCCGGTGTCCATCATGATGGGCTATATCTGCGGGGCCGTCCTCAACAAGGCCAAGGGCCGGGAGATGGTCACGGGCTTTATGCTCGCCTTTTTCATCAACGGCATCTACCAGCTCGTGGTCCTCTACATGATGGGGGCGGTCTTCCCGATCAAGTCCCCGGCCATCCTCCTGTCCCGGGGCTACGGGATCCGCAATACCCTCAACCTCGAGGGGGTCAGGCAGTCCCTGGACAACCTTCTCATGGCCAAGGTCTTTGGCTTTAACCTGCCCATGGCGACCTTCCTCGTGATAGCCGTCCTCTGCCTCTTTGTGGTCTGGTTCAAGAAGACCAAGCTCGGGCAGGACTTGAGGGCCGTGGGCCACGATATGGCGGTCGCCGAGTCCGCCGGCGTTCCCGTGGACAGGACCCGCATCATTGCGATCATCATCTCCACGGTCCTGGCCTGCTATGGCCAGATCATCTTCCTCCAGAACATGGGCAACATGGCCACCTACAACGCCCACGACCAGACGAGCTTCTTTGCCGTGGCGGCCATCCTCGTGGGAGGGGCCTCGGTCAAGAAGGCGACCATACCGAACGTCCTCATAGGCGTCATCCTCCTCCACGTCCTCTTTGTGGTGACCCCTCGGGCCGGACAGAACCTCTTCGGCTCCGCGATGATCGGAGAGTACTTCCGCCAGTTCATCGGCTACGGCGTCATCGCCCTCTCCCTCGTCCTCTACGCCTGGCGCAACCGCCGGGAGGCCGAGAGGTCCCGGGAAGGCCTGCGCGGAGGCGCCGCCGCGGCCGCGACCGCCGGTGCCGCCACCGCCGGAGAAGGAGGGGCAAAGTGAGCCAGACCAAGAAGCCGGGCTTCAACGTCCGGAAGGCCCTGGTCAGGGCGGGCCTAGTCGTCATCTATGTGGCCCTGGTCTACCTGGCCTTTGTCACCGGCAAGGGCCACACGGTCCTGGTGGACAACAGGGACCACGAGGCCTCGGGCGTCACGGCCTTCGAGACCGTCACCGTGGGCGTGGACCGGCAGGAGACCCAGGAGCTCTATCCCGGAGACCGGGTCATGTTCAAGGTCAAGAACCAGAAGCACACCGTGACTCTGGAGATCCTGGGCCAGAGCGAAAAGGTCGTGAGGACCCTCGTTTTGCCCATGGACGCGGAGATGGTCGTGGTCAACCTGCCCAGGCTGGCCAAGGGCATCGAGCCCTACTGGGAGACCTTTGTCCCTGTCCACGCCGCGCCGGTGGCCCAGGAGGCCGACGGAGCCTTTACGAGCCCCGATGCGCCTCCCAACCCGGACGCGCCCCCTGCCCCTGAGGCCAAGACGCCCTAGGAAGCCGGGAGAAGAAAGCCTAGCCCAGGCAAGAAAGCACTAGACGAAAGATTTGGGGATTGCCTCGAAAGGGGCAATCCTTTTTATTTCCATTGCCCCTCTTTTCCCAAAGGACCGTACGTACTATCCTGCCAGGGCCATGAAACCCCTCCAGCCCCGCCTCCGGATACCTAGCCTCCTCACCCTCCTGGGCCTCCTCGTCCTCTGCGCCTGCGGAGCCGGCTCGGGGGAGGCACCCCGGGCCAGCCAGCCCAGGATTGTCATCCTGACCGACGAGGCCGGGATGGTGGCGATCAAGAAGCTACCCCCGGGAGCGGAGATCCTCTCCCTCACCGTCCCCAGCAAGGCAGCCCTGCCGGACCAGGTCGCCCGGGTCCTTTCGGGGGCCAAGGTGGGGGCCCTGATCGTCTCCCCGGCGGCGGAGTCTGCGGCCCGGGCCTTTACCCAGGCCAGGCAGGCCTCGCCGGAGAGCCTCCTCTATGCCGGCAGGGTGGCTAGCCCCGGCCAGGGTGCCGAGGATGCCCTCCTCCTCGAGAGCGCCGCCGACCTTGTGGCGGAGATCCCGAGCGCGGCCGAGCTACCGGCCCTGACCGCGGGCCTGGCCGAGCTGGCCCGCCGGGCCATACCGGGCAAGGCCAAGAGCGACAGCCTGGAGGAATTCCTCGCGGCCCTCCGGGCGGCCGCCCCGGGCAGGGGCTGGACGGGCAACTACATCAAGGATCCGGACTCGGGCCTCAAGGCCAGGAACCACGTCCTCGTCACCCCTTCCAAATAGGGGCCCCGAGTCCCCTCGCACCTTGCCGAGGCCTCGCCCCCTCGGCTATGATCTTCCCGCAAGGAGCATCCCCCAATGGCCAAATATCCCTTCACCGAGATCGAGCAGAAATGGCAGGCGCGCTGGGAGGCCGACAAGGCCTGGCGCACCGCCGAGGACCCCTCCTATCCCAAGGAGAGGCGGGCCTATGTCCTCGACATGTTCCCCTATCCCTCCGGCGCAGGCCTCCATGCGGGCCACGTGGAGAACTACACGATAACGGACATGTACTGCCGCTACCTCAGGATGAAGGGCCACAATGTCCTCCACCCCATGGGCTTTGACGCCTTTGGCCTCCCGGCGGAGAACTACGCGATCAAGACCGGGACCCACCCCCGGGTGACCACCCAGGCCAATGTGGACAACTTCCGCAAGCAGATCAAGTCCATGGGCTTCCTCTACGACTGGGACCGGGAGATCTCCACCACCGATGTCGACTACTACAAGTGGACCCAGTGGATCTTCCTCCAGCTCTACAAGCGCGGCCTGGCCTACGAGTCCGACATGCCCATCAACTGGTGCCCCTCCTGCAAGACCGGCCTGGCCAACGAGGAGGTCGTCGACGGGGAGTGCGAGCGCTGCCACACCAAGGTCACCCGCAAGCGGATCCGCCAGTGGGTCCTCAAGATCACCGCCTACGCCGACCGCCTCCTCGAGGGCCTCGAGGGCGTGAACTGGCCCGAGCCCATCAAGCAGATGCAGCGCAACTGGATCGGCCGGTCCGAGGGCGCCAGCGTCAAATTCGTCCTGGCGGGCGAGTTTGACGGCGCGGAAGCCAAGGGTGACTATATTGAGGTCTTCACGACCCGGCCCGACACCCTCTTTGGCGCTACCTACATGGTCCTCGCCCCCGAGCACCCCCTGGTGGCCAAGATAACGAATGCGGTCCAGCGCCCCGCCGTGGATGCCTATATCGAGACCGCGGCCC
>JAKPBN010000239.1 GCA_029778945.1 Spirochaetota bacterium
CTTCCCTCCAAGCTCAAGGCCGGAAAAAAACCAACAACAAGAAAGGCAGCGACAAAACCATGAATCGGATCCTTGTCTATTTCGCCGGAATCGCCTGGTCCTCCATTTTCGGACTCTCCTTCCTCGTCACCAAGGATGGTCTCGCCTCCTTCTCGCCCTTCGAGCTGCTTTTCCTTCGCTTCCTGGTGGCGACCTTTCTCATGAGCGTCCTGGCCCGGCTCCGCTTCCTCCGGCTATCGTATCGGGGAAAGCCCCTGGGCCTTTTGGCCCTCCTCTGCCTTTTCCAGCCCCTCCTGTATTTTGCCTGCGAGACCCTCGGGCTCAAGGAGACGGCGTCCTCCACCGGCGGCCTCATCCTCGGGGCCATGCCTGCCCTGGTTGCCCTCCTGGGGGCCCTTATGCTCAAGGAAGGCCTTCTCCCCCGCCAGGTGGCCGGCCTCGTCCTCTCCCTGTCCGGGGTCGCCCTCATAGTCATCCTGGGCCGGTCGGCCTCCCCTGAAGGCCAGGCCGACAGCCTCCGGGGAGTCCTCCTCCTCCTGGGGGCCCTCCTCAGCGCGGGCTTTTACAATATCTACTCCCGGAAGGCCAGCGTCTGGTTTAGCCCCGCGGAGACCACCTTTGCCATGATGGCCACCGGGGCCGTGGTCTTTGGGATCGTGGCCCTGGGCCAGCGCGTGGTCCAGGGCGGGCCGGGCCTAGTCTCGCGGATTAGCCCTTCGGCCCTCCTCTCGGTGGGCTACCTGGGCATCCTTTCCTCGGTGGTGGCCTTTTCCCTGGTCAACCTGACCCTCCAGAGGCTCAAGGCTTCCCAGTCCGCGGTCTTTGGCACTCTGACCACCCTGGTAGCCCTTGGGGCCGGGGCCTTTTTCAAGGGCGAGGCCCTCGGCCCCCTGCGGATCGTCGGCTCGGCGATGATCGTGGTCGGGGTCTGGGCGACGAATTCGGTCTCCCGGCGCCCGTCTAGTGGGGACAGAGCTTCCTGAACCGGGAGCCTAAGCTGGCTAACTTTACCTCGGGCCGGCGCTGGTTTAGGATAAGAGCATGATAGGAAAAGCCCCGGCCCTGGAAAAGGGCCTCAATATCCTCGAGCTCCTCATGAAGAGCAACCAGGCTCTCACCCTGAGCCAGATAGCCGAGGGGGTGGGCAACAAGGTCTCCGAGATCCAGAGGATGGTGGAGTACCTCCTTGCGGCCCGCTATATCGTCAAGACCCAGGCCGGAGCCTACCTTGCGGGCCTGCGCAGCTTTACCCTGGCCGAGCTCAACCGGGAGTCGGCCATAATCAGCCGGGCCGAGGGCCCCCTGAAGCGCTATTCCACGAAGACGGCCGAGTCGGTCCACCTCGGCTTCCTCACGGAGGGCATGCTCCATGTGGTCTACGATTCCGAGGGCCGGGGGACTATCAGGGCCTCCGTAAAGCCCGGGGTCTACGACGCCTTGGACACGGTCTCGGGCCGCCTCCTCCTGGCCTATGCCGGGGAGCCCGGGGAGGACTACGAGGCGATGCGCCGGGGGGGCTTCGCCTTTGGGGAGGCGAATTGCGCCCGGGGCCTCTACCTCATCGCCGTGCCCGTGGCCTTTGGCTCCAATCCGGCCGTGGGGTCCATCGCCACGGCCTATCTTCTCCGCCGGGATGAGATCGACGCCTTCTTCAGGGAGGACCTCCTCCTCGAGCTCAAGGCGACCTCGGCGGAGATCACCGCCCTTTTCTAGGAGGTCTTTTGAGGCGCCTTTCCCCCCAGGCCTAGCCCTCCATCCAGGCGTCGAGGCGGGCAAGGGCCTCGGGGAAATTGGCCCGGCCATAGCCGACCCGGAAATAGGCCGGATCATAGCCATAGTAGGCGCCCGGGAGGATGAGGATACCCGCCTCCTTGACGAGCCTTAGGGCCAGGGCTTCCGAGTCCCCGACGCCCTTGGCCCCGACCCAGCGGGATGCCTCCTCCTCGGCTAGGCGGGGGAAGCCTATCGAAGAGCCCTCGGGCGCGGTCCAGGAAAGGCGGCCAGACCGGCGGGCCATAAAGTCCCGCAGCAGGGCCAGGTTGGAAAGGCAGAGCTTGCGGTTCGCCTCCGCAAGGACTTCCAGGTGCCTGACCGCGACTCCAGCCAGGACCTCGCTCGGGCCCGAGGCGCAGATGGAATTGTAGTCCTTGACCTGGGCCACCCGGTCCAGTACCTCCGTAAGGCCCGTGGCTAGCCAGCCTATCCTCAGGCCGGCAAGGCCGGCGCTCTTGGAAAGCACATTGAGGGATATGCCCCGCTCATAGGCCTCGCAGGCCGGGGCCAAGCGCCGGGCGGGCTCGTGCTCCAGGTAGTGGTAGACCTCGTCCACAAGGAGGATGGCTCCGGCCCTTCGGCAGGATTCGATGATCCTTTCGTATTCCCCCGGGGTGGGCAGGCCCCCCGTGGGGTTATGGGGCAGGTTGAGGATGACCAGCTTGATCGATCCCCCCTTCTCAAGGAGGCGGTTGAGCTCATCCGGGTCGAGGAACCACCGGCCTCCCTCCTCCCGGTATCGTAGGGCGTCGACCCTGCAGCCCAAAGCCCGGGGGATTTCCGATAGGGACTGGTAGCAGGGGAAGTTGACCACAACCCTGTCCCCCCGGCCTAGGAGGGCGAGGCAGAGGTTGAGGATAGCCTCCTCGGCCCCCGCGTGGATGAGGACGTTGCCGGGCAGGATGCCCTTGTAGAGGCTGGCGACGGATTCCTTCAGGCTTGGGCTTCCCCTGGGCTCGGCATAGCCTAGGCGGAGGGAGAGGAGGGCCTCCTCGGCGCCCTCCTCGAGGGCTAAAAGATCCCGCAGGCTTCGGGTTTCGCAGTCCGAGGCGCAAAGCAGCCAGGGGGCGGCAAACTCATGGGCCGCAAACCAGCGCTCCAGGGCAAAGGGTCTGAAAAAGCTCATCCATGCTCCTCATCGGACCCCGAAAGGCCCTCTCCAATACTAGCCGTCCCGGGAAGACGCGCAAGCCCGGAGGTGTCACTTTCCCCCCGGCTGAGGAGGTAGGCCCGATGGAAATTGGCTTCCAGGACCGCCTCGAGCTCGGGGCAGGGGAGGTCCCTGAGCCTGGCCATGGCCGCCACGACCAAGGGGAGGTCCTCGAGGCGACAGTAGCTCTGTCCCTGCAGGGGTTGCCAGGGGGCATCGGTCTCTGAGAGCAGGCGGTCCAGGGGCAGGACCGCGCAGGACTCGATAGCCTTCTTGTGGCCCTTTAACAGGCCTGTCCCGAAGGAAAAAAAGCCCGGCACCCCCCGGGCGAGGAGGTCCCCGGCCTCCCGGGCAGTCCCGGGCCAGGAATGGAAAACCACCCCGGGAAGGCGGGCAAGGCGGCGGGAATAGAGAAAGGCCTTGTCCGTGGCCTTCCGGAGGTGGACAAGGAGGGGGAGGCCGAGGCGTTCGGCCAGGTCGAGCTGGTACTCAAAGACCCCAGTCTGGGCCTTATCGTTTTCCTCATTCCTGACCCGGTCAGCTCTGTCCCCAAAAAAATCAAAGCCCGCCTCGCCAATGGCCTTGATCCGACCCTCTCCGGCCACGAGGGCCAGGAAATCGGCGTTTTTCCAGACGGGCCACTGGGGGTGGATGCCGAAAGACGAGATAAACCCGGCTCTGTCCCCCCAGGACTCGGTCTCCAGGAACTCCCCCTCATCATGGCTGGCCGCGCAGGCCAGGTAGGGCCCGGCGGCATAGCGCGCAAGGAAGCCTGGATCCCTTTCGGCCAGGTCATGGAAGTGGATGTGGGCGTCGGTGAGCATGGTCCCATGATGGGGCCCCCCGGGAAGGGGCGCAAGAGCGGCTTTTTGCCCTTTCGCCCGGACCCGGCGGGCATTAGACTGAAAGTTGCCCCTGCCTCCCTGCTGCCCGGCCTCGGCTCCCGGCCCAGGGAGGGCTCGGGCCACCGCGCGGATCCAGGAGGCTTGTTTTTGGGCAGTGAAGGGAAAACCCTCCTTCTAGTCGAGGATGACGCCATCATCGGCCTCTCGGAATCGGCCATCCTGAGGCAGGAAGGCTACGATGTCATCCACGTGGGGAGCGGGGAGGCGGCCCTCGAGGCCGTGGCCTCGGGCAGGGCCATCGACCTCATCCTCATGGACATAAACCTGGGCCAGGGCATGGACGGTACCGAGGCCGCCCAGGGCATCCTCGCCATCCGGGACATCCCCATAGTCTTCCTTTCCTCCCATACTGGGAGGGATGTGGTCCTCAAGACCGAGGGCATCTCCAGCTATGGCTATATCGTCAAGAATTCCGGTCCCACGGTCCTCTTCACTTCGATTCGCATGGCCTTTCGCCTCCATGAGGCCAGGACCCGCCTCGAGGCGAGCATTCTGGAGCAGGGCCGGGTCGAGGCGGCCCTGGGGCAGAGGCTTGTGGCCCTGACCCAGCCCCTCGAGGGCGGTG
>JAKPBN010000283.1 GCA_029778945.1 Spirochaetota bacterium
GAGGACTCAAGGATCCGCCGACTCGTCGCCAGGACATCCTCAGGGAAGGCCCCGGGGGCCTTGGTGGCCAAATCGGGCCACTCGCAGAGGGAGAGGACCTGGCGGAGATAGGTCAGGGGCTTCTGCTCCAGGGCCTGGGGATTGCCGATGTTGCAGTAGATGATCTTGCGGCCCTGGCGCTCGAGCTCGGCGGCCCTGGCCACGATGGGTCCCCGGACGGCGTACTCGGTTCCAATGACGGCGGGGCTAAGGTCCTTGATTCCTAGGGGCATGATGTCTCCTTGTGAGAGCCCGGTGGGGCAATAAATGATAGCATTGCTCCGGGCCTCCGTCCACCCGGCTTGACCCCGGGACCCGCCTGTGCTAGCGTCATTCCATCATGCTGATCCTCTGACCGCCCCCCTACGCCACCTCCAGGACCCCTCCAAGGTCGTGCCCGGGCCTCTCCCTTCTACAGCCTCCCGGACGACTCACCCGCCCCAGGGCGCCACGCCGCACAGGCCTTAGGCCCTCATCCAGAATAAAGGACAATTATGACCGAGATGAAAGATACCACCCTCAAGGCCGAGCGCGCCTGGCTTGTGGGGATCCAGACGGACAAGGTCTCCAAGGGGGAGGGCACATCCCTCCTTGCGGAGCTCAAGGGCCTGGCCTCGAGCCTGGGCCTCGAGGTGATCGGCTCCTGCTTTGCCCGGGTGCGGGAGCGCAGCCCCGCCCTCTTCCTGGGCTCGGGCAAGGCCGACGAGATCGTCGCCATGGCCAAGGCCGAGGGCGCAGACTCCATTGTCTTTGATCATGCCCTCACCCCGGTCCAGCAGCGCAACTGGGAAACCCTCTCAGGGCTCAAGGTCTACGACCGGTCCGAGCTGATCATCAAGATCTTCGCGAGCCGGGCCCTGACCAAGGAGGCCTCCCTCCAGGTCGAGCTCGCCCAACTCGAGTATTCCATCCCCCGCCTCGCCCACTCCTATGAGGACCTCTCCCGCCAGCGGGGAGGCCGCTATGGCACCAAGGGCGCGGGGGAGCAGAAGATCGAGCTCGACCGCCGGGAGATAGAGCGCCGGATCCACGACATCAAGGAAGAGCTCCTCCTGGTGCGCAAGAGCAGGGAAGTCCAGCGCAAGCGCCGGGAGCGCCTCGATGTGCCTCGGGCCGCCGTGGTGGGCTACACCAATGCCGGCAAGTCCTCCCTCCTCAACGCCCTGACCAAGGCCGCCGTCCATGTCGAGGACAGGCTCTTTGCCACCCTCGATCCCACGACGAGGCGCCTCGAGCTTTCCATGGGGGGCTCACTGCTTCTCACGGACACAGTGGGCTTTGTGCGCAACCTCCCCCACGGCCTAGTGGAGGCCTTCAAGGCCACCCTCGAAGAGGCTGCTGCGGCGGATATCCTGGTCCATGTCGTCGACGCCGCCGACCCTGAGGCCGAGCTCCACATGAAAACCACCGAGACTGTCCTGCGGGAAATCGGCGCGGGGGAGCTCCCGGTGATCCTCGCGGTCAATAAGGTTGACCTCCTCGACCCCGATCTGCGGGCCGGCCTGCCGGGACGCTTCCCCGGGGCCCGCTATGTCTCGGTCAAGAGCGGCGAGGGCATCCTGGACCTTCTCAAAGCCATAGAGGAGGGCCTCACCGCCGAGGCCGAGGTCCTCAAGGTCCGCATCCTCGACAAGGACTACGGGATGGTTGCCCTTCTGCGCCGGGAGGCGATGATCCTCTCGGAGGAGCGGGACGACGAAGGGACGATCTTGAGCTGCCGCATCCCTGAGCGCCTCGTATCCCGCTTCGAGCCCTTTAGGGTC
>JAKPBN010000256.1 GCA_029778945.1 Spirochaetota bacterium
CGGCCGTGGGCTCGTCGAGGATGATCAGGCCAGCGCCCCGGTAGAGGGCCTTGAGGATCTCCACCCTCTGCTGCTCGCCCACGGAGAGCTGCCAGACATAGGCCTCGGGCTCGACCTTAAGGCCATAGGCCGAGGCGAGCTCCCGGATCCTCTCGCTGACCTTGTCCAGGTCGAGGAGGGGGCCCCGGCTCGAGGCCTGGCCGAGGGCCACGTTCTCCGCGACCGTGAGGCTCGGGACGAGCATGAAGTGCTGGTGGATCATGCCTATGCCGGCCTTGATCGCGTCCGCGGGGGACTTGAAGGAATGGGGCACGCCGTCGATGAGGATCTGGCCCTCATCGGGCTGGTACATGCCATAGAGCTGGCGCATGAGGGTGGACTTGCCAGCCCCGTTCTCCCCTAGGAGGGCATGGACCTCCCCGGGGGTCACGTCAAAGCAGACCTGGGAGTTGGCGCGCACCCCGGGAAAGCACTTGGTGATGTCGCGCATCTCGACCTTGCCGGTCCGACCTTTCTTGCCCTTTGCTTCCATCATGCCCTCAGTGAATAGGATTAGAAAGCCACAGAGGCACTGAGACACTGAGGAAACACAGAGGGGAGATCAAGAATAGAGGATTGGAGTTATCTATTCCCCAACTCCCAGATTCCAAAACTCTTTTCTCTCTTCCCTCTGTGCCTCTGTGCCTCTGTGGCACATTCATTTATTTATTAAGGGTTTACCTGGATCTTGCCGCTCGTGATGTCCTTGATCGCCTGGTCTCCGGCGGCCTTGACGGCGGCGGGGAGCTTGTAGGCGGGGTTGTAGGCGATCTTGAGGCCGCCATTGGCGAGAGTGAGGACATACTTGGTGCCGCCGAGGGTCCCGGCCTTGCGCTTGGCGATGATCTCCTTGAGCATCCCGGTCCAGTCATAGACCTGGGAGGCGACGACGAGGGCCGGGGAGAGGCCAGCCTGGTCGGCCTGGGTCCCGAACCAGAGGACCTTGCCGTTGTCCTTGGCCGCGCCGATGGAGCCGACCACGGACTGGGAGGAGCCGGTGAGGATGTCGGCGCCCGAGGCGATGTGGGTCTTGGCGGCGGCGGTCATGAGGGCCACGTCGGAGAAGGAGCCCGTCCAGGTCTTGGAGAGGACGATCGCCTTGTCCACGGACTGGACGCCCTGGAGGAAGCCATCGATGTAGGTCTTGGCGTCGCCGACCTCGACAGGTCCGGTCACGCCGATCTTCTTGCTCTTGGTGAGCTTGGCCGCGAGGAGGCCGTTGATGAAGCCGCCCTCTTCCGCCGCGGCGGTGTAGGCGTAGACATTGGCCAGGCCGAAGGTGTTGACGTCCATGCCCCAGGCGAAGGTGGTCTTGGGGAAGTCCTTGGCGACCTCCTGGACCGAGGAGCCGTACTGGGAGCCGTGGGCTATGACGATGTCAAAGCCGTCGCTCGCGTAGTCGCGGATGGCGGCGGCGGCGTTGGGGACCTGGAACATGTTGTCCGTGTACTTGAGGACCAGGGCGGACTCGCCGCCCATGTCCTTCTGGACCTGGAGGAGGGCTCCCCACATGGACTGGCTGAAGGCCATGTCCGTGGTGGCGCTGGGCATGATGACAGCGATGCGGAGCGGGGCGGCAAAGGCCCCGGCGAGGACTACGGCCACGAGAGCGAGGATGGCGACGAGTTTCTTCATCTTCATGATTCCCCCTTTATATGACTTTCCGGCCCCTTCCCCTGGGCTGGGGCCGACAGTGACGATTCTAGACTCCAGCCTTAGCTCTCGCCCCGCTCAAAGGGCTTGTTGAGGGCCGCGGGCTGGCGGACCCTGTTGACGGTGACCGTGAGAGCCACGATGGTCAGGATATAGGGGAGCATGACCGCGACGCTCGAGGGCACGTTGACCCCCAGGACCTGCATCCAGAGCTGGAAGGAGTTGACCACGCTGAAGAGGAGGGCTCCGCCCAGGACGCCCCAGGGGCTCCAGCCCCCAAAGTAGACCAGGGCCACGGCGATAAAGCCCTGGCCGGCGGTGAGGTCATCCTGGAAGAGGTTGAGCTCGGCTATGGAGAGGGAGGCCCCCGCGATGCCCGCGAGGACGGCCCCGATGCAGACCGAGAGGTAGCGGATCCGGTTGACCCCGATGCCCAGGGAGTCGGCGGCGGCGGGGTTCTGGCCCACCGAGCGGATCTTGAGGCCCAGGGTGGTCTTCTCGAGGACAAACCAGGCCAGGGGCACGAGGAGGAAGGCCCCGTACACGAGGATGGAGGAGCGGAAGAGTATGGGCCCGATGAAGGGCAGGTCCGAGAGGAAGGGGATGGGCAGGGGCGGAAAGCCCTGGATCGTCTTGACGGTGCCGATGAGGACCTTGAAGAGGAGGCTCGAGAGGCCGAGGCCAAACATGTAGAGGCCTATGCCGGAGACGCCCTGCTCGGCCTTGAGGCTGACGCTGACAAAGGACATGAGGAGGCCCATGAGGAGGCCCACGACGGCGGCTGCGAGGAGGCCGAGCCAGAGGCTGCCCGTGCCCAGGGCCACAAAGAAGGCCGCGAAGGCGGAGAGGAGCATGATCCCGTCCACCCCCAGGTTCACCACCCCCGAGGCCTGGGCAAAGACCTCGCCGATGGCGGCGTAGAGGAAGGGCATGGCCAGGCCCACCATCGTGGTGAGCATGCCGGAGATGATCTGGAGAGTGCCTTTCACTTCTGGGCCTCCACGGACTTGGCGGCCCTGGTGAGGCGCCGGGCGGACCAGCGCCGGGACCAGATGGCGGCCCCGGAGACAAAGAGGACCACGAGGCCCAGGATGGCCGTGATCAGGGAGGAGGGCACCTGGACGGCCCTCTGCATCCGGTCGGCTCCCACGAGGAGGCCCCCGAAGACCACCGAGGCCGGAATCAGGCCCAGGGGATGGAGGCTTCCGAGGAGGGCGGCGACGATGCCGGTGAAGCCGTAGCCGCTCGTGAGGCCGGGCATCAGCCTGTGCTGGACCCCGATCACCTCGATGACCCCCGCGAGGCCCGCGAGGCCCCCGGCGAGGGTGAGGGAGAGGGCCTCATAGAAGGGGACCTTGATCCCCGAGTAGCGGGAGGCGTCGGGGTTGAGGCCCACGGCCCTGATGTTGTAGCCGATGGTTGTGCGCCACAGGAAGATGTAGACGAGGATGGCCATGGCCACCGCGATGAGGACCCCCGTGTGGAGGAGGGTGGGCGGGGCCATGCGGGTGAGCCAGGCCTGCTTGGGCAGCTGGGCCGACTGGGCCAGGTAGGTGCCGTGGGCTATGCCCTCGGGATCCATCAGGGGACCCTGGAGGAGGAGGTTGAGGAGCTGGAGGGCGATGGCGTTCATCATGATGGTCGAGAGGATCTCGTTGACCCTGAGCCTGGCCTTGAGGATGCCGGGCACAAAGCCCCAGATGCCCCCGGCCAGGACGCCCCCGAGGCAGGAGAGGGGGATGAGGAGCCAGCCCGGGAGGCCCGGAAGGGCGAGGGGTATCCAGGTGCCGGCCAGGGCCCCGAGGATGATCTGGCCCTCGCCTCCGATGTTGATCACATTGGCCCGGAAGGCTATGCAGATGCCCGCCCCCACAAGAAGGAGGGGGGCTGTCTTGACCAGGGTCAGGGTCAGGCCAAACTTATTACCAACTGCACCCTTTACCAGGGCGGTATAGGCTTCGATGGGGTTGGCCTTGAGGAGAATGAGGAGAAAGGCCCCGAAGCCCAGGGCCACGAGGACTCCAGCGAGGGGGAGAAGGACGTTCAGGACAAGCTTGCTTCCATCGAAGCGGGCTCTCCTCTCGGCTCCCCTGGTCTTGCCTACGGCGACGGGCGGCACTGACTCTCCTAGCGGAAGGCCCCACCCCGCCCCGGGGCCCTTGGCCCGAGCAAGCTGCCCCCCCTCAAAAAGATTGGATCAGTATAGTGTGCGAAACCGAGGTGTCAAGCTGGAACTTGGGGCAGGACATCGAGGAGAGCCTAAGGTTTCTTACGGGAATAGGGAGTGGCCTCGAGGGGGAGCCGAGGCCGGAGGAGGCCATCGGCGGCCAGATAGGCCCCGGCGACAGCGGCGGCCGTCGGGATGGTGGAGATCTCCCCGATGCCCTTGGGCCCCCAGGCGGCCCCGCTCGTTCCCCCGTCCTGGGCGTCACCGGGCCCGGCCTTGCGCACACAGATAGTCACTATAGGCGGCACATCCCCGGCCCGCAGGAGGCCGAGCCTGCCGAATTTCGCCGGAGGCACGCAGTCCACAAGGGGGAGGTCCTCCGTGAGGGCATAGCCCAGGCCCATGGCCACCCCGCCCTCGACCTGGCCCTCGAAGGCCAAGGGATTCACGATCAGGCCCGAATCGTGGGCGGCCACAACCCGGGCGAGGCGCAGCTCGGGCCCGAGCTCGACAAACTGGACGGCATAGCTATAGGCCACGTGGCGGATGGGATTGGCGCTCGTCGAGTCAAAGGGCTCGGT
>JAKPBN010000332.1 GCA_029778945.1 Spirochaetota bacterium
CGGCGAAAAAGGAAGTGAGCGTGTGGTCCGCCGCCGACCTCGGGGTGGACAAGGCCCTCATCGGCCTGATGGGCTCGCCCACCAGGGTCAAGAAGTCCCAGGCCAAGGATGCCAAGCGCGCGGGCATGCTCGTGAGCAAGGGCGCGAAGGACGCGGCCGAGCAGGTCGCCTATATCCTCCGCGAAAAGCACTACGTCTGACCGCGGCCCGGAACTGGAGGAAAGCATGAACAAGCAGGAATACAAGGATGTCTGGATCTTCGCCGAGCAGCGCGACGGCAAGCTCACCAAGGTCGCCGCCGAGCTCGTGGGCAAGGGCAGGCTGATAGCCCAGTCCCTGGGCGCCACGACCGTGGCCGTCCTCCTCGGGAAGGACGTCTCCGGCCTGGCCCAGGAGCTCGTGGCCTATGGGGCCGACGAGGTCCTCGTGGCCGAGCATGAGCTGCTCGAGCGCTACACCACCGATGCCTACGCCAAGGTCTTCTGCGAGCTGGCAAGGGAGCGCAAGCCCGAGATAGTCCTCGTGGGCGCCTCCTTCCTGGGGCGGGACTTTGGCCCCCGGGTGGCCGCCCGCCTCGTGACCGGCCTCACGGCCGATTGCACGGGCCTCGAGGTCGACCTGGAGTCGCGCAACTTGATGATGACCCGTCCCGCCTTTGGGGGCAACCTCATGGCCACGATCGAGTGCGCCGAGCACAGGCCCCAGATGGCCACGGTCAGGCCCGGGGTCTTCGAGAGGCCTGCCAAGGATGAGTCCCGGAAGGGCCGGATCGAAAAGGTCCCGGTCCAGCTTGCGTCCAAGGACCTTCGCATCCAGATCGCCAAGGTGGTCAAGACCGTAAAGGAGGCCGTGGACATCGGGGAGGCCCAGTTCATTGTCTCCGGCGGCCGTGGAGTGGGGAACAAGGAGAACTTCGTGATCCTCCACCAGCTCGCGGATGCCCTGGGCGGATCCGTGGGCTCCTCCCGGGCGGCGGTGGACTCAGGCTGGACAGAGAAGGCCCAGCAGGTGGGCCAGACCGGCAAGACCGTGAGGCCCCAGATCTACATAGCCTGCGGGATCTCCGGGGCTATCCAGCACCTGGCGGGCATGCAGGAAAGCGACTTTATCATCGCCATCAACAAGGACGAGGCAGCCCCCATCATGAAGCTCGCCGACGTGGCCGTCGTGGGGGACCTGTTCAAGGTCGTGCCCGAGCTCACCGCCCAGGTCCTGGCCGCCAAGGCTAGGTAGCAAAGGAAAAAACGAAACAACTAGGTCTTAAGATATAGAATTTACCACGGAGGCACGGAGACACGGAGGGGGAGGAATATAGGTGGACTTAAGGGGAAGGAATGTAGCTTCAAGAAATGTGAGATCATATTCTTGACTCGCGATTCGTTCTACAAAAATTTCCCCTTCCCTCGCTCTTCTCTCCGTGCCTCCGTGCCTCCGTGGTTGAATTTCTTTCCTTTTCGCTTGGTGTTAAGGTCGTGGGCGGTGGTGTATACTGGAGGCGCGCGATGACCGCCCCTGGAGGTTCCCATGAAGCGCCTCGTACCCGCCCTTGTCCTCAGCCTTGGCGCCCTCCTGCCCTGCCTGGCCTGGGATAACCACAGCCAGATCAGCTATATGGCCCTGGGCAAGGAAGCCTGGGCGACCCGCCAGGTCACGGCCGAACCCCTCGAGGACTTCCTCCTCCTGGAAAAGGCCGGCCTTGCGGCCCTCCTGGGTAAGCTTGAGGCGGCCGCTATCCGGGACATCCCCGCCTACCCTCCCTGCCCCCCGGCCCTCCTCCTTAAAGCCGATGCCTCAGACGAGGGGATCAAGGAAGACTTTTTCCATGCCCTCCGGATCAATCCGGCCATGCCCATGCCTCTCTACGTCCAGCTCCAGGCCGGGGCCTCCAGAGACTCCAGGCCCGAGCTCCCGGTGTTAGCGGCCGACCCCTATGACAACCATGTGCCCAACGGTCCCTTCAAGTCCCTGAGGGCCGGCCAGTCGGTCTCGGCCCTGGAGATCGTGGCCAGCGCCTCGGACGAGCCCGACTACGGGATGGACATCGGTCTCTTTGAGGACAACAAGAGTCCGGTCGCCGCCCTCTACGGCTTTGGGAAGCAGGCCTTTGGCAATCCGGCCCTGCCCTATGGCAGCCAGGCGCCTTTCCACATGGCCCTAGTCCACGAGGATCCCCTGCTCAGGATGGCGGCCCCCCTGACTAAGGTCTCCCTCTCGGACTGGCGCTTCCGCCTCTACTCGGGCCTCTCCCGCTATGCCTTTACCGCGGGCCATGACTATTGGGGCTGGCGCTTTGCCGGCTGGGCCCTCCATTACGCCCAGGACATGGGCCAGCCCTGGCATGCGAGCCTTTTCCCTGGCCGCCCCGCCTGGTCCATCCTTGGCCTTTTTGTGGCCGGCAGCCAGGACGACAGGGACAGGGCCCTCGTCCTCCTCTCCAACCGCCACCTCCTTCTGGAGGATTACCTGTACGGGGCCATGGAGGACTGGAGGGGCCAAGACTCGGCCTCGGTCCTCTATGAGGCCCTCCAGGGAAAGGGCGCGCCCAAGACGGTCTATCGCGCGGGCTTTCTCTATGACCTGGTCTCCTGGCGGGCATACAAGGCCGGCCGGGGCATCAATGCCGCCCTGGTCTCCACCTTTCCTGCCCTCTATACCTCGGATCCCAGCTATGACTACGGGGTAGAGAACACCCCCGCCAGGCGAAGCTATGATCCCTGGAAGGCCCTCCATTCCGCCCAGCCCGAGCTGGCCCTGGGCTTTGACAAGCTCACAGCTCCCCTCTTTGCCGCGGTGGGCGCCGAGTCTCGGGCCTATATGGCCTGGGCCGACCTCCATTCCGGGGTAGAGCCCCTGCGGCGCCGGCCCTTTGACCTTCGAGGCCTTGGCTACCTGGCTGGCCTAGCCCTCCTTGTCCTGGGGATTGTCCTCCTCGTCCTCAGGAAGACCAGGCAGCCAAGGGCTGGCAAGCGGTGAGCGAAGGCTCCAGTTCCGGCCCCGGCCCCGAGCCCGCCTTCCTGCCTCTCCGAACCGAGCGCCTGGAGCTGAGGGGCCTCATGGCTCGGGACGCGCCGGCCCTGTTTGCCTACCGCTCCCTGGCCCAGGTGTCCCGCTACCAGGGCTTTTCCCCCAAGTCCCTCTCTGAGGCCGAGGACTTTATCGCCCGGGCTTCCGGGCCCTTTGGGCGCATCGGCGCATGGTTCCAGCTGGGTCTTTTCCGGGATGCCGTCCTGGTCGGCGACCTAGGCCTTCACTTTCTATCCCCGGACACGGTGGAGCTCGGCTATACCCTGAGCCCGACCTGGCAGGGCCAGGGCTTTGCCCGGGAGGCGGTGAGGGCTGTGGTGGATTATCTCTTTGGGGCCCTGGGAAAGCGGCGGATCGAGGCCAATCTCGATGCCCGCAACCTCCCCTCCCGGGCCCTCCTCGAGACCCTGGGTTTCCATGGTCTTTCGGAGATTCGGGAAGGGGAGCTCGCCTACGGCCTTGAAGCAGGCGATTGGGAAGGACGCGGCTAGGAGTCTAGAAGCGGAAGTTTTTGTGGCCCTGGCCCATGATGGATCTCAGGGCGGCAAGGGCCTCGCTGGCCTTGGCGGGATCCTTGTCCTTGGCCGCGGCGATTCCCTTGTTGGCCGCCGCCGCAAAATCACTCCAGAAGCCCTGCCACATCCCCGGATCGCCCTTGGGGGGATCCATGGCCTTGAGGGCCGTGGCGGTGGCCAGGAAATCGGAAAAAATCTCCCCCAGGGCGGCAAAATCCTTGGCATCGATAGCCGCCTGGGCCTTGCCTAGGTCACCGCCATTGCGGTGCATATAGTTTTTTACGGTGCCGCTGTCGTAGGGGATTGCGCCAAGGCTGGCTGGAAGGGCGACAAAAAGCATAAGGACCAGGGCAAGACTACCAAGACTTTTACTCATCGCTGGGCCTCCATATAGATTATAGAAAATGTCATATATAT
>JAKPBN010000260.1 GCA_029778945.1 Spirochaetota bacterium
GCGTAGGGCTCCTCCTTTCCGGCGCAGGAGGACAGGAAGAGGCCGAGGGCCAGGCCGAAAGCCATAGCCGGCAAGCCGTGGATGCCCTTGCTCATTTACCTCGCCTCCCCGGCCTTGCCGTCCTCGGTGACCAGGACCCAGACCCTCTGGGCCGAGGCCTTGCCCTTGAGCTTGGCCTTGAAAGGGCCCGAGTACTCGAAGCCGGGGCCGGCCTCATCCTTGGCGGAGTCGCTCACCAGGACCTGACAGGCCTTGGCGGCCGAGCAGAGCCGGGCCGCCACGTTGACCGAATCCCCGATCACGGTAAAGTCGGCCCGGCGCTCGGAGCCGATCATGCCCTGGATCACCGGCCCCGCCGCCGCCCCCACGCCCACCATAAGACCCTCAAAGTCCTCGGACCGCTGGGCGCAGAGCCTCACGATGTCCCGGCCCGCATGGAGGGCCCGGCCCGAGGCCCCCTCGCCGGAGAAGACCGCCACCACCTCGTCGCCCACAAACTTGTCTATGTCCCCGCCCCACTCGTGGATGATCTCGGCCTGCTTCTCGAGGAGGCGGTTGAGGGCCTCCACCACCTGCTCGGGGTCCCGGGACTCGGTGAAGGAGGTAAAGCCCCTCACATCGGTGAAAAGGAGGCAGCGCTGGACCCGCCTGGGCCTCTGGCCCTCGGAGAGGGCTCCAATCGTCCCCTGGGAGACATACTTGGTCAGCTCGAAGCGCTCCCGCAGGCCCCCGACCATCTGGTTGACCGTCCGGGCCAGGTCGCCTATCTCGTTCTTGGCCTCCACCTCGACCCTCCCCTCAAAGGAGCCCGAGGTGACGGCCGAGCAGAGCCGGCCTATGGCTGAGATGGGGGAGAGGACGAGGCGGCGGAGGAAGGAGCCTATAAGGACGGCCAGGAAGCCCACCACGAGGAAAAAGCCCAGGGCTCCCAGGATCAGGGTGAGGGTCTGGTCCCGGATAAAGGGAGTGACATCGGTCCTGATGTCGAGGACCCCCCGGACCGTATGGTCGGAGCCGTGGCAACCCGAGCACTTGGGCAGGTTGATCAGGGGCCGGTAGACCCGGAAATAGGTATGGCCCCCCTCGGTCTCCCGGAAAAAGACTTCCTGCGGGGGCGAGGAGGAGGCTTCCTTGAAGCGCGGGGCAGGGGGCCGGGGCTCATGGGGGACAAGGGCGGCCCGGGGCTGGAATTTTACCTTCCCGAGGTTCTGGTTGACCCGATTGATAGTCCCATTGTCGGAAAAGGCGGCCTGGCCGTCCCTCCGGTAGAGGGAAATCGAGGCCTCGGGGCTGGCGAGGGCCACCTGGTCCATAAACTTGACCGCCAAGGGGGCATCCCCGGGGAGCATAAAGTTGGCTATGGAGGTGTAGAGGATAGTCCCCTGCTGGAGGAGGTAGCTCCGGGTCAGCCTGTCCCGGGAGCGGAGAAGGGAATAGGTGGCGGTGACGAGGATAAGGCCAACCCCGGCGGCCAGGGACAGGACGAGAAAGATATTGACCGTCGATGTTATCGGCCGAAAGCCCGACCTGCGCTTTGTCATAGGCCTAGTGTAGGTCGCCTTGGAACGGGGGGCAAGGCGATCGTAAAATGACATTTTTAACCCTCCTTGTGCAACCAAGGCTTTTGACATAGTGTCGTATAGTGTAACTTTGTCAAAATTTGACCCTTTCTGGGGTACTATAGGGAGGCCCGATGAGTCTGTTAAGCATGAAGCCCCTGGCCATAGGGGATAGGGTGGCCCGCCTGCCCATCGTCCAGGGGGGCATGGGAGTAGGCATATCCCTTTCGGGCCTGGCCGCCGCCACGGCCAACGCCGGGGGCATCGGGGTGATCGCCGCCGCGGGTATAGGCCTCCTGGACCCAGAGGGCCTCAAGGATTTTGTGGGGGCCAATGTCCGGAGCCTCCGAAGGGAAATCCGCCGGGCCCGGGAGCTCTCCAAGGGCATCCTGGGGGTAAACATCATGGTAGCCCTGACGGACTTTGCGGAACTCGTCAAGGCCGCCGTGGAGGAGGGCATCGACGTGATCTTTTCCGGGGCAGGCCTCCCGGTTAACCTCCCCTCCTTTGTGAAAGGCACCAAGACCCGGATTGTGCCCATCGTCTCCTCGGCCCGGGCGGCAGTCCTTTTGGCCAAGCGCTGGCTCGACAAGTACGACTACCTCGTCGACGGCATTGTCGTCGAGGGCCCCAAGGCCGGCGGCCACCTGGGCTACAAAGTCAGCGAGCTTGAGGACCCGGCTTTTGCCCTGGAAAAGATCGTCCCCGAGGTGGTGGAGGCCATGAAGCCCTTTGAGGAAAACTCGGGCAGGGCCATACCGGTGATAGCCGGGGGCGGGATCTGGAGCGGGGCCGATATCAGGAAATTCCTCGACCTGGGGGCGGCAGGGGTCCAGATGGCCACCCGTTTTGTGGCCACCGAGGAATGCGATGCCGCAGAGGCCTTTAAGGACGCCTATGTCCAGGCCGAAGAAAAAGACCTCAAGATCATCAAGAGCCCTGTGGGCATGCCCGGCCGGGCCCTAAGCAACAAATTCCTGGACGAGGTCGAGGCGGGGGAGCGCAAGCCCTATACCTGCCCCTGGCATTGCATTGTCACCTGCGACGTGGAGAAGGCCCCCTATTGCATCTCCCTGGCCCTCCTCAACGCCCAGAAGGGCAGGCTCGACCGGGGCTTTGCCTTTGCCGGCGCGAATGCCTGGAGGGTCACCAAGATCCTCAAGGTCCAGGAACTCATGGATTCCCTGGTGGCCGAGTACGAGGCCTCGGCGCCGGAGGCACCGCCTTGCCCCCCGGCCTAGGGGCGCCTATGATGGCCCTCTGGATCCAGGGGCAAGCCTAGGACCAAGGGGGAAACAGGATGGACCAGGATTCTATGCGCCGATATGCCAAGCTCCTCGTGGGAACCTGCGCGGGGATCGGCGAGGGAGGGCGGCTCAGGATAGTGGGCGAGGCCTGCCACAGGCCTCTCATGCACGCCCTGGCCGAGGAGGCCTACCGGCGGGGGGCCCGACTTGTCCGCCTTGAGCATCCCGATCCCCACCTCGTCCGGATACGCATCGACCACAGCCAGGATGCCTGGCTCGACGATGTCTCCGCCCAGCTCGAGCGGGAGGCCGAGGTCTATGTCGAGGAAGCCTGGGCATCCATTGTCCTTGTGGGCGACGAGGACCCCCTGGCCCTCGAGGGCGCCGACATGGGGAGGGTCCAGAGGCAGAGCCGGGCCAGGTCCAAGGCCATCGCGAAGTTCAGGGAATCCATGATGCAAAACCGCCAGGTCTGGTGCATCGCCCCGGCGCCCACGGAGGCCTGGGCCAAGGCTGTCTTCGAGATGGCCGGCCGGGATCCCGGCCCGGCTCCGGCGGAAAGCCTCTGGGCCGCCCTCGTACCCATCCTGGGCCTGGACGCGGAGGATCCGGCCCTGGCCCTGAGCCGCCATGCCCAGACCCTGATGGCCCGGGCGAGGACCCTGGACAGCCTCCACCTGGACAGCCTCCACTTCGAGGGCGAGGGCACGGACCTCAGGGTGGGCCTCTCTCCCCGCTCCCGCTGGATAGGGGGCGGTTCCAAGACCCCGGACGGCCAGTTCTTCCTCCCCAACCATCCCACGGAAGAAGTCTTCACGAGCCCCGACGCCCGGCGCACCGAGGGCAGGGCCTCCTGCACCCGCCCCTTGCGGGTCCTGGGAAGCCTCGTCCAGGGCGCCTGGTTTGAGTTCGAGGCGGGGCAGGTTGTGCGCTGGGGGGCCAGGGAGAACCTCGAGGCCCTCTCGGCCTGGCTCGACACCGACCCGGGGGCGCGCCGCCTGGGCGAGGTGGCCCTGGTGGACGCCACAGGGCCCATATTTGCCTGCGGCCTCGTATTTGACAACGGCTTGATCGACGAGAACGCGGCCAGCCACATAGCCCTGGGGGCGGCCTACACCGAGGCCTTCGAGGGGACGGAAGGCCTCGACGAGGCGGGCCGCGAGGCCCTGGGCTTCAACGAGTCCCTGGTCCACAACGACTACATGATCGGCTCGGAAAAGGTGGATGTCACCGGCCGGGACGCCTCAGGACGGGAGATCCCCATCCTGAGGGCCGGACGCTTTGTGATCTGATCAGTCGGCCTGGCTGAAGCTGTCCACGGCCCGGCGGATAGCCTCGGCCGTGTCGGCGTTTTCCCGGGAGAGGTCGGAGAGCATGGTCGCCGAGGAGTCGATCTCCCGGATGCCCTGGGTGATCTCGTCGGCGGCGGCCCGGTTTTCCGCGGATAGGCGCCGGACGTCGGCCACCGAGGAGGAGATCACCTTCGAGCCCTCCCCAAGGCGGGCCGAGGCGCCCGAAAGGCTCTCAGCGGTGCGGGACAGGCCCTCCAGGGCGGCCTCGACGCTACCGCTCCTCCCGGAGAGCTCGGCCAGGGCGTCGGCCACAGACTGGAGCTCCGCCACGAGGCTCGTGATGCCCTCAAAGGCCAGGCCCATGGACTCCCCGGTCCTCGCGGTGGCCAGGTCGGCCCGCTTGATGGCCTCGGCGCTGTCGGCCATCGTGGCCTCGATGCCCCGGGCATTCTGGGAGGAGGACTCGGAGAGCTTGCGGATCTCGTCGGCCACGACCGCAAAGCCCCGGCCGGCCTCGCCGGCATGGGCGGCCTCGATGGCGGCGTTCATCGCAAGCAGGCGGGTCTGGTCGGCTATGTCGTTGATGATGCCCACAAAGTCCAGGGTCTTCTGGGCGCTGACCCTCATGCCCCCCATGGAGTCCATGACGCCCTTGACTGAGTCCTGGGAGTCGCTGCCCAGGGCCGAGACCTTGGCAGCCATGGCCTTCTGGAGGCGGGACTTCTCCTCGAGGCTCCGGAGGCCCCCGGCGATCTGGCGGATGCTGTCCCCCGCGGTGGAGAGGGAGGCCTCCAAGTCCTTGACCACCCCGAGGACCGTGGTAGAGGCGTCCTGGATCAGGGTCTTGGCCATCTCGGCCTCAGCCGCGGACTCGTCGAGCCTCTGGGTCTGGTTGCGCATGGAGGCGATGTTGGCCGACATCTGGGTGATCGTGGCGGCCGACTCGGCGGAGTGGGCGGCCAGGCTAGCCCCGCTTTCGGTGCTGCGCTCGGCCGCCGACCTCACCCCGGCGATGACCTCTGAGAGGCTTGAGGCCAGGCCGCAGACGGATTCCTGGATCCGCCCGATCTCGGTCCTGTCCTCCTCGACCTCCCCGAGGGCAAAGTCTCCCCTGGCCAGGCGGACAAGGCAGGCTTCGATATTGCGCACCGAGCGGGAGATGCGGGAAGTCACGAAGGTGATCAGGGCCAGGCCCAGAAAGAGGAAGACCCCGGCCAGGCCCAGACCGAGGACAAGCTTGGACCGGAGCAAGGCCAAGGCGGCCTGGCTAGGCTCAAAGACCAGGATCCTCCAGTCCAGGCCCCTCTCATCCCTTAAGGGACTGGAGGAGATATACCAGGTCGTGCCCTCGGCATGGAATTCCGAGGACCAGGTGGAGTTGCCCTCGCTGGCGGCGCTGACCGCGTCGGCCCCTTGATGGGCCGAGGCCGCCACGAGGATGGGATCTCCGGCCTCCTGGGGCTGGCCGGACTGGCCCACGGCAAGGACACTGTTGCCCGGACCTAAGAGGGCGGTCCGGAACTCCGAGCCCGCCACGGCGGTGGAAAGGATGCTATCCAGCTCGGATATGGTGAGGTCGGCCCCGAAAAGAGCCTTGGCCCGGCCCCCGGCGCCCAGGACGGGAACCCTAAGGCTGATCACGGCCTCCCCCGAGCCCGGGGCCGGATGGGGCTCCGACCAGGCTGGGGCCCCAAGGGAGGGGACGAAGGCCGGGATGCCCAGGGCCTCGGCCCCGCCCTTTTCGGCCTGGATAAAGTTGCCCTTGCCATCGGCCCCGGGAGCATAGCTCAGCCCCCGGTTTTCGGCGTCCACATAGTAAAGGGAGTGCAGGCCCCGCAGGGAGGAGGCCCCGGCCTCGAGGGCCGGTCTCAGCCTGCCGGGCTTTTCCACATCCAGGTTCCCGGCGCCAACCTGGGTGGACAGGGCCTGGAGAAGAGGCAGGGGGGCCTCGAGCCAGGCCTTGGATCGGGCGTCTATCTCCGCCGCCGTCCGCCAGGACAGGAGGTTGGTCATGGCCTTGACCGTGGAGGACGCCGCCGCGGTGGCACTACCCGCCACTACCGCCAAGGACAGGGCAAACACAAGGATAAAGGGCAGTACAAGCACCAGCCACAGAGGTAAATACGATTTTTTCTTCATCTAGCGGTCCTTTCGCCTGTCTCTACTGCCGGCGAGGGCCAGCGACAGAATTTTTTAGACATATAAGTCATTTTAGCAATTTTATCGGAAAATGCAATTCCCAATAGTGCCACCAAGATTGTGGCTCGCCTTGCCTCTCGAAGTTTTGATTACTATTTTAATAATAATTAGCGACGATGCTGCCTCCCTCGGGGGGGGCGGCAAAGGAGAGACCGATGACCTATACCCTTCCCGCCCTTACCTGGCCCATCGAGGCCCTGGAACCCCATATCGACGGCACGACGATGGCGATACACCACGACAAGCACCACGGAGCCTATGTGGCCAACCTCAACAAGGCCCTCGAGGGCAGCCCCCTCGCGGACAAGCCCCTGGAGGCCCTCCTGTCCGACCTGGGCTCCGTGCCCGAGGGAATCCGGGCAGCCGTAAGGAACAACGGAGGGGGCCACTACAACCACAGCCTCTTCTGGAGGATCCTGAGCCCCGTCGCGCAGGCGAAGCCCACCGGAAGCCTGGCTTCGGCTATCGACCGGGACCTAGGAGGCTTTGACAACGCCAAGGCCGAGCTGATCAAGGCCGGCCTGGGGCGCTTTGGCTCGGGCTGGGCCTGGCTCTCCCTGGGCAAGGAGGGTAAGCTCGTGGTCAGCTCGACCCCCAACCAGGACAGCCCCCTCGCCGAGGGCCTTAAGCCCCTGCTGGGGATCGATGTCTGGGAGCACGCCTACTATCTCAAGTACCAGAACCGCCGGGCCGACTACCTCGAGGCGATCTTCAAGGTCCTCGACTGGAAGGCCGTGGAGGCCCTGCACGAGGAAGCCCGGGCCTAGGCCCGGCCACAACAAGGCACCAGGAGGATCCATGTCCCCGTTCCTAGCCACCCTCGCGATATCCTTTGGGATCAATGCGGTCTTTTTCCTCGTCGCGGCGATCCGCAAGACCGACGTGGTCACCGACCTTTCCTATGGCCTGTCCTTCGCGGTCACGGCCCTCGTGCTCGTCCTGGTCAACGGGGTCATCGACCCCCTTCGCCTGGCCCTGGCGGCGATGGTCGTGGCCTGGGCCCTGCGGCTGGCGTCCTTTCTCTTTAGCCGTATCCTCTCGATCAAGGTCGACCATCGCTTTGACGGGATGAGGGAAAAGCCCCTTCTCTTTGCGCGCTTCTGGATCCTCCAGGCCCTCTCCGTGGCGGTCATCATGCTGCCCGTCACCCTTGCCCTGGGTCGCCCCCAGCCAGGCCTTGCCCCCCTCCACTATGTCGGGGCCCTGGCCTGGCTCCTTGGGCTTGTGATCGAGTCTGTCGCGGATGCCCAGAAATCGACCTGGAAGCGCCGGGGGGAAAAGGACTTTATCAATCGCGGCCTCTGGGCCTGGTCCCGGCATCCCAACTACTTTGGGGAGCTCCTCCTCTGGTGGGGAATCTGGCTCTACGCCCTCCCCTCCCTGTCCGGCCTTGACCACCTGGCCGTCCTGGGCCCCCTCTTCATAAGCCTCCTGATCATCTTTGTCTCCGGCATCCCCCTGCTCGAAAAGGCCGCAGAGAAGAAGTACGCCGGCCGGGAAGACTATGCCGCCTATCGCGCCTCGACAAGCATCCTTGTCCCCCTGCCGCCAAGACGGAAGTCGAAGGCCAAGGCTTAGAAGGACTCCGGGGTCTCGAATTTTGAAGTGAGTATCTTCCCCTTTTCCATGTGACGCGAGAAACCAGAGGCAGGGCAAGGCCCTGCCTCTCAGTTTCTCATCCCGAGCCTCGCTAGTTACTCAAAATACCCGCCACGGATAAAAACGAAATTCGCGACCGCCGCCGGGTGGCCTGCAAGACAGCCTGCCCGAGCGCAGAGAGCCGGCAGGCGATCCTGCGTACCAGGCTACCGCGCCACCAGGCGAGTACTCTCCTTTAATTAGCGTGAACAGTAACGGCCCCTCGGGAGCATTCCAGGGGATAAACCCCGCCCCAGCTTATTGGGAAATTCGCGACCGCCGCCGGGTGGCCGTCAAGACAGCCTGCCCCGAGCGCAGCGAGCCGGAAGGCTGTCTTGACGGCCAGGCCCCGGCGCCAGCAAAGTCCAAAAAAAGCCCGGGCGAGTATTCTTCCCCCAGCAAGTCTCGCGAGGGGCAGCTACTCGCTCATCGCCACCACGCTCAGGGCGCCCCGGCCGGCGTTCATCCCCACCACGGCGGAGATCTCGCTCACGTGAAGGGGCGCCAGGCCTAGGAGGCTCTCGAGCCGGTCCGCCAAGGCCTGGGCCTCGGCGGGGGCATGGGCATGGACCACGGCCCAGGAGCGCAGGGGCTCCCGGGCATGCCTGTCCTGGATCATGCGGGTTATGCGCTTTAGGTTAGCCTTGGAGGAGAGGCTTGCCCCGTAGAGCCTGGACTTGCCCGTCCGGTCCACGGAGACTATGGGCTTGAGGTTGAGGACCTTGGCCAGGACCCCGCCCAGGGGGCTCACCCGGCCGCCTCGGACCATAAAGCGCAGGCTGCGGACGCTCACGAGGTTCTCCGCCTTGCCGGACCAGGTGTCGAGGCCCTCGACTAGGCCATCCAGGGCGGCCTCGAGGCCCAGGGCCTGGGTGGCCGGCGCCTCCAGGTAGTCCGCGGCCCTGAGCACGAGGAGACCCAGGGAGCCCGAGAGGTGGCGCGAGTCCACAACCCTCACCCTGGACGAGGGGAAGGCAGCAGCCGCGGCCCGGGCCGTCTCCACCGTCCCGGAAAGGGCTCCCGCCACGTGGATCGACACCACGGCTTCGTAGTGGGAGAGGAGTCCGCGATAGAGGCGCTCGACCGCGGGCCGGGAGGGCTGGGAGGAGCTTGGAAAGACCGGGGCCACGTCGGCCATGTCGTAGAAGCGATCAGGGTCGAGGGTTAGGCGATCCAGGTATTCCCTCTCCCCAAAGCGCAGGAAAAGCGGGATGACGTGGATGTGGCGGGCGTCGAGGATCTCCTGGGGCAGGTCGCAGGTGGAGTCGGTGACGAGGGCGATCCGGCCGTGGGCGGCGTGGGCGTCCTCGAACTGCCTCCTCATGTCATCGACCTTCTGCTCCAGGACCCAGGCCCTGCGGGAGAGGATCTCCATGACCTCGGCCGGCTCGTTGGTGTGGACATGGACCCTAGCCCGGCGGCCTCCCCCCGCGACAATCAGGGAATCGCCCATCGCGGCCAGCTCCGTCCTCAGGGAGTCCAGGTCGAGAGAGGACCCCTCAGGGGCGGCCAGGAGGAATTCCGAGCAGTAGCGATGGGCAAAATCGCCATCCAGGGGTCCGAGCTCGGCCTCCCCTCCCTCCTCGAGGCTGAGCAAGGCGGCGGCATCAGCCGCGGCCTCGGCCGAGGTCTCGGCGGCGAGGCCGTCGCCCTCGTGGGCTCCCGCCTCAAGGTAGGCATGGGCCCCGTCCATAAAGGCCACAAAGCCCGAGGCCCCGGCGTCGACCACTCCGGCCCGGCGCAGAACCTCGAGCTCTTCTGTGGTGGCCGCCAGGGATTCCCGCAGGGAGGGAGCGGCGGCCCGGAAGAGCTCCTTGAAGCCCTCCGCCCGGTGATGCTCCCGGCCAAGAGCCTCGGCCCAGGCATGGATCACCGAGAGGATCGTGCCTTCCCGGGGATCACCGATCGCGCGCCGGGCGCTCTGGGAGGCATGGGCTATGGCCCGGGCAAAGCGCTCCATGGAGACCGAGGCGGAGTCCGCCAGGGATTCCCGGAAGCCCGAGAGAAACTGGGCGAAGATCACTCCGGAATTCCCCCGGGCGCCGGCGAGGGCGGCATCGGCCATGGAGGACATGGTCGCCGACACGGACTCGGAGACTTCGGTGCCCTCGACCGCCCTGGTCGCGGTCACCGCCATATTGGTCCCCGTGTCCCCGTCGGGCACGGGAAAGACATTGATCCTGTTGAGCTCATCCTGGGAGGCCCGGAGCCTCGAGGCTCCGGCCTTGAAGGCGCCGTAGATCTGATGTCCATTGAGTTCCTGCATGGATACCCCTGCCTTATGTTGAGCCTCGTGTTGCCCTGTGGCAGCTGTGCCCCAGATCGGCTAGACTCAGGATAGATGCTTGATAACTGTTGTAAGAATAGTAATATCTTGACCCGAAATAAAGCGAATTTTCGATAGGTTTCATGGAATCGGGAGGATGATCTGGCCCTCGCTTTGGTGCTTTTTCTATGCTATCTTGCAGGCTCCTTCCCGAGCGCCTGGCTCGCGGGAAAGCTAGCCGGCAAAGGAGATATCCGCGCCGCAGGCTCAGGCAACCCCGGGGCCACCAATACCCTGAGGGTCCTGGGCTGGGGCTATGCCATCCCCGTCCTCGTCCTGGACACCTTCAAGGGCCTGGCTTCGGTGCTTTTTATCGCGAGCCTCGCCGGTCCCGAGCTTGGCATAGCCGCCAGGATCCTCGGGGCAAGCGGAGCCCTCCTAGGCCATGCCTTTCCAGTCTTCCTGGGCTTTAGGGGAGGCAAGGGGGTAGCTACCGGAGCCGGGGCCCTGGTAGCCCTCGCGCCGCCCATCCTTGGGCCCTGCCTCCTCCTGTTCGCGGGCCTCATGGTCACAACTGGCCTCGTCTCCCTGGCCTCCATAGCCGCGGCCCTGGCCATCCTGCCCTCCTACCTCCTCCTCGTGCCCGCCCTTGGGGCCAGGACGGATCCCGCCACGGCGGCCTTCATGGGCCTGGCCTCCGCCCTGGTGATCCTCCTCCACCGGAGGAACATAGCCCGACTCCTTTCGGGCACGGAAAGCCGCTTCGAGAAGCTCCGCCTCCTAAAGAAGCGCCGCTCCCCCTAGCGGCCGCTGGAAGAAGCCCAAAAGAGGACGGGCGGTATTTCCCAAGCTTGGGAAAATCGTTACATTGGTGGGGTTATGGACGACTACTATTCCGTCCTCGAGCTCGAGCGCGGCGCGAGCCCCGAGGAGATCAAGGCCAACTATCGCCGCCTCGCGATGAAATGGCATCCCGACAGGAACGCAGGCTCACCCGAGGCCGAGGACCGATTCAAGCGCATCTCCGAGGCCTATGCGGTCCTCTCCGAGCCCGGCAAGCGCCAGGCTTATGACGCCGGCGCCTACTCAGGCCAGGCTGGGCCCCAGCCTGGGGGCCAGGCCGGAGCCTGGGGAGGCCAACCCGCCTGGGACGCCTGGGCCGGGGTCTTCCAGGGCTTCCGGCCCCGGACCTTTACGGCGGAAGAGGCCGCCCAGATGTTCATGGCCGAGATGCAGCAGCTGGCCATGGAGCTCACCATGCAGAACGTGAGCTGGAAGAACATCGCCCAGGAGCTCGAGCGGCGGGGCTGCCCCTCGGATGTTGCGGTGAATATCGCCCAACGCATGGAGGAAGGCCGCAAGGTCCTGATGCGGGGCAAGGCCGGCCTGGCCTTTTTCCGGGCCGCCCTCTCTGGCCTTTTTGGCCTGATCCTCTTCATGAGCTACGCGGGGGTGGGCCTGGGGATCCTGGGCTTCCTGGGCCTCCTGATGGTCCTCTCCGGGGCCTACAACCTTGTCAGGGCCCTCTGGTTCCTCCTCACCGGCAGGGCCCACCGCTAGGGCCGCCCCGGCCTAGCCGACCCTGCCCGCCTCGATCGCGGCGTCATAGGTCTTCTCGTCCAGGGGATAGCGCTGGACGAGGACTATGGCGGCGAGAAAGATCACGGCCGGTATCGGGCCAATCAAGAGGCGGATCGCCAGCCTGGCCGCTTCCCCCTGCTCGGGGAGGTTGGCCGAATAGCGAGCCCAGCCGAGGATGAGGCCGGTCAGGAAGATGGCCAGGGAAGTGCCCACCTTGGACGTGAAGGTCCACATCCCGTAAAAGGCCCCTTCCTTGCGCTTGCCCGTCCTCACTGCGTCATATTCGATCGCATCCGGGACCATGGCCCAGGGCGACACGTAGCCAAAGCCGATGCCCACCCCCGCCACCACCATCATCCCCAGGAAGAAGGAAGAGCCCAGGACATGGGCCAGGAAGAAGATCACGAGGCAGGAGAGGGCCAGGACCAGGAGGGAAAACTGGTAGGTTCTCTTCTTGCCCACCCGCTTCGAGACGAGGACGGAGATCGGGATGCAGGCCATGGCCGTAAGCAAGAGGATGACCATCGCGAGGGTGGTAAGGGCCTCGTTGTGGTAGAGGTACTTGAAATAGTAGACAAGGATACCCTGGACAAAGTTGAGGGCCGTGAGGTTGAGGGCATAGGTCAGGAGGATGATGACATAGGGACGGTTCCGGAAGACGGCGAGGAAGGTGGGAAAGAAGCCCTCGGTGGGCCTGGGCTCCGAGCCATGGTCGGGCTCCCGGACCGAGAGGAAAGTCAGAAGGGTGGTCACCATCATGACGGCTCCGAGGATGCCTCCCATGGCGGAGAAGCCCGCGTCCCGGGTCGGGAAGGCCCCCACGAGGGGAAGGACGGCCCCCGCTCCAAGGATTGTACCAACTACGGCAAACCCGAAGCGGAAGCCGTTGAGGCTCGAGCGCTCATGGTAGTCCTGGGTCAGCTCAGGGGTCAGGGAGGAATAGGGGATGTTGACCACCGTATAGGCCGTGTTCAGGAGGCAAAGGGCGAAGGCCGCCCAGAGGGTCTTGAGGGCCAGGCTGTCCAGGTGGGGATTGGTGAAAAAGAACCACATGGAGAGGAAGAGCGGGACGGCCCCAAAGAGGAGCCAGGGCCTGCGGCGACCCCAGCGGGTCCGTGTCCGGTCGGAGATGAAGCCCATCATGGGGTCGGTCACCGCATCCCAAAGCTTGCCGATCATCACCGCGGCGCCGGCCGCGGCGGCGGGGATGGCGACCGTGTCGGTCAGGTAGTTGAGGCTCCAGAAGCCCAGGGCTGTGAAAAAGAGGTTTCCCCCCAGGTCGCAGACCCCAAATCCGAGCTTGGCGCGGAGGCTCAGCCTTCCTCCCCCGGTCCTGTCCTTAGCCATGGTTGTGCTCCTTGAGGGTAGTGATGAATGCCTGGCCAAGCCTGGCGGTGACCGACTCGCAGGCGGCCCTCTTGTCCTGCCGCCAGTGCCCGAGCTCGCTCCTGAGCTCGAGGGCCGGGGCGGCGGTGAGGATGGCGGTCTTGCGTATCCTGTTGGGCCGGTCCGTGAATTTGCCGCCCCCGAGGCGGGAGGCCAGGTCGGCCAGGTCATAGACCCGCTCCACGACTAGATCGAAGGGGGCCTGTGGCCCCAGGGGCTCGGCCCCCAGGTACCAGGCAAGGTCGACGAGCTCCATGTGGCTCATGGCGAAAAAGGCCTCCCCGGCGGCCCGGTCAGCGAGGGCCCGGGCCAGGTCGCGCCGCCTTCCCCGGGCCTTTCCCGGCAAGGCCCCGGGGGGATAGATGCGCTCCCAGGCCGAGGCGCGGATCCGGTAGACGCGGTTGATCATGTCCCCCTCCGGATGGAGGCCCAGGCAGGCCTCCGCCACCCCGAGGGCGGCCTCCAGGAGGGCCACAAGACGCTCTCGCCTCGACGCGGCGCCCTTGGAAGGCCTAAAGCCATGCATCCCCTGGTACCAGGCCTCGGCCTTCGCGAGCAGGGCATCGGCCAGGACCTCGCTCCTTTCGACTATGCCCGCGAGGCCAGACTCCCCTCGGGCGGCAAGGCCGCAATCGGCTTCGACCTCGGCGAGGAGGGCGGATAGCTTGGCCAGGTCCCGGGGCTCGTAGCGGTAATAGATCCCGAGGGGGAGGATCTGGACGGCCTCGGGCCGGCCCTGGGCCTCAAGCTCCTGGGCGCACCAGAAGCCGAGCCGGGCTGCCCCCTCCTCGATCCTCGGCAGGCTGCGGCTGCGGTAGGAGACTTGGCCCTCGGGGGCCAGGGCCAGGGGATGGGGGCCATCCCGCAGAGCTTCCCGGATCCGGCGCAGGCCAGCCTGGTCGAGGCGGGAATGGTGGACCGGCAGGGCTCCCGTGCGGGGCAGGAGAAAACGGACGAGGGGCCCAGACCAGAGGGGAACCTCGTAGCCATGGATAAAGGCCGCATGGGGCTTTTTCTTTAAGGGCTTGCCCGCCTCCCGGGCCAAGCCGGGCAGGCGGGAGTCCAGGGCCCAGGACAGGAGCTGGGGCTCGTCCCCATAGGCATGGCGGAAGGCCAGGATGAGACGGCTCCGGCCTTCCTGGAAGGCTGTGATGGCCGAGAGAAGCTCGGGCAGGCTCCGGACCTCGAGCCCCTGGAAGCCCAGGCCAAGGCGGGCATAGGCCGGGGCGAGGGGCCTCAGCAGAGGGAGGAGCCAGGCCCGGCTGCGGGACTCGGCCAGGGTCGGTCTGGTCCGGGCCCCCTTGCCTGGGTAATGGGCTAGCATGGCCTGGCCTTGGGCCCAGATCTGGAAACGGAAGTCATGCCGTGACGATACCCTCTCCAAGCCGGGAACGCAACGGCAATCCCGCACTGGAAAAGCCCCGGGAATGCACTACACTGATTTCATCAGTTCGTTGTGGATGAGGCAGTCCCTGGCCCTTCCCCATTCAGAAAGTGTGAATCCCAATCACCGCTGACCGCCTGCGAACCTCCTCCTGGGAGGCCTCGCAAGGCAAAGCCTTGGCCTGCGGCCTAGGCCAGGAGGAAGGGCCATGCTCCGGGAAGTCCTGTCCGGTCTCGACACAAGGACCCTGTTTGCCATTCTCACCATGGTCCACCTGGGGAACCTTGGCTTTTCCCTCCTGTTCTTCACGGGGAAAAAGAGAAGCCCCGGCACCAGATCCTGGATCTGGGGCCAGGCTTTCGGTGTCCTCGCGACAATCCTCCTGCCCTGGCTGGGGAGGAGCATCGGACCCGCGGTCCTCCTCGCCCTGCCCAACACCCTCTACTATCTCTCGGGCCTTTTCCTCCTCGACGCGGTCTGGCGTTTCCGCCACTCCCGAAGGATGCCCTGGCCCCTCTGGGCCACGGCAATCCTTTTCCTAGCCGGCTTTGCCGCCTTGGCCCTGGGCGGGGCCACGGCCAACCAGAGGGTCATATTCTACAGCGCCTGGATGGGGGGCCTCTCCCTAGCCTCGGGCCTCGTCCTGGCCCTGGGCATGGACAAGGCGCTCCGCTTCCCGGCCCTTCTCGCGGCGGCCACCTTCCTGGCCAACCTACCCTTCCATGTCCTGCGGGCCCTTGGGGCCCTGGCAGCCCCTCCCTGGCCGGACCTTGGCTTCCACGAGCCGGGCCAGGCGGCCTTTTACCTGGTCTCCATCCTGTCCGCCTACCTCCTCCTCCTCGCCTTCGTCCTCCTCTCCTCGATGCGCCAGGCCTTGGAGCTCCGGGAGCTCAACCGGACCCAGCTCGTGATGCTCCAAGTCATTGCCCATGACCTGAGGAACCCCATAGGCGGGGCGGCCCGCTATGTGCGCAAGCATCTGGCCCCGCCCGGGATCGACCTGTCCGCCAAAAGGGAGGCCATAGTGGTCCTGGGCAAAACCCTGGCCGAGACGGACAGGCTCCTTGAGAACCTCCTCATGTGGGCCAATGCCAGGACAGGCTTTGACAAAGCCAGGAAGCCCGCCCTGGTCGACCTCGATGGCCTCCTCCTCCAATGCCTCGACCTCCATGCCGAGGCCGCGAGGGACAAGGGCATCGCCCTTTGCCTCGAGCCGAGGGGCCGCTCGATCCTGGCCGAGCCCAACGGCTCCTCCCTTGTCGTGCGCAACCTCCTCTCGAACGCCCTCAAGTTCACCCCGCCAGGGGGGCGGGTCTGGATAGACTCGAGGCGCTCGGGTCCCGAGGTCTTGGTCACGATAGGCGACACCGGTCTTGGGATGGATGGGCAGAGGCTCAAGGCTTTCCGGGAAGGCAGGGATGTCCCGTCCTCCCTTGGAACCGAGGGCGAGAAGGGGAGCGGCCTGGGAATTTCCCTCTGCAAGCGCTTCCTGGAGGACCAGGGGGGGAGGCTAGAGGTCGAGAGCAGCCCTGGCCAGGGCACGGTCTTTACCTTGGCCTTTCCCGGCCCCCGGCCTTGACCCAGGCGGGCCGGGCTCGAGATATTGTTCCTATGGACAATAGAGGCTATGCCCTGGTCACCGGGGCCAATTCAGGGATGGGCAGGGCCACAAGCCTGGCCCTGGCGAAGGCTGGCTATCGGATCCTCATGCTGGTGCGCAGCGAGGCGAGGGGCCGGGAAGCCCTGGAGGCGGCCAAGGCCGCCTTTGTGGCCGATCCCGGCACGGCAGGCCTTACCGCCGCCGAGGCCTTTGACCTTGTTCTCTGCGACCTGGGGAGCCTTGCCTCGGTGCGGGCGGCCGCGGCCACCCTCCACGAGCGCCTCGAGGGCCTCGATATCCTTGTGAACAACGCCGGCGTCATCAGCCCCCGGCGCCAACTCACGGCAGACGGCTTTGAGCTCCAATTCGGGGTCAACCACCTGGGCCACTTCCTCCTCACCACCCTCCTCCTCGACCTCCTGGAAAGGCGCCGGGGCAGGATTGTCGTCGTGGCCTCGGGGGCTCACAAGATCGGTCGGATCCACTGGGGCGACCTGGGCCTCGAGCACGGCTATTCCACCTTTGGCTCCTATGCCCAGTCCAAGCTCGCCAACGTCCTCTTTGCCCGGGAGCTGGCGCGCCGCCTTGGGGACAGGGTATCGGTCAACGCCTGCCACCCCGGGGCCGTGGCCACCGCCATGGGGGTGGACCGGGAGACCGGCTTCGGAACCTTTATCACCGGCCTCTTACGGCCCTTCTTCCTCAGCCCCGAGGAGGGGGCGGACACGGCGGTCTGGCTCGCCACCTCCCCCGAGGCCGCGGGGCAGTCCGGCCTCTATTGGTATCAGAGGAAGCCGGCCTCCATATCGGCCGCCGCCGCGGACGATGCCTCGGCGCTAAGGCTTTGGGAAGTCTCGGAACGGCTTACGGCTGCAAAACCCTAGGCGCGGAGAGCCCCGGGCCTGCGCTTAGCCAGGGCTAGGACGCAAAAAAAAGAGCGAGGACCATGGCCCTCGCTCTTTTTTCGTCTTTTGGGGCCTAGCGCCAGAGCAGGAAGACCACCAAGGCCGAGGTAAGCGTGGTGAGGAGGGTAAAGGGTCCGGCCACCTTGAGCCACTCGCCGAAATTCACGACCACCCCGGAGTCCTTTTTGATAAGGCTGGTAGCCACGACGTTGGCCGAGGCGCCAAAGGGGGTGAGGTTGCCTCCAAGGCAGGAGCCTATGAGGAGGCCGAACATGTAGAGCTCCCGGGGCAGGCCCAGGTTGCTTGCCAGGGCGGCGGCCACGGGGAGCATCACAATGATGTAGGGAACGTTGTCGACAAAGCCCGAGAGCAGGACCGAGATGCCCACGATGATCACAAAGCCCAGGACCATGTTGGTGCCGATGATGCCCTGGAGGAAATGCCCGAGGTCATCCAGGAGACCGACCTCGGAGATGGCCCCGAGGACGATAAAGATGCCCACGAGGAAGAGGATGGTCTCCCAGTCCAGGCGCTTTACGAGGCTCACGGCCTCGCTGAGGGGTTCCTTGCGGACGATGACAAACCAGAGGAGGCCCGCCACGGCTAGGGCCATGCACCAGATGCCCGAGACCGTGAGGCCGGAGAAGAAGAAGGAGATCACGGCCAGGCCCACGATGAGGAGGCCAAGGAGGATGGTGGGCACCCAGGAGAGGATCTTCTGGATCTCCAGGTCGACCGAGAGCTTGCCGAGCTTGCGGAAATACCAGTAGAAATAGGCGGCTCCCGCGAGCATGCCCGCCTGGACGGCGAAGAAGATCGAGGGCCTGCCGCTGTAGACAAAGAAGTCGTTGAAGGAGTAGTTGGCAAAGCCCGCGAAGATCATCGAGGGGGGATCCCCCACGAGGGTGGCCGTGCCCTGGAGGTTGGCCATCACCGCCAATCCTATCATGAAATAGGTGGGGGCCATCTTGACCTTGCGGGATAGGGCCAGGGCGATGGGGGCCATCACGAGGACCGTGGCCACATTTTCCACAAAGGCGGAAAGGAGGCCGGTCATCACCAGGATGGCCACGATGCCCAGGCCCAGGGTCGGGGACCTCTCGACAATCTTGTCCGCGGCCCAGGCGGGCACCCGGGAATAGATGAAGAGGTCGGCGATCACCAGGCTGCCGATGTAGATCAGGAGGACATTCCAGTTCACGAGCTGGAAGAGGGCGTGGTAGGGGCTCACCACCCCAAGGGCCACGACCAGGGCGGCGGCGCTGAGGGTAAACCAGGCCTTCTTTCCGGTGAAGGCGATCACGAGGCCGTACATGAGGACGGCGATGGCAAGGACAAGGTATTTCATCAGCTGCTCCCTAAATGGGCCTGCGACCGGGCATCAAAAAACCCTTCGCGCCGACCTTCCCTATCGATAAGGTTTGCGCGAAAGGTCTCGTTTCCCCGGCGGCGGGGCCAAAGAACCGGAAGGCCTTTTGGGGGGCCGACGTGCTGACGACTCTTTGGAAGTAACTACTCCCCTCTCGACACCGGGATAATATCTTCC
>JAKPBN010000339.1 GCA_029778945.1 Spirochaetota bacterium
CGGCCTTGTCGGCCAGCCTCTGGTTGTAGGAGGCGAGCATCGCGGCTGAGAGGCCGTCCCAGGCCCGGGAAGCCTCATCGGCCTTGGCCGCGGCGGTCTTGTAGTCCTCGGCCTTGTAGGCGTCGAGGGCCGCGGCGAAGGCATCGGAGGCGGCGGCATACTGGCTAGGCCAGCCCTGCTTGGCCTGGACCTGGTCCACGGCGGCGCCCTTGGACCGGGCCGTGGCTATGGCCTTGTCAGCCACACCCATGGCGACCATTTTTTCCACAAACTTGTCCGAGAGGCCGGCGTATTCCTGGGCCTGGGCCGCATAGTCGGCCGCGGCGTCATAGTCCCCGTCATCGAAGGACTTGTCCGCCAGGCCCCGGAGCTCGATGCTCCGCTTGAAATAGCTATTGTCCGCAAGGCTCTGGGCCGGCAGGAGGCTAAAGCCCGCGGCCACGACAAGCAGCGCCACGAGAACGAATCGTTTCATCCTATTCCTCCTGGTCCTTTAGTTAGTCGCCGGGGCGGGGCTTCCCGCCTGGGGATTCTCGACATTGGCATCGGCTTCTTGGGCCTTCTTGAGGCTGGCCTCGGCGGCCTCGGCGGCGGCCTTCATGGCCTCCTCAGCCTTGGCGCGCTTATCCGCTGCGGCGGCCCGCACGGCCTCAAAGGCCTCGGCGGCGTCGGAGAAGCCCAGGGCGGCGGCCTCGAAGTCCCCGGCGGCCATAAAGGAGACGGCCCGCTGGTAGGTGGCCAGGGCCTCGCCGTACTCGTCCTTGACTGCGACCTGGGCCTTGAGGTCCTCGGCCTGGCGCTTGGCCTCATCGCTGCCCTGCTTCTTGTCCAGGGCTATGCCCTGGCGGCCCTTCTGGATGACCAGGTTGTAGCGGAGGATAGCCTCGTCCAGGGCGTCTATGGCCAGGGCGAGATTGGCGGGGTCCTTGGCCGTGTCGGCCACCCCAGCCTTGCCGCCGGCCAGGCCATAGAGCCTGTCGTCGTCGGCGTACTTGGCTTCCGCCAGGGCAAAATTGGAGGAGTCCCAGGACTGGAAGCCATCGGTACTGATCCTGTCCTTGAGTCCCGCGGCGATGGCTTTCTTGTAGGCCAGCTCAAAGAGGATCCGGGCCCTCTCGTAGCCGGAGATGGCGGCCTCGTAGCTCTTGGCTCCCTCGGCTCCCGCGGCGGCCGTCTCGGCCGTGAGGGCGGGGGCAAAGCGGTCGGGGACCGCGGAGTCGGCCTCGGCCTTGAGGGCGGTGGCCTTCATGTCCGCGGCGTCTTTGCGCTTGAGGGCCGCGTACTCGACGATGCCCTTGGCGTTGAGGTCCTTGAACAGGGCCAGGGTCTTGGTCAGGCCTTCCTTGGCCTCCGGGGCCTTGCCGGCGTCATAGTCGGCCTTGGCTGTCCCGTAGGAGTTGTTGGCCGCCTGGTAGTCGTCGGGGAAGATCTCAAAGAGCTTGAGATCGAAGGCCTTCTTCTTTTCCGCCAGGGTCTGGGCCATTAGGCTATCCAGCTCGGCCTGGTTGACCCCGGGCTTGGCGGGCTCTACGGTCGGCGGGGGCTGGACGGGTTCCTCGGGTTGCTTGACCGGCGGTTTTCCGGCGCAGGACGCCAGGAATATCGCTAGGGATACGAGAAGGATTAGCGCAGGTGCGAGTCGTTTCATGGGCTCCTCCTAGTAGGTTATAGGGTGCCACGGCCGCATGATTCTTCCGACGCGGGTTTGGATGCCATCGGCGGGGCATCCTCGGAGCCTTCGGGTCGGTATCACCCGTCGGTTATATTATACCATGGATCGGGCCTTCATGGAACAAGACCCTCCCGGACTGTTGTCCTTTTAACACCGAGCCTTCCCGGGCGGAGGCCTTTCAAGGAAGGCGATTTACCCGCTTGCGGACCTTTGGTATACTGCCTGGATTATGTCTCACCATGTCCATGCCAACCTAGGAACCTGCTCTAGCGCCGTCGAATTCGAGGTCGAGGGCGATCGAATTGTATCCGTAGCCTTCAAGGGAGGCTGTTCGGGTAATCTCCAGGGAATTTCCCGCCTTGTGGAGGGTCTGGAGATCCAGGATGCGGTTCGTCGCCTCTCGGGCATCCGCTGCGGGGATTCGGATACCTCCTGCCCCGACCAGCTCGCCCTGGCCCTGGCCTCCCTCTCCAAGTCCGGTTCGGAGGCCTAGGTCCGTCCCTTGCCCTCGTCGCCTATGCCTAGCCCAAGGAGGCCCCTACACCATGCTTTTCAAGCTGCCTAGACTTCCAGGTCTTGCCGTCTTGGCTATCCTGGGGACGATTTTCGCCTCCTGCGCCCCCTGGAACGCCACCAAGGGCCAGAGCCTCCTGAGCTTTAGCTCTGAATCCCCCCGGAGCCTCAAGCTCGTCCTGAGCCGGGACGGCTTCAGCGTCTTTGGAACCTGGGAGGAAGCCTCCCTGGCCCGCTACGGCCTTGTGGAGGGCAATTCCAAGGACGACGGAAGCCTAAAGCTGACTTTTTATGCCGCCGCGACCGCAGCCCCGGTGGGCAATTTTTCCGGAAGATACCTTGGGGGAGAAAAAGCCTTCGAGGGGGATCTCAGCCTGGGCTCATCGGAGTCGGTCAAGCTGAGGTTCGACCAGGGGCAAAAGCTGGGCCTAAGGCAGGCCTCCCTCCAGGCCCTGAGCCGGAAGGGCCTGCCCGCCAAGGAGGAGCCAGGCCATTTCTGGTTTGTCGCCCTGGAGCCTTCGAGTCCGGGAGCTTTCCGCGCCATGTATAGAAAAGCCTTCCAGGAGGGCCGGAGCCTGGCTAGGTCCATGGCCGCCGCCCGGGACGGGGTGATCGCGGACTTCGGCGCCGCCGCCGAGTCCGACCCGGACGCCGCCAAGGCCTGGGTCTACGATGCCCGGCAGTTCCCTTCCTATGTGGGGGAGTCCCTCCTGGTTCTGGGCCTGAGGGTTGGCGTGGTCAGCGGGGGCCGGGTCCTGGAGCAGAGTCTCCGCTATTCTGTCCTGGACACGAGGCAGGCCCGCCGCCTGGGCCCCCAGGACTTTCTAGTGGAGGGCTGGGAAGCCAAGCTGCCCGAGCTTCTGGCCCAGAGTGCCCGGGAGGAACTCGGCCTTGCCGAGGGCTCGAGCCTGAGCCAGCTTGGCCTGACCCTCGACCTTCCCGTCCCGAGCCCCGATTTTTTTGTCTATTCCCAGGGCCTGGGCTTCCACTATCCGCCGGGGGCCCTGGCTCCCGACGGGGCGGGGGATTTCTTTATCCTTCTGCCCTTTGACCGCCTGGGAAGCCTCGTCAAGCCGGGAGTCCTCGAAGCCTATAGACTTGGAGGCGGGACCAAGGGCTAAGGCCCTTTCCCTTGCCCTAGGAGGTCCTGCCGTGACCGAAAGCCTCGAGATGTACCTGGAGACCATCGGCCTCCTCCACGAGCGCAACCGCCTTGCCCGGGTTACCGATATAGCCCGGGAGCTCGGGGTGTCCAAGCCCTCGGTCCACGCGGCCCTCCACGAGCTGGAGCGGCGGGGCCTGATCGAGCACGAGAGCTACGGAGAAGTCTTTATGACCGAGGAGGGTCGCCTGGCGGCGGCCAAGATCCGCGAGCGCCATGAGCTGCTCACGGCCTTTCTCCGGGATGACCTGGGCGTTTCCCCGGCCATAGCCGAGCAGGATGCCTGCCGGATGGAGCACATAGTCTCCCAGGAGACCCTGGAGGCCATAGCCCGCCGCTGCCGCCAGACCCTCGGCGACCCGGCCCCCAAGAACTCCTGTGAGGGGTGAGAGTGAAAAGTGGAGAGTGGCCAGCTTTCGGAGTCGTACATCGCAGATGCAAAGCCGCAACGCCTAACTTGCGCCTCCGCTCCGGCCCAAGGCAAGAACTAGATGCTCCAGGATCCTTGCTTGGCCAAGCCCAGCCCAGCCATGGTGGTAGCCCCTAATCCCTAGTCCCGCCCATATCCTAATATATTCTCTTATTCCTTAATTCCCACTATCCCTATCTCCTCTTCCCTCTGTGTCTCCGTGTCTCCGTGGTTGCATTTAATTCATTCATTCATTCATTCATTCATTCTTTCTTTGGTCACGACGTTTTTTTCGGCATCCCCCGGGTCACCACAAAGTTGATCCCCGAGATGACGGCCCCGCAAAGGAAGACGAGCATATAGCCCTTGGAGCCCCCGGTGGCAAAGGCCAGGCCCCCGAGCATGGGCAGGAACATGGACACCGCGTGGTCGATGCTGATCCCCAGCGATAGGGTGGGGGAGAGGTCCTCCGGGGAGACCACGAGGTTTTTCACGTAGACGGCCCTGGCCATGGATACGGCATTGGCGCTCTGGTCCAGGACATAGCAGATCGCCACCACGATGAGGGCGATGGAGTTGGGCAGGACCTGGGGGGCCAGGGCATAGACCAGGCAGACTCCCACGATGACGAGGGCCTCCCCTCCAAGGACGGCCCGGGGGCCCAGGCGGTCGGTGAGCTTGCCCACAAGGGGACCCGCCGCGATGCCCGCCACCGAAATGACAAAGAAGAGCAGGGTCATGATCTCGACGCCCTGGCCAAAATAGCTCACCAGCATCCAGGGGCCAAAGGTGATAAAGAGCTGCTTCCTGGCCCCATAGAGGATGGCCAGGGCATAATAGCGCCCGTATTCCTTGCGGAAGACAAACTTCCTGGGGGCCTTGGCCATGTGGCGGGGCTTCATGAAAAGGAGGGCCAGGGCCGCCCCCAGGTAGGCCAGGGCCCCGGCGCTGAAGATGACTTTGTAGGAGGGGTGGACGAGGCGGAAGAGGACGAGGAGGACCAGGGAGCCGGCCACCACCGCCGTGGTCATCATGGCGTTGATCCGGCCCAGTACCTTGCCCTCTCCTCCCTCCTTGGCAAAGCCCATCCCGATGGAGTTGGCCAGGGGCATGTAGATGTGGGTGCCGGCGCTGTAGACAAAGACCGAGGACACCATGAGTATAAAGGACGAGGGGATCCAGCCCAGGGCCAGCATTCCCGCGGCGGCCAGGAAGTTGGCCACCATGGCTATCCTGAGCTCGCCCATCACGGCCAAGACCCCCACAAAGAGGCTCACGAGGAAGCCCGGGAGCTCCCGGGGAAATTCCAGGAAGGTCCTCTGGCCCACCCCAAGCTGGAAGATGTCCTTGAGGTAGTTGTTGAAGGCCGAGGCGTTGACGCAGGACCCCAGGCCCAGGAGGATGCTCGCCAGGACAAAGAGGCGGTAGTCCCTGGAAGAGGACAGGTTATCCGATTTCACATTTTGCTCCAAAGGATCCGTCGTAGGATTGGCCACGGAGCCGAGGGCCCTGGCCCGAGGCCTAGCGTAGCCGAAGGCGAAGCGTTAGACACGGAGACCACGGAGAGATATGGAAACAGGAGAGGATGGAATAGACAAGAGAAAGGACACGGAGGTAAGGCTTTCACTGTGAAAGAGATTATGAGGGGCTAATGCCTCTTAATCCCTATTACCCTAAAATCCTTGCCTGTTCTCTCTTGGTATTCCCTCCGTGTCCTCCGTGGTGAACTCGTCTAGGGCAATACAATAAATCTAGGCTTTCGTGACATTGACCTGCCAGGTACGGTCGCCGGCTTCCACGGCGGCCATAGAGGGATGCTCGGGCTCGGGAGCCTTGATCTGGCCGCCCAGGTCGGGGTGGGCCGGCGTGCCGCCGAGCCACTCCACCTTGGAGGCCAGGGTCTCGGTGGAGACAAAGTCCAGGTAGGTCTCCAGGGCCTTCTTGAGCTCCGCGTCCCCGTTTAGCCTGAGGCGGATCCGGTCGGTCACCGCTAGGCCGGCGTCCTTGCGCAGGGATTGGACACCCCGCACGAGGTCCCTGACCCAGCCCTCCTCCAGGAGGGCCTGGTCGAGCTCGGCGTCCAGGGCCACCGTGAGGCTGCCCTCGTTGAGGACCCTGAGGCCGGCCCTCTCGGTGCGCTTGATCTCGACCTTGTCCGGGGTGAGCTCCACGGTCTTGCCGGCGACCTCGATGCAGACGGTCTTGCCGGCCAGTATGTCCGCCACCTGGCTGCCCTCGAGCTCCTCGATGCAGGCCGCGGCGGCCTTCATGTCCTTGCCAAGCTCCTTGCCCAGGGTCCTGAAGTTGGCCTTGGCGCAGTAGTCGACGAGTTCCTCCTCGTCGGCCCGGAAGACCACATCCTTGACGTTGAGCTCCTCTTTGAGGAGTTCGGCCATCTCCTCGAGGACGGCGCGCTCCTCGGGGTCCTTGGTGACAAGGTGGACGGCCTTCAGGGGCTGGCGGGTCTTGAGGTCGTGCTGGACCCGCAAGGCGTGGCCCATGGAGACGGCCCGGCGGGCCCAGCCCATCTTGCGCTCCAGGCCTGGGTCCCGGAGCCTCGAGTCCACGGCCGGCCAGGAGGCCAGGTGGACCGAGGCCGCGTCGCCGTCCCGGCGCAGGTTGCGCCAGATCTCGTCGGCGATAAAGGGCGCCACGGGCGCGAGGACGAGGACGAGGCGCTTCAGGACCCGCTCCAGGGTGGCATAGCCCGAGGCCTTGTCCCGGGCGGCTTCCGGGCCACCCTCCTCGGCGGAGCGCCAGAAGCGGCGGCGGGAGCGGCGGATATACCAGTTGTTGAGGAGGTCCACAAACTCGATGATGGGCTCGATGGCCGCGGGCACATCGTAGTCTTCGAGGCCGGCGCCGACCTTCTCCACCATGGACTCGCAGACCGAGAGGATCCACTTGTCCAGGGAGTTGGCCGCCCCGCCGGAGGCCACGTCTATGGCGGCCAGCTTGTCCGGATAGCCATCGATGTTGGCGTAGGTGACATAGAAGCCGTAGGCGTTCCAGAGGGGGAGGATAAAGGACTTGAGGACTTCCCTGACCCCGTCATCGGTGAAGGAGAGGTCATCGGCCTTGAGGAGGGGGGAATCCATGAGGTAGAGGCGCAGGGAATCAGCCCCGTACTTGTCCATCACCTCGGTGGGGTCGGTGTAGTTCTTCTGGGACTTGGACATCTTGCGGCCATCCGCCGCCAGGACCATGCCCGAGCAGATGCAGTTCTGGAAGGCCGGCCGGTCAAAGAGGGCGGCCGCGAGGACCGTGAGGGAATAGAACCAGCCCCGGGTCTGGTCCAGGGACTCGGAGATGAAGTCCGCGGGGAAGTGGCTCTCGAACTTGTCCCGGTTCTCAAAGGGATAGTGGCCCTGGGCATAGGGCATCGAGCCCGACTCAAACCAGCAGTCGAGGACCTCGGGGATGCGCTCCATGGTGCCGCCGCAGCCGCACTTCCAGGTGATCTTGTCCACAAAGTGCTTGTGGAGGTCCGCCGGGCGCTGGCCAGAAAGCTTTTCCAGCTCGTCCCGGGAGCCGACGCAGACCGTCTGGCCGCAGTCAGCGCATTTCCAGATCGGCAGGGGGTTGCCCCAGTAGCGGGAGCGGCTGATGGCCCAGTCCCGGGCGTTTTCCAGCCACTTGCCAAAGCGCCCTTCCTTGATGTGGGCGGGTTGCCAGTGGATCTTGGAGTTGGCCGCGAGCATCTTGGGCTTGACCGGGTCGATCTTGACAAACCAGGAGCCCACGGCGCGGTAGATCAGGGGGTGCTCGCACCTCCAGCAATGGGGGTAGGAGTGGAGGATCTGGTCACGCTTGACGAGCTTGCCCTCGGCCTTGAGCCGGTCGAGGATGTCCTTGTCGCAATCCTTGACAAAGCGGCCCTGGTAGTCGGGCACGTCGGCGGTAAACTTGCACTCCGCGTCGATTGGGCTGATGGTCGGGATCCCCGTGTCCTTGAGGACCTGGTAGTCCTCCTCGCCAAAGCCCGGGGCGGTGTGGACTATGCCCGTGCCGTCCTCGGTTGTGACGTGGGCCCCCAGGAAGGTGCGGAAGGCGCCTTTCTCGGCCTCGGAGGCAAAGTAGGGGAAGAGGGGCTCGTACTCGATGCCCTTGAGCTCGGAGCCTTTTTTCCTCCAGAGCACCTCGATCTTGGAGAGGTCCTTGTAGTAGGACGAAAGGCGGGCCTCCGCGAGGATATAGGCTTCGGCTTGGCCATCGGCCCCCTGGTCCCGCACGAGGACATAGTCGACATCCGGCCCCAGGCAGAGGGCGAGGTTGGAAGGCAGGGTCCAGGGGGTCGTGGTCCAGGCCAGGAGGTAGGTCGAGCCATTCTCCAGGCCCTCGAGGCCAGGAATGGCCTTCTTTACCTTGAACTTGATCGTGATGGCCGGGTCATGGACATCCTTGTAGACCCCGGGCTGGGCCAGCTCATGGTTTGAGAGGACGGTGGAGCAGCGGGGGCAGTAGGGGAGGATGTAGTGGCCCTCGTAGATGAGGCCCTTGTCCCAGAGGCTCTTCATCACCCACCAGATGGACTCCATGTAGTCCGGCTCCATGGTCTTGTAGTCGTCGTCAAAGTCGACCCAGCGGCCGGCCCGGGTCATGATGGTCCGCCACTCCGAGGTGTAGCGCAGGACCGAGGCCCGGCAGGCCTCGTTGAACTCCGCCACGCCATAGCGCTCTATGTCGGTCTTGGAGTCGAGGCCGAGCTCCTTCTCGATGAGGTTTTCCACCGGGAGGCCGTGGCAGTCCCAGCCAAAGCGGCGCTCCACCCGGAAGCCTTTCATGGTCTTGTAGCGGGGGAAGATGTCCTTGATCGTGCCCGGGAGAAAGTGGCCAAAGTGGGGGAGGCCCGTGGCAAAGGGCGGTCCGTCAAAGAAGACGAAGTCCTTGGTGCCGTTGCGCTGGCTAATCGACTTCTCGAAGGTCTTCTCCTCCTGCCAGGTCTGCACGAGGCGCTCTTCCATCTTGGGGAAGCTGACCTTGGGGTCGACGGGCTTGTACACGGTACTCCTCCTTGGGGCTCACAGTCCCAAGAGTATGCCATAAAGAGGAGGCCTTTTTCCAGTATGGCGCTCCCGGTAGGGCCCAAAAAAGGGATGGTCCTCCCCGATAGTCCGGCGATGGGGGGCCCTATGACGCCGAGGGCCTGCCCTGTCCTGCCCCTCCTGGCCTGCGATGGCTTTACCCCGGGGGTCCTCGGCTCGGGCGGGACCTGGCTCGACCCCCGGGCCAGCCTCCCCGCCCACGACGTGGACGGGGAGGGGAGCCTCGAGCCCATCCTAGCCACCCAAGAGCTGGATGGGGCAGGGGGCTAGCTCCGGAAGCGCAAGGGAGGTCAGATCCTCACCTTGGCGGAAAATGGCAAAGCCTCCTAGAAGGCGAGGGAAAGCCCCGCGCCCAGGAGGGCCGTGAGGGCCAGGCTCGCGGAGTCGCTGCGGCCCAGGTCTAGGTAGAGGCTCGCCCGGGCCCCCTGGGCCACGTCGAGGTAGGCCAGGACCATCCCTGAGAGGGCGTCCTGGGCCGAGGACCACTGGAGCCTGGAGACCAGGCTGAGGAAATCCGATGCCCTCCAGGCCAGGGACAGATAGGCGTTGTGCGATCCCGCTCCATAGGGGTCGAGGCCAGGGGAAAGGCCGCCGTTCCAGTAGTATTCCCCCGCGAGGACGAGGTCGCCGATCGACCAGTCGGCCCCCCAGGCCGCCCTCAGGACGGGCTCGCCTCCGGCGTCAGGCATCGCGAGGCTGAGCTCCCCAAAGAAGGAGGGTCCCAGGTCGAGCTTGAGGTCGGCCCCGGCCAGCCAGGAGGCCTGGGCCGAGGCTCCGCCTCCCCGGCGGGCGCCAAGGAGGCCGAGGTCGAGGCCGGGCAGGGCAAGGCCCGATAGCCGCAAGGCATAGCTGCCCTCCCCGGGCTTTCCCCGGGGCAGGCCCACGAGGTCGGCCATCCCCGTGTCCCCCAGGGGTACTCTGAGCCGCAGGGCATCGACGCCCCGCCTGACCGTGTCCAGGCCCGAGGCCTCGAGGCTGGAAAAGATGTCCACCGGGCTCCAAAGTGGAGCTGCCCCGTAGCTGAGGATCTGCTTCCCCAGGGTGAGGCTAGCCCAGCCCGGGTCGAGCCTGAGCCAGGCCGTGCGCAGGCGGGCCGTGAGGAGGGCCTCGGGGGCGGGGCTTGTTGAGGAATAGGCCGGGGCCAGGACCTGGTCGGCGGGGAGGGCCGCCAGGGCCCAGGCCTTGGCCGCGGCCTGGCCGGTGAGGATGGCGGTTTCCAGGGAGGCCCGGCCGGATACCCGGACCGGCCCCTTGGGACCCGCGGCGGACAGCTCGATCCGGCTCGTGGTGGCCGAGCCATAGCCCAGGCTTCCCGAAAGGTCCCAGGGACCCGCGTAGCCGAGGTAGGCCCCGGACTCTAGGTCCCAGGAGAGGTCGAGAGCCAGGCCCGGGGCGCCGAGGCCCAGGCCCAGGGCGAGGCAGGCCAGGATAGTCCTGAGGGGCCTTCCCATGCCGCTACCTCGTCAGGGCAGCCATGGTAAACTGCCTCGGCTCAAGGGCCGGATCGAACTCGACCTTGTCCATGTAAAACAGGGTCTTGGTGTTCTTACGCAGGGCCGAGACCAGCTCGGTCCTCACCGGGAACCAGCGTCCGCCTATCTTCCGCAGCTCCAGGACGCGGCTCGTCTTGAGGAGCTTGCCTGAGCGGGCATACATCTCCTCCTTGAGGGTGATCCAGCGCTCGCCGTCTATCCAGAGGCGGCGCCGGTCATAGGGCGCCGTGGCCAGCTTGGCGGCCAGCTCCACCACCCAGCAGTCCCGGCCCTCGACGGTCTCCCTGCCCTTGAGGGTGGCGGTGTAGGTCTTGGAGAAGTCCTTGGACTCCAGGGCGTCCTCGTAGGAGAGATCGGAGCCCATCATGCCTTCCTTGAGGAGGTGGCCCGAGATCTTGACCGTGTCAGCCTCCTTGGGAAAGTACATCCACAGGTCCTTGCCAAGCTTGAGGTAGCGGGTTCCCCGGTCTTCAGGGTTGGTGAACTCGATATAGGCCTTGTCCGCTCCTTCGGCCACGGCCTCCATCGCCTTGGTCCGGCTTTCCCCGCCTATGACGATCTCCATCCGGGCCGCATAGCGTATGGTCTTGAAGGACATGTTGGCGTCGACCTTGGCCAGGATGACCTCGGCCGTGGGCTCCTGGGCCGCCAGGGGCAAGGCGGCGCCCAGGAGGGCCAGGGCCAGGACGGATGCAAGGGTCTTGGGCAGTCTCATCGCGTGTTCCTTTCGGTCATGCCAACCGTATAGCCTCGATGGGGTCCATCGTGGCGGCCTTCCTCGAGGGCAGGAAGGAGATGATGGCCGCCACCACAATGCCCAGGCCCAGGAGGGCCAGGGCAGCCAGGGGGTCGACCTTGGTGTAGACCATGTTGTCCATGGGCCAGGAGAAGGAGGCCATCGCGCTCTTGAAGTCCATGCCCACGACGCTCATGATCCCGTTGATCCCCAGGCCCAGGCCCACGCCCACGGCCGAGCCCAGGAGGCCCAGCATCGTGCCCTCGAGGAGGAAGAGCCAGAGGATGTCCCTGCGGGGCATGCCCATGGCCTTGAGGATGCCTATCTCCTTGCGCCGCTCGAGGACCACCATCATCATCACGTTGGCGATCACAAAGGCGCCCAGGAAGGCCACGATCACATACATCCAGTTGTAAATAGCCTCCATGAGGGGAAAGAGGCCCACGATCCCCCCGCCCTTCTGCCAGGGGATCACCGAGAGGCCCTCGATGCCCGCCGCCGCGAGGGCGGCCTCGATCCGGGGGGCGTCCCGGGCGGCCAGGGCATGGTTGTCCAGCATCACGATGAGTTGGGTGGCCCCGGCGGCCATGTCCAGGAGGTCCCGGGCGTCCTCGAGGCCCAGCTGGAAAAGGCTGTTGTCCATGGAGTTGACATTGGTGGAGAAGATCCCACAGATGCGGAACTTCTTGAACCCGAGGCCATAGTCGGCCTTCTCCGTGACCACCCTGAGGCTATCCCCCACCTTGAGGCCCAGGTCCTTGGCTATCCCCGTGCCTATCAGGGCCTCGCCCCGGGCCGAAAGGTAACGGCCCTCCTTGATGTTGCGGTCGAGCATGAGGAGCCTGGTCTCGGTCTCCGGATCTCCGGCCACGCAGAGAGCGGCCTTGCTGTTGGGGCCTGAGGACAGGAGGACTCCAAAGCGTATCCTCTCCTCCACGATAAGCACCTTGCCGTCCAGGCCCTGGGCCTGGCGGATCGCCTCGGCGGCCCTGGGCGAGTCATGGATATACTCGTGGACGGGCATGAATTTCTCCCGGTCGCGATAGGCGGCCGTGGCCACGTTCACATGTCCTATGTCGGTCTTCAGGGCGTTGCGCACAAGGTTGTCCATGAGGCCGTCCACGAGGCCGTTGAGGAACATGACTGCCATCATGGCTATGGTCATGGAGAGGGCGGTAAGTATCGTCCTTCGCTTGTTGCGGCCCAGGTTGCGCAGGGCCATCGTCGATAGTCTCATCCCATCCTCCCTTCACACAAATCTGAGGGCTTCGGTCGGCTCGAGCCTGGCCGCCCTCTTGGCGGGGCTCCGGGCGGCGAGCCAGGAGGAGAGGATGCCAAAGGCGAGGCCTATGGCAAAGGACTCGGGCTTCCACTCCGCATAGAGGGTCCCGTTGGTCGGGAAGGCCCCCAGGTCCAGGCCCTTGAAGAGGCTCGCGAGGCGCATGCCCGAGGTGGAGAGCCAGGCCACGAGGCCCGCTCCCAGGGCAAGCCCTGCCAGGCTGCCTAGGAGCCCCAGGATGAGGCCCTCCCGCACAAAGAGGCGCTTGATGTCCTTGGGCGTCATCCCAAAGGCCCGCAAGACCCCGATCTCCCTCACCCGGGAGTAGACGCTCATCAGGATCGTGTTGACAATGCCCACGGCGGCTATGAGGAGGATGATCAGCACTATCATAAAGCTGCCCTTGCTCTTGCTGTCCCTCAGGGCCAGATAGTCCTTGGCGAAGTCCCCCACGGGCTGGACCCTGAGTCCAGGGAGGGCGGCCTGGATCGCCGTGGCCGCCCGGGCCGCCCGGGAAAGCTCCTCGTCCAGGTTGGCCGCCCTGGGCGCCGAGGCGTCCAGCTCGGTGACCGGGAGGCCCTCGCCCAGGAAGACCCGGGCGTCGGCATAGTCCATGTAGAGGTTCGCGGCGAGGCCGAGGCCGGAATCGGTGATCCCGATCACGGTGAACTCGTCGGCATTGTCGTTCTCGTAGGCCGTCCGGGCGGAAAGGAGGAGGGAGGACCCCAGCCCGAGGCCCAGGTCCCTGGCCAGGTCGGCGGAGACCACGACCTCGCGCCGGGCCTGGCCGGGGGCCTGGAACCAGGAGCCCTGGGCCACGTTGGCCGCCACATCGAAGACCCTTGCGTCCGTGGCCGGGTCTATGGCGGCGCTGAGGACGGGTTCGGCGTCCTCGTAGTTGGAGGCCTGGCCCAGGAAGAGGGTCCTGGGCGTGACCGCCGTGATGGCCGGCCAGGCCTTGAGCATGGCCTCGGCCGTTTCCCCTGGGGCGGGGATCCCGTGGTCGAGGGGGGTGCCGGTCTCGTCGGCCACATAGGCGGGAGTCCTCACCTTGAGCCAGGAGGAGGAATAGCGGACCATGGTGTCGATGGAGAGCCTGTCCATGCCCGCCAGGACCGCGTCGTAGACTATATAGGTGCCAATGCCCACCATCATCACGATGGCCGTGATCAGGGTCCGCCTATGGTGGCGGATAACGTTCCTGATGGCTATCTTCCACAACGTATCCATCATGAAATCCTCTTTGAGGATTTCGTGGCGCGGATTCCGTCGCTGCCGGAATCCGCGGCCGGGCCTGACGCGCGAGTCCCGGGACCGGGACTCGCGGGAGCCACGGCAGTGTCTGTGGCGATCCGTCCGTCGTGGAGGGTGACTATGCGGCGGGCCCGCTCCATCACGAGGCGGTCATGGGTCGAGAAGAGGAAGGTTGTGCCCATTCTCAGGTTGATGTCCCGCATGAGGTCCAGGACCTCCCCGGCCGTGCGGGAGTCGAGGTTGGCCGTGGGCTCGTCGGCGAGGACCACGAGGGGCCGCTTGACCAGGGCCCGGGCTATGGCGACCCGCTGCTCCTGGCCCCCGGAGAGCTCCCGGGGAAAGCGGTCGGCCTTGTCCGAAAGGCCCACGGCCTCGATCATCTCCAGGGCCAGGGCCTTGATCTGGGCGTCCTTGAGCCCTTCCTTTTTGCCCTTGGCCCGGGCCTCTATCACGAGGGGGAGCTCCACGTTTTCCCGGACCGTGAGGACGGGCACGAGGTTGTAGGACTGGAAGATAAAGCTGATCCTGTCCCTGCGATAGGCCGAGAGCTCTGCCTCGCCCAGGCTGTGGAGGTCGGTGCCGTCGTAGACGATCCTGCCTCCGGTGGGGGAGTCGAGGCAGCCCAGGATGTTGAGGAGGGTGGTCTTGCCCGAGCCCGAGGGGCCGACGACCGCGAGGAATTCCCCGGCCTCGACCGAAAGGTCTATGCCGTCCAGGGCCCTCACCTCGCCCTCGCCCTTCTTGTAGATCCTAGTCACCTTCTCGAGACTCAGCATGGCCATAGTCACTCCTTCGAGCCTCTAAGGGAGGCAACGATAATCTCCAGGTCCTTGAGATAGGCCTCGATGGCCTTTCGGCCCGCCACGGTGAGGGCTACTCCCGTCCAGGGCCGCTTATCCTTGAAGCGTTTCTCGATCACCACATAGCCCGCCTCTTCCAGGGTCTTGAGCTGGACCGAGAGGTTGCCGGCTGATAGGCCCAGGGCATCCTTGAGCTCGGTAAAGCCCGCCTCGGCCCCGGGGCCGGAGGCCAGGTGGGTGAGGATCATCAGCCTCGCACGCTCGTGGACGAGGCGGTCGAGCTCGATGTCCCCGAGCTTCCTTTCCTCCCTCATCTGCCCCCGTTCCTTTCCTGGCGGGCCACGAGGATCATCGCCCCGGCAAAGACAAGGCAGAGGCCGCCAAAGATGACAAAGAGCCAGATAAAAGGCGCGGTCTCGATAAAGAAGAGGCTCGCCAGGCCCGTGAGGAGGCACCACCAGCCCGCTGCCGTGAAGATCGGGCTGCCCACCAGGCCGGATATGAAGTTGGACCAAAAGCAGGTGGGAATGGCTATGACCGGCACGATATACCAGGGGTGGCCCACATGGACGGCAAAGGCCGAGCCCGTGGCCAGGATCAGGACATAGGGGACGCCGATGTGGAAATTGGCCCCCGCAAAGAAAACCTTGAGGATGGCGCCAATTCCGGCCTCCTCCTCGGCCCGGGCTGCCTTGCGGGAGAGGATGGCCAGCTTGCCCGCCGAGGAGAGCACAAGGATGAGGGCGAGGAAGGCCCAGAGGCTGGCGCGGTAGACCCCGGGGATGGCGGAAAAGTCCCCATAGGCCGCCACGAGGATCTGGGCGGGCAGGCAGAACAGGGCGATCCCCAGGCCGGCCCCCAGGGTAAAGGGGATCCAGCCCTGGCTGGACATCATGGCCCGGAGCAGGGGGTCATTTTTCCTCACCGCTTTTTTGAGGTCCCCGATCGTGGAAGCCAGGTCCTTGAGTTCCTGCTCGATCATGCTTTGCTCCTTCTTGGTTTATGACATAAACAAGTTTATATAGCCCGAAAGCCAGGGTCAAGCCCCCGGCGGGCCAAGGGAGGCTCGATAGGGTCGGGAAGATGTGCTATACTGGGGTCTCATTTTAAGCATAGGTGAGGTCGTCATGCCTGAAGACGCGGAAAGCGCACCCGGTTTCCACAAGCTAGAAATCGCACCCGAGGGGGCCGAACGCATAGTCCTCAGATTTGCCGAGGCCGACATCTCGGCCTCTCCGGCCGAGGGCTCCGAGCTCGTGGTCGAGTTCGAGCTCCGGGGTTCCCACGCCGCAGTGGCGATCTGGAAGCCCTCGATCCGCCGCATAGAAGGCATCCTTGTCCTGGGGGAAGAGTCGGGCACGGTCAAGGTGTCCGAGCTCAGGCTCAAGCTTCCCATCGCTATACGGGACCTGGAGATCCACGGCAAGACCGGGGATGTCGAGGTCCATGAGCTTTCCATAGGCATCGTCGCGGAAACCCAGTCCGGCCGGATTCGCGTCCTCGGGGGAGCCTCCCTGGAGGCCAAGACCTGGGACGGCGAGATAGACATCGAGGCCACGGGCCTTTCCCAGCTTTCCACCCAGAGCGGCCGGATCAAGGCCGTCAAGCCCGAGGGCCGGATGACGGCCACGAGCGATTCCGGGGACATCGAGGTCGAGGACTCGGCCGCCGACCTCTATCTCCAGACCGAGACCGGCGAGATCGCGGTCAACCGCCCCAAGGGCCGGGTCAGGGCTATCAGCCAGGGCGGGGACGTGGAGATCGAGGCCCCCGAGCCCTTCGGGGGCGGGGAGGCCAACACGACCTCGGGCCACATAGGCCTTTCCCTCCAGGGCGCGGCCCTCGAGCTCCGGGCCGAGACCCTCTCAGGCAGGCTCAAGACCCCCCACGGAGAGGTGGGAAACAACGCCGGTCCCCGCCGGGCCGCCCTCACCGTGGCCGGCGGAGGCCGCCGCCTCCACGCCAAGTCGGTCTCCGGGGACATCGACATCGACTTCTAGGTCCCGGCCTGCATGCGGTCCAGCTCGGCCTTGGCCACCCTCGGGGGGGCCAGGACGCAGGGCCCGCCCAGGCAGCCCCCCTCGCAGGCCATCACCTCGACGAGGTCGGTCTCGGGGGGCCTGGCTTTCCAGGTCTCCAGGAGCCGCAGAGTCTGGCGGCCCAAGCCGTTTATGCCTAGGACCCGGGCCGGCTTTCCCGGCAGGGCCTTGCCCTCGGTCATCCCTGTATAGGCCTCTAAGACCGCTGCCCCGGCCCCCCCGGCGGCGGCGAAGCCCCTGCCCGAGGTGGGGGGCGGGCCTGCCAGGGTTTCCTCGGCCATCCCTCCCACGTCGATGTCAGCGGCCACAAGGAAGGCGCCTAGCTCCTCGGCGGTGATCACCCGGTCCACAAGCTCCAGGTCCTTGGCCTCCCCCCGCTTGGCCACACAGGGGCTTATAAAGACCCGGACCGCCCCGGGGACCTCCTCCGCGGCGAGGCGGGCCGCATAGGCCAGGGGGCTTGGGGTGGAGGAGAGCCTGGGAGCCAGCTCGGGCAGGTGGAGCCTTACCGTGAGCACCCAGGAGGGACAGCAGGCCGTGGCCAGGAAACCCGCGCCGGCCTCCAGCTTTTCCTCGAGCTCCCGCCCCTCGTCGGCCGCGGCGAGCTCGGCACCCCGGGCCACCTCGATCACCGCCGCAAAGCCCAGGGCCTTGAGGGCCGCCTTGAGACGCCCAAGGCCCCCGGGAAACTGGACAGCCGTGGCCGGGGCCAAGAGGGCTACCGCAGGCTTTCCGGCCTTGAGCTCCAGGATGAGGTCGACCAGCTCCGAGATCTCGGCCACGGCCCCGAAGGGGCATTCCCGCAGGCACTTGCCGCAGAGGACACAAAGATCCTGGTCGATGCGCTCAAGGCCCTCCTCGATCTTGGAGATAGCCCCCACGGGACAGGCCTCCTCGCAGGGCACGGGGATCTTGATTATGGCCGTGTAGGGGCAGTTCTTCTGGCAGATGCCGCAGTTGACGCAGGCCTCGGCCTCGATCTTGGCCCGGCCCGACTGGAAGCTTATGGCCTTCTTGGGGCAGTTCATCCTGCAGGGCCTGGCCAGGCAGCCCTGGCAGGCCTCGGTGACAAGGTAGCGGGTGCGCACGCAGGCGTTGCAGGCCTCGTCGATAATGGTGAGGATCCGCCTGCGGCCGTCCGCGGCCTTGGGCCCGGCGACGGCCGCCATCCTCACCCGCTCCTCGGCCATGCGGGCATAGTCCGCCAGGGGCCGGTCCGAGTCCTCGAGGCCCTCAGGATCGGCCCCCAGGACGGCCATGGCCCTGAGCCTCAGGATAGCCCGGTCATGGTGGATGCAGCAGCGGATAGTCTCCCAGTCCCGGGCGGTGATGTCATAGGCCAGGCGGTCGGCGTCCTCGGCCAGCCTTCCCTCGAGGGCCAGGCGGGCCAGGTGGACCGTGACCTGGCGCTTGATGAGGGCCGCATTGTTGTTGTGGTTCATGCCAGGGTTTCCCCGCCCAGGCGGGCCTCGAGCCTGGCCAGGACCCTGTCCAGGGTAGCCTCGGCCAGGATCTCTCCATCGATCCTCACAAAGGGCGGGTGGCCCCCCTTCCTGTCCTTGCAGAGGCCCAGGCAGGCCATACCCTCGAGGATGACCCTCCCGCGAAGGTCCTGGGGCAGGCGGTCCTCCAGGGCGAGGATCTCGGCGCCGCCCATCACAAAGCAGGCGGTGCCGGTGCAGACGGTGACCCGGCAAATCTTGTCCATGGCTCTCTCCTTGCTAGATATACCGGATCCTCACGTCCTTGAGGTGTTTTTCCCCAAGGACAGCGGCCAGGCGCTTGATGACGTTGCGCCGGATATCCAGCTCCACCGGCATGGAGGGATCCTGGTGGGCCTCGTTGATCTTGGTGCCCACGACAAATTCGATGATGTCCGAGTTGAGCATAAGGTCGATGATCCTCGAGCAGGCATTGTCCGGGAGCTTGTCCACCCCCTCTTCTCCGGCCAGGAGCTCGGCGGTGCGGCCCAGGGTCACGATCCCCTCGGTGACGAGGTCGGCCCCCTCCATCATGGCCATGGGCGGGATCTCGGGATCGAGCTTGCCCAGGTCGACCCGGACGGCAAGCCCGGTCTCCCTTGCGACAATGGAGGCCGTGGTGCCGCCGGCGACGATGCGCCTTCCGGGATAGCTGGAGACGATCCTGGCCCTCTCGGGATCCCGGTCCGGGTTGAGGGGAGGGCCGGTGAGGACGAGGAGGCGCCGGGCGTCCCGGAAGTACAGCACCCCGCAGGTGACATCGTCCCGGGCCGTCCCGGAGTCCCTGGCCAGGGCCTCCCTGACCGTGGTCCTGGCCAGTTCCCGGGCGGAGACCTGGTGGTTTTCTCCCACGACCCCGAGGAGGAAGTCCTCCACCGCCGCCTGGCCCCAGCCCAGGGGACTCCTCTCGGTGCCCATCCCCGCCTGGCTCACCCCGTCGGAGAAGCAGACAATGCGGTCTCCGGCCCGGGACTGGAAGCGAGAGGAGTGGAGGAGGGCCTTTTCCGGGATCCCCCGCCGGCCCCTTCCCGGGCCCCGGCGCTTGACCTCGAGCTCGGTCTTTTCCACCCTCAGCACCGCCCCATTCCGGAGGAGGACAAAGGGCGGGTTGTCGTACTCGATGATGGAGATTTCCCCCGTGGCGCCCACATCGATAAGGGTAAAGGTGGCGTAGCTGATCTTGCGCTCCGAGCAGACCGGGAGGCTGCGCATGATCGCCTCGGCGGCCCTCTCCATGGGCAGGTCCGCGGCGGCCAGGCCCGCCGCCATCGTGGCGGTGATGGTCGCAAGGACGTTGGCCTTGACTCCGGAGCCCAGGCCGTCGGAGAGGACCGAGATGATCCTGCCCTCGTCGGCGATCCTGCGGGAGAGGAAGACGTCCCCCTCGGCCCGCTCGCCGGTCTTGGCCTCGTTCCAGTGGCCTATCTCGAGGAAGGAGCCCTTCATGGCCGCTCGTCCTCGGGGGCCTCGAAGGAATCGATGATCGACTCGAGGATAGACTCGCTGTCCGCGGCGTTTTCCCCCAGGAGATAGGCTATGCGCTGGACCGTGCGGAGGTTTTTCTCGATGACGGCCTTGGCCTGGCCGACCACGCGGTCCCGCTGGATGGAGGGGCTTGTGATGTCCTGGAAGACCCCGCCCGCGAAGGCCCCCCGCTCGATGGCGAAGATGGACCCGTGGAGGATGCGCTTGCCGTAGCGCAGGTCCTTCTCGATGCACTCCGGGCCGTCCTCGGCCATGACCCGGGAGAAGAGGCCGGAAAAGGGCAAGAGGCGGGACAGGTCGGCCCCCGAGAGCCCCGGCTTGGCCTCGTAGAGTAGCTCCGCGTCCGGCCCCAGGAGGCGGGCAAAGCGCTCATTGCACTCCACGACCTCGAGGCGGGAGTCCACGACCACCACCCCCGAGGGCATGGAGCGCACGAGGGCATTGGCCTTCTTGGTCGCCAGGTCCCGCATGTAGGAGACGCACATGACCTTCTCGGCCCTGCCCTCGAGCATGGCCGCGACAAAGGCCCGGCAAGAGTCATAGCCACAGCCCGAGCAGTTGAGCTCCTGCTCCACCGAGTGCTTGCCCACGAGGCGCAGGCCCTCGAGGATCTCGGCCTCGGACCAGGAGGGACTAGGCAGGGCCTGCCTCCCCGCGCGGGGGTCCGAAAGGTCGAGGAGGCTGGTCGAGGCCTCCTCCCGGGCGCCCTTGGCGTATTGCAGGACCCGGAGCCGCTTGGCCACGGAGCCCGATCTCCCCTCGCAGCGGGGGCCGTTGACGCAGCCTCCCTCGCAGGCCAGGAGCTCGAGGAAGACCGGCGTCTCCTCGGCATAGTCCCCAAGGCCATCGAGGGCCTTCTCCACCTCGATGAGGCCCGAGCAGGAGACGAAGTGGGCCTTGGTGGCGGGGGCTTCTCCCTTGATCGAGGCTATCATGCCCCCGTCCACGGGATAGAGGACGCCCTTGGAGGCCCGGGCCGGATAAAAGCCCTCTCCGAGCCCCCCTGGCTCCCCGGCCCCGCCTGCCGGACTGGCCAGGTCGATGCCCTCCTCCAGGAGCCAGGCCCGGAGGCCCGTGAAGGTGATGGCCGCGTCTATCGCCCCCCCGGAAGTATCGGCCTCCCGTTTCTTGGCTATGCAGGGGCCGACAAAGACCACGGCCGTGCCCGCGGGGTTGCTGGCCTTGAGGTAGCGCCCGTGGGCCAGCATGGGCGAGGCCTGGCGGGAGAGGAAGGGCGCCGCCTTGGGCCGGTACTTGATCACAAAGTCCACCACCACCGGACAGGCGGTCGAGAGGAGGACCCGGGCCTGGCCCGGGCCGGCGTCCCTGAGGGCATCGAGCTCCCGGGCCGTGGCGGCGGAGACGAGGTCGGCCCCAAAGGCGGTCTCCGAGACCCCCGCGAAGCCCAGGCGCCGGGCCGCGGCTATGAGGCCAGCCTCCCCAAGGCCGGGGAATTCCGCCGCAAAGGATGGGGCGACGGAGAGAAGGGTCTTGGGCCTTTGCCTGACCAAGGCCTTGGCCCTCACGACATCGGACCTCACCTTTTTGGCCCCCACGGGGCAGACCTCGACACAGTGGCCGCACAGGACACAGTGCTTTCCTATGACCGAGGCGTGGCCATCGCTCACCCGGATAGCCTTGGCCGGGCATTCCCGCACGCATTTGTAGCAGTCCTGGCAGGCGGCTGTCTCGGTATAGACGGGTTGCTGCTGGTCCACTTAGCTCCCTCCGGCCTGGTCCCCGAGGATTTCCTCCAGGGCCAGGGCATCGACGGCTGTGAATAGTCTCTCCCCCAGGCGGATGACGGGGCCATCTTTGCAGTGACCCTCGCAGAGGGTTCCGCCCAGGGCCAGGCTTGTGTCCGGATGAGCGCTTATCCATTCCTGGAGAAGGATCGCATTCTTGGCGTTTCCCCGGGCATAGCAGGAGGAGCCCATGCAGATCCTTATTTTAAGGTCTTTCATTTCGATATAAAAATATACAGAATGGTTGTATATGTCAATATACTGCATCAGATATGATCGTTTTCTGTTTCTGTGGCAAGAATACAGCGAGGATCTTTCCTCCCGGCCTTTCTACAAGGAAATTAAAAGCCCCCGGCTTTGGGTCGGGGGCGGAAAGGGGGAGCCGGGAAGCCTAGGGGAACCTTAGGACTGAAAGAGACCGGCGATAGTCTTGTCATAGAGCTCGACAATCACATGGCGCTTGAGCTCCTGCTTGGCCGAGAGCTCCTTGCCGACCTCAAAGGGCTTGGCCAGCAGGGCAAACTTGAAGATGTGCTCAAAGCTCTTGAAGCCCTTCTTCGAGGAGACCCTCTCATAGATCTCGTCCCCGATGAGCTCGAGGATCTCGGGCTGCTTGAGGAGGCTCTCATAGTCCAGGATGGGGACATTGTTTTCCTTGGCCCAGGCCATCACCGCGTCCTCCTCGGGCACGATGAGGGCCCCAAGGTAGCGCATGTCCTGGCCGACCACCATCACCTGCTTTATGTACTCGCACTCGCAGAGCCTCTCCTCGATGGGCCGGGGCTCGACGTTTTCCCCGCCCCGGAGGACGATCGTGTCCTTGGCGCGGCCGGCGATCCTGAGCTCGCCCCGGCGGGTGAAGACCCCCAGGTCCCCCGTGTCGAGCCAGCCGTCGGCGGAGAGGACCTTGGCGGTGAGCTCGGGCTTCCGGTAGTAGCCGGCCATCACCTGGGGGCCCTTCACAAAGATGTGGCCCTTGTGGCCCCATTTGAGCTCCTTGCCCTCATCGTCCAGGATGCGCACCTGGGTGCCCGGGAGGACCGGCCCCACCGTGCCCTGGGTGGGCTTCTGCTGGGGCCTGACCCCGATCACCGGGGCGGTCTCCGTGAGGCCATAGCCCTCAAGGATGCGCACCCCAATGGCGTCAAAGAAGCGGTCCACCGAGGGGGGTAGGGCCCCGCCGCCGGAGATGCAGGCTATCATCCGCCCGCCGAGCTTCTGCTTGATCTTCTTGAACACGAGGATATGGCCCAGGCCCTGGAGGGGGGCCAGGAGGGCCAGGGGAATGGCCGAGGCCAGGATCTCGACGACCCGGGAGCGGGGGGAGAATTCCGGCACCCGGCCCAGGAAATGGTTCCGGAACCAGGCATAGGCCTCGCCCACGCCCACAAAGATCCCGAACATCACCTTCTTGATCCCGCCCTGCTGCTTGATGTTGCGGTAGACCCCGTCCTGGACCGATTCCCAGATCCTGGGCACCGAGGCCATCCACTGGGGCCTCATGGCCTGGAGGTCGGCGAGCATGATCGAGCCTATGGGCTTGGAATAGGCCACTCCGGCCCCGGCGGTTATGATCATGTACTGGGCTATGCGCTCAAAGACGTGCCAGATGGGGAGGACTGAGAGGAAGATGTCCCCCGAGCGGATCCGGACCACATCGAGGATATGGTCGCACTGGTAGAGGAAATTGCGGTGGGAGAGCATGACTCCCTTGGGCTCCCCGGTCGTGCCCGAGGTGTAGATGAGGGTCGCCATCTCGTCGCCCTTGCCCAGGGCCGCGTCGGCCTCGTACTCGGCCTCGAGGGCAGCCTGGCCCGAGCCCTTGCGGCCGTGGGCGAGGCCCAGGCCCTTGAGTTCGGCCCAGGTCACAAGCCTAAAGCCCGCGGCCTTGGCGGCGTTTCCCTGCTCTTCCCCGGCGGGGTCGAAGAGGATGATTGTCTTGAGCTCCGGGTAAGAGGCGGGGGAGGCGAGGATCTTCTTGAGCTGCTTTTCGTTCTCCAGGATGGCAAGCCTGCAGCCGCTCCAGGAGAGGATATAGCGGACCTCCTCCTCGGTGGCGTCGCAGCCCCGGGGGACGTCGGCCCCGCCCAGGCCCAGGATAGCCAGGTCTGCCACCAGCCATTCCGGACGGTTGTCCGAGATCAGGCCCACTCTTTCGCCTCGCTGGAGGCCAAGCTCCCGGAGCCCCGAGGCAGCGACGGCGATATCGGCCTTGAGGGCCGCATAGCTCTTGGGCTGGAAGTCCCCGTTGGCATCCTTGGCGAATTGGGCGGCCAGGTCGGGCTGTTTGGCGACTACTTCGAGAAAAAGCAGCGGAATGGTGGTGGGCATGGCTACTCCTTGCTTTTACATAATAGCGTATTATGTAAAACTCAGCAAGACAGTAGTTAGATAAAGTGTCACGAAAAGGGCTTAGTCCATTTCCCGGGAGAGCCGGTCTGCGGGGACTTCCTGGAAGTACTCGGCCAGGATCGACCGCATCGCCGGGAGGTCCGGGGCGTTTTCCAGCTTCCATTTAAGGTGGTGGGCAAAGGAAAAGTTGTCCGCATAATAGTAGAAGAAGCGCTTAGCTCGGGTGAGGTGGAAATCCGGGTGGAGGCGGGCCTCCACGAGGTCCAGGAACTGGTAGGCCGTGGCTTCCCGGTTTACCTCGAGGCAAAAATCCGGATTGGCCGCCCGACCCCGGATCAGGGCAAAGATCCAGGGCCTCTGGGCCGCCCCTCGGCCTATCATGATCCCCCCTGGGCTAGCCTCCCGGGTCCGGGCCTCCCAGTCGGCATACCGCAGGACATCCCCGTTTCCCATCACGGGTATGGAAAGGTCCCTGGCCAGGCGGCCCACTAGGTCCCAGCGGCCCTTGCGGCGGAATTTCTCGCTGTCCGTCCGGGGGTGGAGGGTGAGGAAGTCCGCCCCCGCCTCGGCTAGGCCCTGGGAAAAGTCGAGGAGGGCCTGGTAATCGTCGGTCTCCCCCAGGCGGAGCTTGGCGGAAAGGCTCGCGGTCCAGCCCTGCCTCGCCTGGGCAAGGAGGGCCGCGGCCTCGGTGGGCTTGCGCATCCAGGCGGCTCCTCCCCCGGCCCGGATAATCTGGGGCGCCGAGCAGCCAAAGTTGATGTCCGCCCCGTAGATCCCCTTGTCCGCCACATGGGCCAGGGCATCCCCCAGGCGCTCGGCCTTGACGGTATAGAACTGCATCACCACCCGGGAGGGCTCGGGGCCCACATCGAGGTAGCACTCCTCGTAGGGGGAATTGGACACCGCGGCCGAGGCCGAGGCCATCTCGGTAAAGGCCAGGTCGAGGCCGCCGAAGTCGAGGATGAGCTCCCGCAGGGCCCGGTGGCTCAGGGCGACCATGGGGGCAAGGAGGAGGGCCTGGGGGGGCAGGGCAGGGCGTTTTCCGGGGGTTTGCACGGTCCGGGCATTGTAGCCAGGGGCGCCCGCATTGACGAGGGGGGGGGCTTCAGTGTATACAAGCTGGTCATTCCCCGCTCCGGGCCCTCCGTCCGGGGAAGCAAAGTCGTAAGGGGGGCCCACATCACCATCCTGTTTCGGAGGACTAGTACATGAGCGTCAAGATCCGCCTCAAGCGCTTTGGCTCCAAGGCCCGCCCCTTCTACCGCATTGTCATCATGGATTCCCGCCAGCCCCGGGACGGCCGGACCATCGAGGAGATCGGCCTCTACCACCCCATCGAGACCGAGGACAAGCAGATCCTCATCGATGAGGCCAAGGCCAAGGACTGGCTCTCCAAGGGCGCCCAGCCCTCGGACACCGTCAAGGGCCTGCTCAACAAGAAAGGCATTCACGTAAAGTAACCGGTTGCTGCCGGTCCGTTGCCCCCTTTTTGGGGCGGGCGACAGGCCGGCTTGTCACTTCCACGAGGCTCTAGGGCCGTATATTCCTGGTTATCGGAAGTTGCTGATTGGGGGCATTGACTAGCTCCCTTATCCTTCTTCCCTCCGTGAACATACTCCGTGTCTCCGTGGCGTGCCTTCTCCCTCTCGCTCTTACTTTTCCAAGGAGACCATCGTGGAACGCGATCTCGTCGAATACATCGCCAAAAGCCTCGTGGACGATCCCGCCGCGGTGAGCGTCAATATCATCGAGGAGGACAAGCAGGTCATCCTCGAGCTCCGGGTCGCCAGTGATGACATTGGCAAGGTGATCGGCAAGCAGGGCAGGATAGCCAAGGCTATCCGGACCATCCTTTCCGCCTCCACCGCCGGGGCCGAAAAGCGCATCGTCCTCGAGATCCTCGACTGAAATAAAGAGAATGTGCTACCGAGGCAACGCCAAGCCATGGGGCTTGGCGAAGGCACAGAGAGGGAATTGAGTATAGAGTTTTAGGGAAGAGGAGCAATCATTCTTCTATCCTGAATACTCCTCTTTCCTCTGTGCCTCAGTGTCTAACGCAAGGCTAGGCCTGCGGCTCTGTGGCTTACCAATCCCCGGAGGGGACTACTACCATGGCCAATGACAGTTTCCTTCTCGGCAAGATAGGCGCTCCCCGGGGGATCAGGGGGGACCTGCGCATCCAGAGCTATTCCGGGGAGTATGGCCACATCTTTGGCCAGAAGTCCCTGGAGCTCCGGGGGGAGGGCCATATCCTCCGCCTCAAGGTCGCGCGCTTCCAGGAAAACCCCGACATATCCACCATTGCCTTCGAGGGCTATCCTACGCCGGAGACGGCCCGGGCCTTGGTGGGCCTGGAGATCTACGCCCCCCGGGAGGGCGGAGCCCCTCTTGGGGAAAATGAGTGGTATGTGGCCGACCTCATAGGCCTAGCCGTCGTCTCCAAGGAAGGCCAGGAATATGGCAAGGTCATCTCCGTCGTGGAGGGCGGCCCCGATCCCTGGCTTGAGACCCTCCTAGCCCACGGCCGCAAGGTCCTCATCCCCTTCCGCAAGGAATTCGTGGGCGAGGTGGATGAAAAGGCCGGGCGCCTCGAGCTGATCGCGCCCTGGCTCCTGGACGAGTAGGCGCCTAAAGTGAAGATCACCGTCCTCACCCTCTTTCCAGAGATGCTCCGGGGCTTTTTTGAGTCCTCCATCATGGCCAGGGCGGTGAAAAAGGGCCTCGTCGAGTACGAGCTGGTCAATATCCGGGACTATGCCCTGGACAAGCACCACAAGTGCGATGACCTCGTGTTTGGGGGGGGGGCGGGGATGCTCATGCTTCCGGGGCCCCTGGGGGCCTGTCTGGACGCCGTGGGCGCCCGGGAGAGGCGGACGGTCTTTGTGACCCCCTCGGGCCGGCTCTTTAACCAGGCCTATGCCCGGGACCTCTCCCAGGAGGGGAGCCTCGTGGTGATCTGCGGGCACTATGAGGGCATAGACCAGAGGATCATCGACGAATACGTGGACGACGAGATATCCATCGGGGACTATGTCCTCTCCAGCGGGGAGGTGGCGGCCCTGGTCCTCGTGGACGCGGTTTTCCGCCTCCTTCCAGGGGCTATCTCGGGGGAAAGCCTCGAGGAAGAGAGCTTTTCCGGCTCCGGGGAGTCGGGTCTCCTCGAGTATCCCCAGTTTACACGACCCGCGGATTATGGTACAAGTAAAGTCCCCGAGGTCCTGACCTCGGGCCACCATGCGAAGATTGCCGGGTGGAGGCTCAGGGAGCGTCTGAAAAAGACCCTGGCCTACCGGCCCGAGCTGCTCGCCTCGGTTGGCCTTCCAGAAGAGGTCCAGAGGCTACTCGCAGAAATAGTAACTGAAGGGGGAAGCCATGAACCTTATGCAGAAGATCCAGGCCGAGCAGATCAAGGCTGAAGCGCCCGGCTTTAATGTCGGAGATACGGTCAAGGTGCACTTCAAGATCGTCGAGGGCAAGACCGAGCGCATCCAGATCTACGAGGGCCTTGTGATCGCCATGAAGAACGCCGGCATCGGCAAGACCTTTATGGTCCGCAAGAACTCCTACGGAGTGGGCGTCGAGCGCGTCTTTCCCATGAACTCACCCAGGATCGAGAAGGTCGAGGTTGTCCGGGCCGGCAAGGTCCGCAGGGCCAAGCTCTATTACATCCGCACCAAGGTGGGCAAGAAGGCCAAGATCAAGGAGCTTCTCCCCGCCCGCAAGACCGAGGAAGCCAAGGCCTAATGGCCTAAGGCGCCACCATGCCGGGCGGGTCTCCCATCAATGCTGTGGGTCCCGCCTCCGCAAGCCAGCCTACGGCGAACGCCGGTCCAGGAGCCAGTCTCCGGGCCGGCGTTTCCATTTCTGTCACCGTGCTGGAAGACCTGGGCCAGGGGCTCTGGCGGGTCGAGGCCGGGGGCAGGACCCTGACCGCCCGGGCAGAGCTCTCCTTATCCCTTGGAGCTAGCTTCCTCGCCCGGGTCGAGACCGGCCCCGACGGGGAATCCCTCTTTCTAAGGATCGAAGCCCGGGGCCAGGCCGGCCTCGAAGGGGCCGCGGGGCCTTCGGGCTTTGACCAGCTTTTGCGGGATTCGGGCCTTGTCCCCGACCCGGCGGGCCGCTGGGCGGCCTCGGCCCTTTTGGCCCAGGGCCAGAAAGCCCTTCCTGCCGTCCTAGCCCGGGTCCGGAGGGCCATCCTCTCCGAACCGGGGTCTGACCCCAAGACCCTGGAATCCCGGGCAGGCCTCGCCGCCGGCCTTGAGGCCCGGGGCCTAGCCTCGAGTCCCGAGGCCGTGGATGCCCTTGTCTCCCTGGCCGAGGGCAGGACCGGTGGCGGTGGAGGCTCTGGGAGCGGGTCCTCGCCCGACCGAGACCAGGCCCATGCCCAAGCCCAGGCCGAGAGCCGGGTCCCCGCCGGCCGGGAAGCCCCAATGAATGCCCTTCCCCCCGAGGAAGCCGAAAAGCTCCTCTCCGCATACTTGCGGAGCCTCTGCCTAGCCACAGCCGGGTCCGGGGCTGAGCCCAGCCAGGCTAGCCTCCTTGGGCTTTTTAACCATGCCCGCAGTCCCGCCGGGGGGCCTATCCTCATCCCCTTTGCCTTCTCCCTTGACTCATTTGCTTTCTCGGGGGTTTTCCGTATACTATTGCCCTATATGGCTGGAGGCCCTGGGCGCATAGAGACGCGCTGTCGTGTCCAGGACCAGGAAGGGAAGGAAGAAAAGACCTGGGCCTTTGACCTGGGCTTTGGGGGACCTCGGCCCCAGCTCAGCCTGCTCGAGGCCTCGGGATCTCTTCCCGGGGATGACCTGGTCAGGGCCCTGGGGGAAAGCCTTATGGACCTGGGCTGCCGGGTCGGCCTAGCCCCGGGCGGGAGCTCAGCCCTCGATGTCCGGGCCTAATTCGCCTTCCGCCAGGGTTGCGGCGCCGGGCAGGGCCCGGGCAGTGGCCCTGAAATACCATCCGGGCCTGCCGGCGCCTTTTATCCTGGCCAAGGCCGATGGGAGGGCCGCGGAGCGCCTTGTGGCCATAGCCAAGGAAGCGGGGGTTGTAGTCCTCCGGGAGGATTCCCTCTCGGCGGCCCTCTACCCCCTCGAGGTGGGGGAGTATGTTCCAGAGGCCTACTTTGATATACTTGCGCGGGTATTCGCCTTTATACAACGGATAGAGGAAGCATGAAAAAGAGAATCGCCCTTGAACAGATCACTCCCGGCTCAAGCTATACCGAGGATGTCTACATCGACGACAAGAACCTCCTTGTCCCCGCCAGGGTGGCCGTCAAGCAGCGGGACCTCGATGTCCTCCGGCGCTGGGGCGTGGCCTTTGCCATAACCGAGGGCGACTTGATCGATCCCGAGGCCGAGCTCAAGGCCAAGGCCGCCTCCCAGCCTTCGATGGCCGAGATGCCCCCCACGGGCTTTGCCGGGAGCCGGGAGCTCTACCTGCGCTACATGGACCTGGTGGACCGCCTTGCCCAGGTCTTTGACAAGATACGCAAGAGCGAGGCCATCGAGCCCAAGACCGTCGACCAGCTCGCCCAGGCCCTCCTCATCCTCGTGCGCGAGGAGCGGGACGCGGCGATCTCCTCCATCCTCGGCTCGGAGACCAAGGGCTCCGACCTCGCCCGCTCGGGCGTCAACATCGCCATACTCTCCGTCGTCATGGGCATGACCCTGCGGCTTCCCCCCTACAAGCTGGCCTATGTGGCCACCGGGGCCCTCCTCCACGACGCGGGCATGCTCCGCATCCCCGACTCCATCGTCAAGAAGGAAGGCCGCCTCTCCGAGGACGAGGCCCAGAAGATCAAGGCCCACCCCCTCCTCTCCTACCGCATAATCACCAAGGAGCTCCTCTATCCGGATGACGTGGGCCTCGTGGGCCTCCAGCACCATGAGCGCTGGGACGGCGACGGCTATCCCCGCCGGACGAGCGGGGGCGAGATCGACCCCCTGGCCCGGATCGTCTCCGTGGCCGACGCCTTTGAGGCCATGGTGAGCCAGAAGCCCTACCGCAACTCGATGATAGGCTATGCGGCGATGAAGGCCCTCCTCTCGGACAATTCCCGGCGCTTTGACCCGGAGATCCTCAAGGCCTTTATCAAGTCCATGGGGGTCTACCCCTTGGGCTCGACCGTCCTCCTCAACAACGCCTCCATCGCCCGGGTCGTGGAAACCCACGCCGATGCCCCCTTGCGGCCCAAGATCCGGATTATCGTCGACGAGTTCGGCAACCACTTCGAGGGCGACCACGGGGAGCTCGTGGACCTCTTGGCGGAAAAGAGCGTCTTTATCGCCCGGGCCCTGGATCCCAAGGAGCTGGGCCAGCAGGGCTGATGGAGGACTCGAGGGCGGCCCGGGGACGGGCAGGGGAGGCCCAGGCCGCGGAAATCCTCGAGGCCGAGGGCTGGCTGATTCTTGCCCGCAACTACCGGGCAGGGCGGGGCGAGATAGACCTGGTGGCCTTCCGGGAGGGCCTCCTGGCCTTTGTGGAGGTCAAGACCTGGCGGGGACTGGGGGTCGGGGAGCTCGAAAGGGCTATCGGACCCACCAAACGCCGCAGAATTGTAGAAACGGCTAAAATCTTCCTGGCGCAGTATCGAGAATATAGTAATGCGAGGATACGGTTCGATGTCCTCCTCCTTGAGGGGGGAGGCAGCGTCCATCGTATAGAATCCGCATTTACGGGAGAGCTATGACGCGCCGGGGGGACGAGGCGGCCGAGAATGCTCGGATCGCCGAACTCAAGATCAAGCTGCGCGACGAAGCCTATATGGCCGGCGCCATCCTCAGGATTGCGACCGTAATGAGCGCGCGCCTCGCGGAAGGATATGACAGTGGCGGACGAAAGAAGAGATAAGGGCCTCAATCATGGCCAGGGCGGTGGCCGACCCCAGGCCCCCGGTCCCAAGGATGGCAAGGCCGACGAGGGCCGGCGGGGTC
>JAKPBN010000355.1 GCA_029778945.1 Spirochaetota bacterium
CGTCCTCTTCTACTCGATCATCTCCTCGGACGAGACCGACAAGTAAGCGATCCTCGGCCGGGTCCTCGACCGCCTGCCGGGCATCCTGGCCAGGACCGACCTTGAGCCCTCCCGCCGCGAGGCCTTCCGCTGGATGGACAGGCTCCTCCACATCTACCCCGGGGACGTGGGCATCCTGGCCCCGGCCCTCCTCAACAACATGGTCCTCGAGCCCGGCCAGTCCCTCTTTGTGGGCGCCGGAAACCTCCACGCCTATCTTTCCGGGGAGGCCCTGGAGCTGATGGCGAATTCGGATAACGTGATCCGCGGGGGGCTCACGCCCAAGCACGTCGACGTCCCCGAGCTGGTCTCCGTCCTCTCCTTTGACTCAGGCTCGCCCGAGCCCTTTGTGGCCAGGCCCGGCCTGGACGGGGAGGCGGACTTTCCCATCCTGGTGCCCGACTTCCGCCTCTCCGTGCTGAGCCCCGCCGGCCGGGTCCTGGAGCGGAAGGCCCAGGGCCCCGAGCTCCTCCTCTGCATCGAGGGAAAGGCTATCTTGCGCAACCAGGGAGGCTCCCTCGAGCTTGGCCGGGGCCAGGCGGCCTTTATCCGGGCCGATGCCGGGACCTGGAGCCTCGAGGGGGAGGCCAAGGTCTACCGGGCTTTCCTGCCCCAGGGCGAGGAGGGGGCTTGAGGCTCTGGGCCGACGGGGACAGCCTACCGGCCGAGCTGCGCTCCCTTCTCTGCCGGCGGGCCGCGTCAGAGCTGGCCCGGGCCAGGGGTCAGGGCCGGCAGCCGGCCTTTGACCTTTGCTTTGTGGCCGCCAAGGCCCTTAAGGTCGAGGCCCCGGCGAGCTTTGTCCTCATCGAGGGCGGCCCGGACGCCGCCGACCGCCGCATCCTCGCCGAGGCCAGGCCCGGAGACCTCGTGGTCACCCGGGACCTGCCCCTGGCCGAGGGCCTGGCCGAGGCCGGAGTCCTCGTCCTCAACGACCGAGGGGAGGTCTTTACCCTGGAAAACGTGAGGGAGAGAAGGTCCCTCCGGGACAGGGCCGCCGAGCTGCGGGCCTTGGGCCTGGCCCCGGAGTCGCCCCGGGGGAGGACCTGGGGCCAGCGGGAACTCAAGGCCTTTGCGGACGCCTTTGACCGGGAGCTGACCCGCCTGCTAAAAGCGCGCCCCTAGGGCTGGTCGGTGACGGCGTTTTCCGCGGTCTTGGCCGCCAGCTCTCCTGAGTTGGCTGGCTCCTGGGAGGCCGGAGTGCCCGGCGTGGACTGTGTGGACGGCGTAGCCGGCGCTACAGGCGCGGCCGACTCAGGCGGGCTTGCGTTGGCCGCATTGACTGTGGCCTGGACGGGACTCCTGCCCTCGACATAGCGCCGATAAAGATAGGCAAAGCGCTCCCGCAGGATGAGGCTCTTCTCGAGGTTGGCCGGACTGAAGCGGATGGGCGAGGAGAGGAGGGCCATGAGGCGGGCGGCCTCGACCCGGGAGAGCCTTGCTACCCCCCGGCCATACCAGTGCCTCGCCGCGGCCTCGATCCCAAAGATGCCCTTGCCCCACTCGGCATAGCCGAAATAGAGCTCGAGGATCCTCTGCTTGGGCAGGAGGAGCTCGAGCTCAAAGGCCGTGATCACCTCGAAGTACTTGCGGACATAGCTTTTCTCCGGGACCAGGAAGAGGGTGCGGGCAACTTGCATGGTGAGGGTCGAGCCGCCGTAGAGGGGGCGTCCCAGCCTCTTGTTGATCTCCCGGGCCCGCTCGAAGGCCTTCATGGAGATCCCGTGATGCTCGTAGAATTCGTCGTCCTCGATCGCCACCAGCATGGACCGGACATAGGCGGGGATCTTGGAGAGGGTGACGGGCCTCGGAGCCTCCAGCTTCCAGCCATAGCCCCATTTCCGATAGGCCATGAGGACGGTGACCGAAGGGTCGGCAAAGCGGTAGGAGAGGATGAGGAAGGACGTCAGGCAGATATAGGCCAGGTGGATCCCGAGGATGGCCAGGGCGAGGCCCTTGAGGACGGCCCGGAGGCTCGGCAGGCCCCGCCGAGGGACCTTGGCCCTGGGGAGGGGCCTTAGCAGGGCCGGTAGCTCGGGCCAGAGGGCCTCGCTGCCTAGGCGCGCGCTTAGGCCCCGGGCCTGGACGGCCTCGAAGTCTTTCCAGGAAGGCATGGCTCGGCTTATGCGGGGACTATAGGGCATGGTGGTGGATTAAAGGCTAGCACGGCCGTCGCCGGAGGGACAAGGGGAAGGCCTTCCACCGGACTTGCTTCCGGACGGCCATGGTGTCACACTTGGGGGCATGAAGAAAACCCTTGGTCTCGCGCTCGCCCTGGCAGTCCTCATACCCCTGGGTAGCTCGGCCCAGGGGCTCACCAGCAAGGACTTCGCCTACTACCTCCCCTCTGGCCCCGGCAGCCTCGGCATCTCCCTTTTTGCGGCGGGAGACCCGGTTGTGGCGGAGGCCCCGGCCACCGACATGCCCGACCTAGGCCCGGCCCCCGCGGCCTCGACCTTCCTGGGCTTCCAGAGCAAGACCGCCTTCCACCGCTTTTCCGGCTGGATGTCCGGGGGCCTCCTCCTCGCGGCCGGGGTCGTGGGGGGCATCCATGCCCTGGACATGATCAACCAGGCCCATGCCTACCGGGACGGGCTTGAGGAATTTGACCCTGCCACCTGCGGCCCGATTGTGGCCTCGGTCTACGGCTCCTCGAGCTCCCAGGCCCTGCGCTGGACCCATGTAGGCCTCCTGGCCGCGGGAGAAAGCTTCTATATCGCCAATGGCATAACGGGTAGCTCCTTTATGGGCAAGCTGGAGCCGGGCTGGAACGCCCCCAGGATCCACCGCTATGCCTTCTTTGCCCACCTGGGCCTCATGGTCGCCGAGGGTGTCATAGGCTTCCTCATGTCCGATGCGATGCAGAGCCAGGACCACGAGGTCTTCAGCGAGCTGGCTATGGTCCATGCGGGCATTGGCATTGCCATACCCGTCGTCATCCTCGGGGCCGGCATCATCATGAAGGACTACTAGGCCAGGCCTTAAGGGCCCCTTTCCTTGACTTAGGCCCGAGCCTCGCTCTACTATGAGCCGCGCCCGAGGAGACAAGGAAATGAAACGGAGCCTCTTCGCTGTCCTCTGCACCCTCGCCTTTCTCCTGCCCCTGGCCTCGGAGTCCACCTCCTGGCCGGGGCTTTCCCGCTTTAAGCTCGAGAATGGCCTTGAGGTCTATGTCTACAAGGACTCCTCCCTTCCCATGGCCAGGGTCGAATTCTCCGTCCGGGCCGGGGCCATGGCCCAGGTCCCGGAGACCGCGGGCTTCTTCCACCTCTACGAGCACCTCGCCTTTGGCGGGGACGCCTCCCAGGGGGGAAGCGCCGCGGTCAAGGCCGAGCTGGCCAGCCTGGGCGCAGGAGAGTGGAACGGCGGCACCTCGGCGGAAAGAGTCGACTGGTGGCTCAGCCTGCCCGCCTCCAAGGTCGAGGGGGGGATAGACTTCTGGGCCAGGCACCTCCGCCCCGCCCAGATCCTCCCGGGGGACCTCTCCCGGGCCAGGGACTCGGTCCTCGCGGAGACCCGGGCCCTCGCGGCCAACCCCGACTCGATCTACGAGGGAGCCATGACCAAGCGGCTCTTTGGCAAGTATCCCTGGCGGAGGGATCCCGCGGGCAGCGAGGCGAGCCTCGCCCTGGCCAGCCCCGAGGCCCTCGCCAAGATCCGGGACACCTGGTTCATACCCAACAACGCCGCCCTCTTTGTGGGGGGCGATGTCGAGCCCGAGGCCGTGAGGGCCATGGCCGAGCGGGCCTTCTCCTCCTGGAAGGCCGGGGAGGATCCCTGGAAAAAGCCTAGTCTCCCCCATCCCCGCCCGGGGGTCTTGAGGCCCACCTGGATGGTCTATCCCGACCCCTCCATGCCCGAGGGCGTCTCCATGGTCGAGCTGCGCTACCGCGGCCCCGACCTGGCCACCGACCCCCAGGCAAGTTATGCGGCAGACCTATGGTCGGCCCTGGTGGCCGACCCGGCGGGGCGCTACAAGGCCAATGTCGCCAAGGCCGTGCCCCAGCTCTACGGCTCCGACCCCCTTTCCGTCTGGTATGTCAGCCAACGCGAGGGCGGGACCCTCTCCATCTCCGCCTACTTCAGCGTGGACCCCGCCCTGCCGGCCGTGGACAGGGCCCGGGCCTTCAAGGAGAGGGCCCGGGGCTTTGAGGTGTCCACCATGCGGAGCGAGGCCTCCTATTTCTCCGCGGCCGACTACGTGGCCGCCCGGGCCCGCCTGGAGGCGGCCCGCCGCCTCTCCCTGGAGACGGCCGAGGGCTTTGTCGATTCCCTGGCCTGGTGGTGGGCCTCCTCCTCCACCGACTATTTCCTGGACTATTCGGCCAGGCTCGCCGCCACGGGAAAAGACGAGGTCGGGGCCTTCCTGGACTCCTACATCATGCGCAATCTCGAGGTCATAGCCCTGAGGATGAACCCCACGGACTACGAGCGGGAAAAGAAGAGCTTTGCCTCCTCGGGCTTCGAGCTTGTAAGTCCGGCTAACGCCTTCTGGTGGCAAAAGTGATAGGAGGCCCGCGGCCCAGGTCGGGCGTACTGGCCCTGGCCCTGGGCCTTGTCCTCCTTGGGTCCTGCGCCACTCCTCCTCAGGGGGGCCGCCAGGCCGAGGCCGGCCGCAGCCCTCCCGCCGCGGCGCCCGGGTCCGCGGCTACCGGCACGGCCGGCGTGGCCGGCTCGCCCGGCGCCACTGGGCCTGCCGCCGTCCCGGCCAGCCCTCCCCACCAGGCCCCGGCTCCGCAGGGCCCCGGCGGCCAGGGCCTGGCCCTCGTCCCCCCGGCCAGCCCCAAGGCCCAGAGGCCCGACGGCGGACCTGCGGCTCCCCAAAAGGAGTCGGCCTGGCTCAAGGCAAGCCTGGCAAGCCTCGTAGCCAGGGACCTGCCCGGAGGGAGCCGCCTCCTCCTGCGCCGCCTGCCGGGCCGGAGCCTCGCCGCCGGGGAGATCTGCATCCTCGGGGCCGGATCCCTCTCCGCCCCGGGGCGGGAAGGGAGCCTGGCCCTGGGCCTGGCCCTCCTGTCCAGAGGGAAGGAAGGCAGCCCCCCCGGGGAGCTCCGCCGGCGCATCGAGGCCGCCGGGGGCAGGCTCGAGCTCAAGGAAGTCTCCTATGACGGCCTCAGCCTCGAGCTCGTGGCCCCCCCCGCCGACTTCCCCGGCCTCCTGGACGAGCTTCTTGCGGCCCTGGCCAAGCCCGCCTTTGCCTCGGCCAGCTTCCCGGCGGAGGAATGGGACGGGGCGATGCGCGATTTCAGGGTCCGGGCCATGAGGGATTTTGGCGATCCCGGAGTCCAGGCCG
>JAKPBN010000368.1 GCA_029778945.1 Spirochaetota bacterium
AAAAGACCGACTCCAATCTGGAGTCGGGTCTTTTATTTGCTGGCCGGGAATAGCTCGCTAGCGTTCGCAGTACCTCCGGCAGGGCATGGAAAAGCTTTTAGAGCGCAAGGCGGAATCGAAGGGAGGACGCTCTGCCTTCTTCCGATCTTTTTGGCGCGGCCTTACGAAGCGCCAGCTCATTTGGCCGTATGAGGCGAGGGGGAAACCGAGCCCCCGGTACACGTCCTAATCCGACAACGCAGCCTGAGCCCGCAGGATATCGTGGAGAGTGACGATTCCTCGGGTTGCGCCGCTCTTATCGTCCACGAGCACAACAAAGCCCTCCGTCGAGTCAATGAGTCGATCTGCAACCTCACGGACGCTCTGTTCGGGGGTGCAGGTTATGGCGCGAATCACTTCTGGATCCACCCCGCCGGAAAGGGCCGCCTCTATTCCCCGCCGCGTGAGAATTCCGAGCAACATGCCATCAACCAATAAGGGAAAGCACTGATATTGGCAGCCAGCCAGGACCGCGCGGAGCCCCGACGGCTCGAGGCTGGTGATGACGGTCGGCTTGTTCTGGGCAATCACCGAGATTGGCTGGCTCTGCCAGCCCGTCAGGTCGAGCGGAGGCTTTACCTTGTGGATGTCATGCCCATCCTGGACCAGGATTGCCTCATAGAAATTCTCCGAGCCCGTCAGCTTGGACACCGTCATGGATACGGCCATTCCAATGAGGAGGGCAGGCACCATGGAAAACTGGTGGGTCATCTCGAAAACTATAAGCAAGGCGGAAAGGGGCGCCTTGACGACCGTCCCCAGGCAGCAGGACATGCCTACCGCAGCCAGGACTATAAGGTCGCTGGGGGTCATGGGAATCCAAAAGGAGACAACGCTGCCCATGAAGTAGCCGCACAAGCCGCCAACAAAGAGCAGGGGGGAGAAGATTCCCCCGCAACCGCCGAAGCTGTATGAAAAGATCGTTGCGGCCAACTTTCCAAGCACGAGCAGCCCCGCGGTCCACCAGACAAAGTCGTTGCGCAACACGCTGGAGAGATCCTGGTAGCCCAGGCTAAAGACGCCGAGCTTCCCCGTCAAAAGATATACCCCAGAGCCAATGCACCAGGTTATGAGGCCCCCGGCCATGGGCATCATCCAGGCGGGCAGCAGTCTTTGGCCTCGCAACCTGCCCCTCAAGGCTATGGCCCGTCGATGAAAGACTATGCCCAGGTAGGAGGCGGCAAGGGCAACAATGGGCGCGAGGAGGTAGTGCACCCAGGAGACCTGGTCCAGGGCCGGAACCAGGAAGGCCGGCTGTCTGCCCAATAGCGCATACACGGTAAAGGCGCCGACAATGGCTGAGATCAGCACGCGTCCGATGGATCTGCTGCTGAAGTCGCCGACGATCTCCTCAAGGACAAAAGTTATGGAAGCCAGGGGCGTGTTGAAGGCCGCGGCCAGGCCTGAAGAGGCTCCGATGAGGGCGGGTCCGCGACGCTCCCGTTTTGGAAAACCGAGATAGCCGGACAGCCAAGAGGATACTCCTCCCCCCATGAAGACGGTGGGGCCTTCCCGCCCCAGACTTGTGCCGCCACCGATGCTGATCACGCCCGCAAGGAATTTCACGAGCACCGGCCTGATCGGGACATGGCCCATATCCTTCCAATAGGCGGCCTTCAGCTGGGGGATGCCGCTTCCCGCGGCCTCGGGGCTTATGCGATTGAGCAGCACCCCGACCACCAAGGAGGACCCCATGATGGTCAGGAAGCTGGCCACAAGGAAGTAGGTGGTTGAGCGCGTCGAGAAATAGCCGAAAGTGGACGCGAAAAGAAGATTGGTCAAGGAAAGGAAGGCAACCGACATAAAGGCCGCAGCCAGGCTGAGGATAATAGTGGTTACAATGCTTAGGGTTTTCTCGGGAAGGCGCAATATCCTTGAAGGGAATGAGGCAAGGCTTCTCAGCGTTCGGTTCATTGTCGTTCCAGTCTCTGGGGTTCTCGATGTCCCGGTCATGGCGGCGACTGCCCATCCGGGACCTTTGCAGTATAGGTCATGATGCCTCCCTCTGTCACGGGGCATGACCAGGCCTTCCTCGGGGCTCATGCACCCGAGGCATGATGGGCACCGAATTATGCATTGGATGGATCGCTGCTTCTCTGCCATAGCCTCTATCCTTGCTCAGCATGCCTGGTCTGAGCAAAGAGGGGGACATTATATGGCCACGGCAATTTTCGCCATGCTCAGGGGCCCCTTCCGGGCATTTTCATCGAGCATGGCAAATATGCCCGCAAAGCCTGGGGCAAGACGCTGAGGCGCAAGGATGGGCTCAGGGAGGTCCAGGGATTCCTCGCGGAGATGGATGGATACTGGCCCAAGCCTACCCTATCACGCAAGTCTAGGGTAGAATCCTCCCACCATGGCAGGATCCACAGACCAGTTTTGCGGCGGCGGCATAGGACAGGGCTACTACGCCGTCCATGAGGGCCAGGCCGAGTACCTCGGCGCCAGGCTCGAGGGGACGGGCTACGAGAGGGCGACCGAGCTCAGGCATGGCCTGGGCCTGGGTATAGACGCCGGGGGCACCTATACGGACGCCGTGCTCTACGACTTCGCGGCCTCCTCGGTCATCGCCTCCGCCAAGGCGGCGACGACCCATGGCAATCCCGCCCTGGGCATCGGCGAGGCCCTGGACGCCCTGCCCGCCTCCCGATTCGCCCAAATACGCCGGGCATCCCTGGCCACGACCTTCGCGACCAACGCGATCGTGGAGGGCAAGGGCCGCAAGGTCGGCCTCATCCTCTCGGGCTATGACCGCTACGAGCTGGCCAGGATCAGCCACCGTCCCTTGAGGGTGGTCAAGGGCTACCACGACGTGATGGGTAACCTCCTCGAGGATTTGGACGAGGCCGAGGTCGAGGCGGCCGTCCGCGGCCTTGTCGAGACCGAGGGCGTGGAGGCCCTGGCCGTCACCGGGGCGGGAGCCGCCCGGAACCCCGAGCACGAGACGAGGATCAAGGAGCTCATCCGGGGGATCACCACCCTTCCGGTCGTGATGGGCCACGAGCTCTCAAGCGAGCTCGATCGCATATTGCGGGCCACCACCACGGCCCTCAATGCCCGGATCGGCCCCTTGATCGTGGAGCTCGGCCTCGGGGTCGAGAAGGAGCTGGCGCGCAGGGGCATCGGGACAGCCCTCACCATCGTCCGGGCCGACGGCTCCCTCATGAACCTGGCCGAGGCCCGGGAGCGGCCCATCGAGATGATACTCTCGGGCCCCGCGGCCTCCGCCCAGGGCGCCCTCAGGCTCGCGGGGCTCGAGGAGGCCGTGATCGTGGACATGGGGGGCACCACAAGCGACGTGGCCCTCACCGCCCGAGGAAGGCCGGTGATAAGCAGCCGAGGCGCCGTAATAGGGGAGCACCGGACCGCGGTGAGGACCCTGAAGTCGACATCCATAGGCCTGGGGGGGGACAGCGAGATCCGCGTCGAGGCCGGCCGGATCCACCTGGGGCCCCGGCGGATCCTCCCGATCTGCCGGGCAGTGGCCCAGGACAGCCGGGTCAGGGCCCAGGCCTCGGAGCTCGCCGCCTCCCGCCTGGCCGAGATAGCCATGATGCACCCCGCCCAGGTCTTTATCCTAGTCTCCGAGCCCGGGAGCGAGGCCTGGCTCGAGCCCAGGGAAAGGGCCGTCCTCCAGGCCCTGCGCTCGGGTCCCTTGAGCATCCTGGGCCTGGCTAGGGCCCTCGACTATCCCTTCCTGTCCTCGATCCCGGTCAAGAGGCTCGAGGGGGCCGGCTATATCCAGCGCTGCGGCATTACCCCGACCGATCTCCTCCATGCCGAGGGCAGCTTCCGGCGCTGGGACACAGAGACGGCCATCGAGGCCCTCGGCGCCCTGGCCACGAGGCTCGAGGTGGACCAGGCGGGCTGCGGGAGGATCCTGCGGCAGGCCATAACGGAAAGCCTGGCCAAGGCCGTGGTGTTTGAGGCGATAGCCGACCCCGGCCGCCCCCGCAAGGATGGCGAGCTGGCCCTCACGGGCTTGGGCAGCCGCTTCTGGGAGGGAGCCCTCACGGGCCAGGCCGATGGGGCCCTGAGCTATTCCATGCGCCTGGGCCTGCCCCTGGTCGGCGTAGGGGCGCCGATGGATGCCTTCCTGCCCGCCCTGGCCGAGCGCCTAGGCACTAGAGGCATAAGCCCGCCCCATGCCCAGACGGCCGGGGCGGTCGGCGCCGTGACCAGCGCGGTCACGGAGGAAGTCGAGATTCTCATCCGGTCCAGGACAGGAGGGGGCTATGTGGTCTTTGGCCCGGACCGCAAGCGGGACTTCCCGAGCCTTGAGGCCGCCAAGGAAAGGGCCTTGGAGGAAGGCCTGAGGGAGATAGTGGCCAAGGCCACCGCCGGGGGCATGGCGCACTGCGTTGTGCGAATCAGCATTGAGGACGAGGCCCTGGCCCTGAGCGACGGGCTGCACTACATGGAGACGAGGCTCCACGCCGCGGCGCAGGCGATCGTGGAGCCGGCGGGTGAGGACAGAATAGCCGCCGCGAGGTACCTGATTTGAGCGTCAACAAGCGTTTCCTGGCCGCCCTGGCCATCATCCTTGGAGCCTGGTCCCTTGCCGCCGCCCCTGGCTCTGAGGCCCCCCGCATAGTCCTCCTGGGCGACCCCCACCTGCCCTACAAGACGACGGCGACCCAGGACCCGGAGCGAGGCGCCCGCCTAGCAAGCGCTAAGGAAGCGGCGTTCCGGGACATCAATGGCTGGAAGGACCTGACCCGGATTGTCGCCCTGGGGGACATCGTGGGCACGACGGGAAGCGAGGAGGAATACCGCCTCGCGAGCGGCCTCCTGGCCGGTCTCACGGCGCCGCTCGTGCCCATCACCGGAAACCATGACTACATCTACCGGGACGAGACCCGGGCTGGCAGGCTTGTCCGGGGCAGCTCCGAGAGCCGGAGGGAAAAGCTCGAGCGTTTCCTGTCCTCCTTCCACCTGGCTTCCCTCCAGAGGGAGGAGAGCCTCGCGGGGTATGAGCTCATCTACCTCTCGACGGACTCAAGCCAGCTCAAGCATCAAGTCGGCCTCTCGGAGGCCTCCCTGCGCTGGCTCGACGAGACCCTGGCCCGCACATCCTCCCTGCCCACCATCATCTTCTTCCACGCCCCCCTGGCGGGCACCCTCCTCCAGAAAGGCAAACCCTCCTCGGCCTCGAGCGAGGCCGCGGCCCAGCCCGCGGGCGCCATCGACGCCATCCTCCGGCGCAACCCCCAGGTCTTCCTCTGGGTATCCGGCCATACCCATACCAGCCCAAGCAACCCGAGCTTCGCCTCGGTCCAGAACCTTTATGGCGGCCGAACCACGGACATCCACTGCGGAGACCTGGACCACCTGAGGATCTACATGAACAGCCTCTGGCTCTATCCGGGCCAGGTGGTCGTGAGGACCTTTGACCATGGGTCTCAGAGCTTTCTCGCGGACAAGGACCGCACGATCCAGGCACCCTAGGCCAGGGGCCACCGGCGGAAAGAACCTAAGCTACGTCCTTGCGAAAGGCCTTTCAGGGCTATATCCTTAGCGCAATGAGGCAAGGGAAGGTCCGTTTATCCGCTTCGGCTATCCTAGGGGCGAGCGCTGTCCTCTGCCTCCTCCTCAGCCTGGGCTGCGCCTTCCGGCCCATCCACTCGGCCAAGGCCCTTGGCGGCAGGGCCGGACTCCCTCAGGACTTTAGCCTGGCCCAGGGCGAACTCCTGCGCCTCGACGGTGAATGGGAGCTCTACCGGAATATCCTCCTAGGCCCCGGGGAGGCTGACCGGGCCGGCCTTCCTCCACCAAGCCTCGTCACCGTGCCCAGCATGTGGGCCGCGGTGACGGGATTCCGGAAAGCCCGGGAGCCGGTGACCGGAGTGGGGACCCTGCGGCTCAGGCTTTCCCTTCCGCCCCAGAGCGGCAGCCTGGCCCTAAGGCTGCCCAATGCCTACAGCGCCCTCAGGGTCTTTGTGGATGGCCGCGAGATCGCCGAGATCGGCAGGGTCTCTGCGAAGCCCGAGTCCTACCTCCCCTCGAACGGCAATGCCTATCCTGTCTTCCAGGCGGCCGGCGACGAGGTGGAGATACTCATGCAGGTGGCCAATTTCTCGACCCCGATGATAGGCACCTGGGACAGCCCTATCCTTGGCACGGCCGAGGCCATCTCCGCCAAGCATGGGCGCGACGTGGTATCGACCTCTCTCATCTCCGGGGCCCTCTTTATCATGGGCCTCTACCACCTGGGGCTCTTCCTCCTGCGCAAGAAGGACAGGGCCTCCCTTCTCTTCGGGATCATCTGCCTCCTAATGGCGGCGCGCAACCTCCTCATGGGGGAGCGCCTTCTCTGGGAGGCCTTCAGCGCGGGCAAGGAGGCCTGGGAATGGGGCTTCAGGCTCCAGCTCCTCTCGGCCCACCTCACCCTGCCTCTCTTTGGCCTCTTCTTCCAGCAGCTATTCCCCCGCCAGGTCCGGCGCGGCCCCGTCCTGGCCATCATCGGCGTGGCCGCGGCCTGGGCCGCCCTATGCCTTGTTGCGCCGGCGATGACGGCCCAGCGCTTCCTCCACTGGTACGAGTATTTTATCCTCGTCGCAGGAGCCTACCTCCTCGTGGTGGTCGTCCTGGCGGCGATCAAGGGCGAGGAGGGGGCCAGGATCGTGCTGGTGGGCATTGTCATCCTCCTTGCCACCTCGGCGAACGACGTCCTCCTGTCCACGGGCAGCCTCGCCAACACCTTCTACATGTCCTCCTATGGAGTCTTCCTCTATATCTTTGCCCAGAGCTTCCACCTCTCCATGGTCTTCTCCAAGGCCTTCCGCAAGGTGGAGGAGCTGTCCAATGGCCTTCTGGAGAAGAACCGGGAGCTGGAGTCCCTCCACACGATCGACCTGGCCATAGCCTCAAGCCTCGAGCTCGACCGGGTCCTCGCCGTGATCCTGGAGCAGGCCCTGGCCCGCCTGGGGGTGGACGCCGCCGATGTCCTCCTCCTCGACGGCGAGGGCTACCTTGGCTTTGGGGCCCGCACAGGCTTCCACACCGAGGCCCTCCTCCACACCCGCCTCCGGGCCGGCGAGGGCTTCGCCGGCCGGGCCATGCAGAGCGAGCGGGCGATCATTGTCGAGGACCTCAACGCCCGGGCCGAGGGCTTCAGCCGCTCCCCGGCCTTCGCCGCCGAGGGCTTCTTCTTCTACGCGGGCATGCGGCTCACCGTGAAGGGCAAGATCGAGGGCGTCCTGGAGCTTTATCGCCGCAGCCCCTTCCGCCACTATCCGAGCTGGGAGCTCTACTTCGAGACCCTCGCCGGCCAGGCCGCGGTGGCCCTGGACAACTCGGCCCTGCTCCGGGGCCTGCGCGAGGCCAACGAGGAGCTCCAGAAGGCCAACGAGGCCACGATCGAGGGCTGGGCCGAGGCCCTGGAGCTCAGGGACCGGGAGACCGAGGGCCATAGCCGGCGGGTGACCGGGATGACCCTGGACCTGGCTCGCCGCTTCGGGATAGCCGGCTCGGAGCTGGACTGGGTGCGCCATGGGGCCCTCCTCCACGACATAGGCAAGATGGGCGTTCCCGACGCCATCCTCCTCAAGCCCGGTCCCTTGAGCCAAGAGGAATTCCTCATCATGAAGCGCCACCCCACGATAGCCCGGGACCTCCTGTCGCGCCTGAGCTTCCTGGACCACGCCCTGGACATCCCCTACTGCCACCATGAAAAATGGGACGGCTCGGGCTATCCCCAGGGCCTTTCGGCCGGGGACATCCCCCTGGCCGCCCGCCTCTTTGCGGTGGTCGATGTCTGGGATGCCCTGCGCTCGGACCGGCCCTACCGAGCGGGCTGGCCCGAGGAAAGGGTCCTGGCCCACCTGGTTTCCCTTTCGGGAAGCCATTTCGATCCCGCGGCCGTCGAGGCCTTTATCGACCTGAAAGGCCGGGCCTAGGCATGGCGGCCTAGGGCGCAAGCCCCAGGGGCCGCCAGAAGTGGAGGAGCTCGCTCAAGGCTTTGAGACTGGGCTTAGGCCTGGGCCTCAGGTCCAGGGCGTCCCAGGTCCGCAGGCCTATCCGCCAGGCCTTGTCCGCGGCCGGGAGGAGCCTGGGCTGCTCGTCCCCCTTGGTCCTGATGACGGCCCAGAGGCCCAGGGAGTCTATGCGCCTCGTGCCGATGCTGTCCTGGAGTGTGATGTACTGGCTGCCAGCCCGGGCGTCGAGGAGGATGGTCCCCGAGGAGGGGTCGGAGAAATTGAGCCGCGACCAGGGCAGGCGCAGCACCAGCCTCCCCTCGGCGTCGATGCCCGCCAGGCCCTTGCTGGCCGGGGTATCGAGGGCCAGGCGGCTGCCCTCCTCCCGCTGGGCCGGAAAGTGGATGCCCTCCTGGGAGGTGATCTCGTTGTTGACGAGACTGGCCATCGTCGTAAAGGTTCCCTGGCCGGACTCCCGGGGGGAGAGGAAGCCCGAGGCGCGGTCATAGTCGGCGCTCACGAGGAGCCTGGCCGAGGCGAGGCCCCGGGGACTTCTCGTGATCCAGACCTTGAACTCCGAGCCCTGGGGAGAGGGGGGGCCCTCGGGGCTGAGGCGGTACTGGCCCGTCCGCCCCGGAACCACATCAATTCCAAGCTCTATCTCCTGGTTCTTTGCTCCCCCGCCGCTGGGACCTGAGTCCAGGCTGAGGTACAGGAAACCGGGGTCGCTCGCGGTCCGCAGGCCCGAGCCTAGGTCGGTCCATGCGAGGGGAGAAGATCCCTCCCAACCGACAATGCCGTAGTTCTGCTCGGGATCGATCACGTTGTGCCAGAGCTGGTGCCTCGCGTAGGGGATCATGTAGGTCTCGGTGTTCCAGGTTTTCTTGGACCACTCGTCGGACCACTCGAAGACCATGCCCCCTCCCGTGCCCCTCTGGGCCAGGACCCGGAACATCCGCACGAGGCCTAGGGCCTGGTCGGCCTCCCGCAGGCCTCCGTGGTCGAGGCCCTCGGGATGGAGGTGGGCCGTGCCGTAGCCCGTGGACAGGCCGAACTCGGCCACGATCAGGGGGACCCTGGGCAGGACCGACAGGAGCTCGGTGATATAGGCTCCGTAGCGGGCCATGCCCGTGGGATCGTCCTTGTTGTAGGCCGAGTCCCGGGTCATAAAGTCCGGGTAATTGGGATAGATATGGAAGGCCGCGAAGAAGCCGGCCTTCTCATCGGGGCCCAGGGAGACGGCCCGCAGGTCGACCATGCTCCGGTCATGGTAGGGCGCCTTGTCCGAGCCTTCTGCCCATTCGCCGGGGTGGTGGAGGGGGTCGAGGGTCGGCCAGGAGACAAAGCCCACCGGAGAAGCTCGGCGGTAGCGGCCCAGCTCCCTGGCCTGGACCCGATCGGCCCAGGAGGCGAGGAAGGACTCCACGGGATAGCCCCGGGCCACGGTAAAGTGCCTCCCGGTCCAGCGATAGCCCGGATGGGCCTTGGCGGTGGCCTCGACCTCCTCGGGCACCAGCTCCCGGCCCACGAGGAAGGCCGCGAGCCAGGGGCTCACATCGACCCGGTACTCGCCCCAGCTCTTGCCGCTCCGGGCAGGAATGCTAGCCCGGCCGTGGAGAGCGTCCTGGCAGAGGTCGGATTCCTCCATC
>JAKPBN010000395.1 GCA_029778945.1 Spirochaetota bacterium
GCAGTCGGCCCTGATGGCCGTCCTGTACCTGGTCAGGCGCCACATCGAGCCCAAGACCACCCTGATGGGCAAGGTTGCCGTGGCCACGATCATGGTCCTCTACGCCGCGGAGCTGGCCAAGATCGCCCTAGGCCTGCGGAGCGCGATCCTCTTCCAGGCCCTGGAATGGGTGGCGGGCCTCATTGTGGCGGCCTCGGTCCTGGACAAGGTCCTTGCCTTTGTGAGGGAAATCCAGGCCGGCCTCGGGCCTGGCTCGGCCCCCGCAAGGCCCGAGCGCTGACAAGAGCCCCGAGCCGGGCGTATAACATCACCTTTAGGAGAAGCACATGGCCATGATAAAAAGCGCCCTAGAGCTCGCCCTGGAAAAGACCAAGGATCTCAAGGTCGATCCCGAGGCCATTGCGGCCAACGAGCTCCGCCAGGAAGGCAAGAAGGCCGCCGGCCTCTACCTCGACGATCCCGCCTCCTCAGACCTGGGAAAAAAGCTCTCCGCCTGCCCCAAGGAGAAGAGGATCCATCTCAAGACCGGAATGCTGGAGATCCTCCAGGCCCAACTCCAACTACCCACCAACGAGGCGGCCCTGGAAAAGCTTGAGCGCATTGCCCAGGGCTATGCGGCCCTAAGCGAGGGTTCCGGTCTCCTCGGCGGCCCCCTAGGCGGGGCAATGACTGAAAAGAAGATCCAAGGGGTCTTCCAGCAGCTGTCCGCCTTCCTCAAGCAGTACATCGATGACATGAAGCAGGTTGAGCAGGCTATCCGCAAGCAGTGGGCACCCAAGCTCAGGGAAAAGGAAAGGCAGATGGCCGCCAGGATGGGGACCGACTTCCGCCTCGACCCGATGACGGATCCTGAGTTCGCCGCCTTCTATAAGCAGAATGTCGGCGCCGTGCGGGAGCAATACCAGGCCGCCCTGGACAAGGCAAAGGTCGACCTGGCCGCGATGCTCGGCGTGGAGCCCAAATAGCCCCGGGGGAGGGCTCGAAGCCCGCTCCCCATCATCGCCTTGAAGAGAGGTAATTCCCCAGGGAATTACCTCTCTTTTTTTTCCACTTATCCACTCACCCACTCATCCACTCATCCACTTCTCTCCCGGGCGGCGCGGAGGAGGCGGACCATGAGGAGGGCCGCGTCGGCCCGGCGGACCCCGGGGATCCGGGCGGCTTGGCCCAGGCTCGCCGGCCTCTGGGCCTCGAGTTTTTCCCGGCCCTCGCTGGAGAGGCCCTCGATGGAGGCGTAGGAAAAGTCCGGGGGTATGCGCAGGCGCTCGGCCCGGTCAAAGCGCGCGGACAGCCTTCGCTCCCTTTCGGCATAGCCCTCGTAGCGAAGGTCCAGGCGGACACCCTCGAGCCATTCCGGCGGAAAGCGCCCGGCCAGACCAGGCAGGAGGTGGGCCGGGCCGCCCTCGAGCTTGGGGTCCCTCAGGGCGTCGGAGGCCGACTCGCCCACATGGGGGACGAGGACTGGATCGAGGGCCGCGTCGGCATGGCTGATTTTGCGGCTGGCCAGGAGGCTGGCGATCTCGTCGAGGCCGGCCAGCTTGGCCTGGAAGCGCTCCCAGCGCCGCTCATCCACGAGGCCAAGGCTCCGCCCCAGGGGCGTGAGGCGGCGGTCCGCGGTGTCGCAGCGCAGGGAAAGCCGCCGCTCGGCCCGGCTTGTGAACATCCGGTAGGGCTCCTTGACGCCCAGGGTAGTCAGGTCGTCCACCAGGACCCCGAGGTAGGCCTCGCTGCGGTCGATCACGACGGCTTCTTCCCCGGCTAGAGCGCGGGCGGCGTTGATGCCGGCCAGGAGGCCCTGGGCGGCGGCCTCCTCGTAGCCCGAGGTCCCGTTGGTCTGGCCGGCCAGGAACAGTCCCCCAAGGAGGCGGGACTCCAGGCTGGGCAGGAGGGCCAGGGGATCGACGTAGTCATACTCGACCGCATAACCTGGCCGGACGATCTGGGCCTCCTCCAGGCCGGGGAGGGTGTGGATGAAGGCCTCCTGGACCTCCTCGGGGAGGCTCGTGGACAGGCCGTTGAGGTAGAGCTCGTCCGTGCCCTCCCCCTCGGGCTCGATAAAGACCTGGTGGCGGCCCCGCTCGGGAAAGCGGAAGATCTTGTCCTCGATGGAGGGGCAATAGCGGGGCCCCCGGCCC
>JAKPBN010000403.1 GCA_029778945.1 Spirochaetota bacterium
GTTGAGGCGGTCCTCGGCCCCGCCCTCCCAGGTCCCATCGGCCACGTGGAGGCGGGGGAGGTAGAGGAAGACCACGGGAAAGTCCAGGCCTTTGGCGGAGTGGAGGGTGCACAGGCGGACCCTGCCGGAGTCCCCGAACTCAAAGCTGTCCCGGTGGACCTGGGCGCTCTCCTGGCCTGCGGCTCCCAGGGCGGCCGCCAAGTCCTCGAGATCCCGGGTGGTGGGGGCGAGGATGGCTAGGTTGTCCGCCTCGTAGCCCAGGGCCCCCGTATAGAGGCCTACATGGCGGACCACCAGGGCCAGGAGCTCGGCCTGGTCGGGGGCCTCGAAGAGCTCGGGCTCGGGGCCCTCCCGGAAGGCCTCGGGCTGGCTCTCGGCGTCGATCCCGGCCCCCCTCGCGGCCCCCAGGGACCGGTAGCGCTCGGCGTAGTCGTGGAGCTGGACCGTGTTGCGGAAGTTGGTGCGCAATACCCTCGTGTGGCCCACTATGTCGATCCCCGCCCGCTCGAAGGAGGTGAAGGGCTGGTAGATGGACTGGTCCCCATCACCGGCCAGGACGAGGCTGTGGCGGGCGCTGGCCTTGATCGCCGCGAGCATGGCCGCCGAGAGGTCCTGGGTCTCGTCCACAAAGATATGGTCGAGGCCCTCCAGGACAGTGCCGGCCCGGGCGGCAAGGACCAGGTCCCGGGCGGCGAGGTTCTGGGTGTAGCGCCGCTTTTCATGCAGGTCCGCCTCTAGGGCGATGACGGCGGCCCAAACGACCTCGCGCTGCCTTCTCTGGAGGGGCTTTTTCATGCCCCGGCGAGGGAAGGACTCCCCCAGGTACTCGGCCTCGGTGACCAGGTTGGCCCAGAGGAAGGAGTCGGCCTCGGCGGCGAATTCCCGGGTGGAGAGGAAGGGGGGGCAGAAAGGGGCGGCGGCCTCGTCCTGGAGTCTGAGCTCGAGGCTGGCCCCGGGCACGAGGCTGTGGAAGCGCTCGGTGATAAAGGAGAGGGCAGTCTGGATGCGATCCCCCTCCCCCAGGTCGAGGAGGCGGGCCAGGTAGCGGTCGTACTTGGTCAGGGCCCGGGTGTAGGTGATCAGGGCTATGGAGCCCGAGAGCTCGGGCAGGGCGAGGGTAGCCTGCTCTCCCCCCTTCCGGGCCTTGCGGATAGCCTCGAGGAGGACCAGGGTCTTGCCGGTGCCGGCGGCCCCCTTCACGAGGAAGTCCCCCTCGAGGCGGATCTGCCTGAGCACGTCCTTCTGCTCCGGGGTGAGGCGGATGATGGTCCGCTCATAGTCGGCCCGGGTTCGGGTGTAGGTCGTGGCGGCCCGCAGGGAATCGAGGTAGGCCCGGGCCTCGGCCTCGGCCTCCTCCCGTTTCCTGGAATCCCTAAGCTCGGCCTCGAGGGCCTTACGCTCCTCCTTGAGGCGGTTGCGCTCGTCCCGCAGGTCCTTGACCTTCTCGTCCCGGTTGGCGCTTACGCCGGCCAGCTCGGCGATCTGCCTGTCCTTGGCCTTGATCTCCTCCTGGAAGTGGAGGGATTCCCTCTCGGCCTTCTCCAGGGCGGCGATGCGGTCGAGGAGCCTCGGGCCCTTGGTCCCTATGGCCCCAAGGGCCCGCCGGATGGCGGCCAGCTCGTCCACGAGGGCTCCCACGGGCCGGCGCTCGTCCCAGGCCAGGAGGTAGCGCTCCAGGATAGCCAGCTCCTCGGGGCAGTCGATCCCCGAGAGGCCGCAGAAGGACCGCAGGTGCTGGGTGGCTTCCCGGGCCCGGTTGACCTCGAGCTCGGCAAAGTGGTGGCGCACGGCGTTGGTGGGCTCGTGGGCGTTCTTGATGAGGGAAAGGACCCCGAGGCTGGGGTTGTGGGCGCCGATCCGGGCCCGCAGGAGGTCCCGGTAGCGGTTGACCAAGGCGCCAAACCAGTCGGGATCGCCTTCCTCGAGGAGGACGCTCTCCCGGATAACGCCTTCCATAAAGGAGTGGGCGGCCAGGACAAAGGTGCCCGCGTCGGTGGCCTGGAGGGAGGCTAGGCGGGCCAGGCGCTTGGCGTGGCTGGGGTCGGGAGGGGCCATGGTGGTCAGTCTAGCCTAGGGCAGGGAAAAGGCAAGGCTATTCCTGACCGGCCAGGAATCGATATGACCGTCAGTCATTTTGCCCTCGCCCGGCCTTCGGCTTATTCGAAGCCAATTCCATTGCCTAGACTGGCGGCGATTCCCCTAGCTTGCT
>JAKPBN010000416.1 GCA_029778945.1 Spirochaetota bacterium
AGGCCGCCGAGGCCCGCCACGCCGTCACCCAGGGCGCCCACGAGGTCGACATGGTGATCAACGTCGGCCTGGCCAAGGGCGGGGACTGGAAGGGCGGCGAGGACGACATCCGGGAGGTCGTCAAGGCCGCCGGCAAGGCCACGGTCAAGGTCAGCATCGAGACCTGCTACCGCTCGGATCCGGTGAAGGTAACGGCCTGCGAGGCCGCGGCCAGGGCCGGGGCCCATTTTGTCAAGACCTCCACGGGCTTTGGCACCGGCGGGGCCACCGCCGAGGATGTCAGGCTCATGAAGAAGACCGTGGGGGACAAGCTCAAGGTCAAGGCTTCCGGGGGGATCCGCTCCTACCACGACGCCATCCACATGCTCGACGCCGGCGCCGACCGGATCGGGGCGAGCTCGGGCGTCGCGATCGTCAGCGAGCTGCCGGAGTAATCTAGCGATTGCTTTTTGGCCGGAATGGTGGCTATTATTCAGTGGCTTGACTCAAAGTCATTCCCAAAGGAGATGTTGATGAAAAAGACATTCGCCGTTGCCTTCCTCGCCATTATGGTAGCGATGGTCCTCGTGGCCGCCCCCATCAAGGTTGGTCTTGTGACCGACGTAGGTGGCATTGATGACAAGTCCTTCAACCAGGGCACCTGGGAAGGCGTCAAGCTCTATGCGACCGAGCGCAAGCTCACCGTCGGCACCAACGTCAAATATCTCCAGTCCTCCGCCGATGCCGACTATATCCCCAATCTCTCCACCTTCGCCGACCAGAAGATGGACCTGATCATCGCCCCCGGCTTCCTCTTCAACGAGGCCATGCTGAGCGTCGCCACCCAGTATCCGAACCAGAAGTTCATGATCATCGACTCCGTGGTCACCACCAAGGAAGGCAAGATGGTCCCGAACGTCGCCAACGCCGTCTTTGCCGCCAACGAGGGCTCCTTCCTCGCCGGTGTCGCCGCGGGCCTCAAGGCCAAGGCCGACAAGAAGGACACCGTCGGTTTTGTGGGCGGGATGCAGTTCCCCCTGATCGAGAACTTCCAGGTCGGCTTTGTGCAGGGCGTCAAGGCCGTCCTCCCCAATGCCAAGATCCTCATCGACTACACCGGCTCCTTCACCGACGCCGGCCTTGGCCAGGCCATGGCCCAGAAGCAGTACAATGCCGGCGCCTACATCATCTTCCAGGTCGCCGGCGGCTCCGGCAACGGCGTCATCAAGGAAGCCAAGGAGCGCTCCGCCAAGGGAGACATCCGCTGGGCCATCGGCGTCGACAAGGACCAGTACAATGACGGCATCTATGCCGGCACCAAGTCCGCCGTCCTCACCTCCATGATGAAGCGCGTTGACGTCGCCGCCCACGATGTGGCCGTGATGACCGAGAATGGCAAGTTCCCCCGCGGCCAGGTCCTCACCTTCGACCTCAAGTCCAAGGGCGTTGGCCTCCCCGAGAAGAACCCCAACCTCTCCACCGCCATCGTCAACGAGATCAAGAAGTACACCGAGCAGATCACCTCCGGCAAGCTCAAGGTCGATTCCAAGGGATGATTTATGCGGGGGGAGGAGACCTTTCTGAAGAAAGGTCTCCTCCCCCCGGTCCCCCCTCCGTCCAACTGAAACCTCCCTTCTTTTACTGCCTGCCGTCACACCTCCTTCCTGACCCACTCCCGTCAATGGAATCTCAGCTTCTTTCCTTCCTTCCTGTCTCCCTGGTTGTACTTTCTCTAACTTAAGCATCCCCAATACCTCGAAATTCCTTTTCTCCTGCGCACAATCCATCTTTGACTTCCATGTCTCTATATCCAGCGCTACGCCTTGAAGTTGCATTTTCCTATCCTACCTTCTTCCTCCGTGATTTTCCTCCGTGTCCTCCGTGTCTCCGTGGTTGCATTCTCCCAATCTCTCTTCTCCAAAGGGGTGGATTAGAAAGGTCCAGTGCATTGCCCTTTGGCGAAGGCATGGTATAATCCTGCGGCAAGGCCTTTAGCCAGGAGGTAGCCGTGGCGTATATCATCGAGATGCTCGAAATAGACAAATACTTCCCGGGCATCCATGCCAATGACCACGTCACCCTCCAGGTCGAGAAAGGCTCGATCCATGCCCTCCTTGGGGAGAATGGCGCCGGGAAATCGACCCTCATGTCCATTCTGTTTGGCCTCTACCAGGCCGAGGGCGGGATTATCAAGGTCCGGGGCAATGAGGTGCGGATCACCGACCCCAATGTGGCCAACCACCTGGGGATAGGCATGGTCCACCAGCACTTCAAGCTGGTCCACAATTTTACGGTCACGGAGAACATCATCCTGGGCCTGGAGCCCAAGAAGGGCCTCGTGATCGACCGGAAAAAGGCCGCGGCCAAGGTCGAGGAGATCTCCAGGCTCTACGGCCTCAATGTCGATCCCCAGGCCAGGATCGAGGATGTCTCCGTGGGCATGCAGCAGCGGGTCGAGATCCTCAAGATGCTTTACAGGGACGCGGAGATCCTCATCTTCGACGAGCCCACGGCCGTCCTCACCCCCCAGGAGATCCGGGAGCTCATGGGCATCATGAAGCGCCTCGTGGCCGAGGGAAAGACCGTCATCCTGATCACCCACAAGCTCAAGGAGATCAAGGAGGTGGCCGACACCTGCACGGTCCTCCGCCGGGGCAGGCTGATAGGCACGGTTCCCGTGGCCGACACCAGCGAGGAGAGGATGGCGGAGATGATGGTGGGCCGGGAGGTCAACTTCCACATCGCCAAGGGTCCGGCCAAGCCAGGCGAGGTGGCCCTGCGCATCGAGGGCCTCAACGTGCGTAATCCCAAGGGCCTCCTCGGGGTCAAGGACGTGAGCCTTGAGGTCCGCGCCGGGGAGATCCTCGGCCTCTGCGGGATCGACGGCAACGGCCAGACCGAGCTCATCAAGGCCATCACGGGCCTGGCGCCCATAGAGTCGGGCCGGATCCTCCTCCAGGGCCAGGACATAGCCGGCCTCAAGGTCAAGGAAAGGCTCGACCTGGGCCTTGGCCACATACCCGAGGACCGCCACCGCCACGGCCTCATCCTGGACTTCAGGCTTGACGAGAACCTCGTGATCCACAACTACCAGCGTCATCCCTACGCCCGGGCGGGCATCCTGGACCGGCGGGCCATAGGGGCCAACGCGGCCCGGCTCATCGAGGAATTCGACGTGCGCTGCGGCCAGGGCGGGGCCACCTCGACCCGGGACATGTCCGGGGGCAACCAGCAGAAGGCCATCGTGGCCCGGGAGATCGACCGCTCCCCGGCGGCCCTCGTGATCGCCCAGCCCACCCGGGGCCTCGACGTGGGGGCCATCGAGTACATCCACAAGCGCATTGTCGCCGAGCGGGACAAGGGCAAGGCCATCCTCCTCGTGTCCCTCGAGCTGGACGAGATCCTCGACATCAGCGACCGCATCGCGGTCATCTACGGCGGCCGGATTGTCGGGCTCCTCGACGCGGCCAAGGCGGACGAGAACGAGCTTGGCCTCCTCATGTCCGGCTCCAAGGGAAGGGTGGCCTAAAGACCATGAGCAAGAAGAAGCATTCCCTCCTTGTGCCCCTCATCGCGATCCTTCTGGGCTTTGCCCTGGGGGCCCTGGTCATCCTGGTCACGGGCCGCAACCCCGCCCTGATGTTCCAGGCCATCTTCCAGGGCGCCACGGGGATCAACCTGATAGAGGGGGGCTTTAACCCCCGCTACATCGGCGAGTTCATCATCCAGTCCATGCCCATCATGCTCACCGGCCTCTCGGTGGCCTTTGCCTTCCGGACCGGCCTCTTCAACATCGGGGCCGAGGGCCAGTTGATGGCCGGCTCGGTGGCGGCCACGGCGGTGGCCCTCTGGGTCCAGGCCCCGGCGGGGATCCACGTGATCCTCGTCCTCCTCGCGGCCGCCCTGGCGGGGGGGCTCTGGGGATCCATTCCCGGCTGGTTCAAGGCCCGCTTCAATGTCCACGAGGTCGTGGTCACGATCATGATGAACTACGTGATCCTCTTCCTCAACAACTGGATGGTGGTCCATGTGTTCGGCTCCAAGGACAGGATCAAGACCGCCATGTTCCCCGTCACGGCCCTCCTCAAGGACCCGGGCCTCTCGGCCCTGACCAATGGCTCCCGCCTCAACTGGGGCTTTGTGCCCGTCCTCCTCTCGGTCTTCATCTTCTGGTTTATCATCGAGAAGACCACCTTTGGCTACAGCCTCCGGGCCGTGGGCTTCAACAAGGACGGGGCCCGCTTCGCCGGCATCAAGGTTGAGCGCAACATCGTGATGTCCATGGCGATAGCCGGGGCCTTCGCGGGCCTGGCCGGAGCCGTCCTCACGGTGGGGACCTTCAACTACGGCCGCTTCCTCCCCTCCGCCGAGGGCTACGGGATGGACGGCATAGCGGTGGCCCTGGTCGGCGGCAACGCGGCCATCGGGGTCTTCCTCTCGGCCCTGCTGTTCGGCATGCTCAAGGCCGCCCAGCCCCTGATGCAGTCCCAGGGCGTGCCCCGGGAGATCGCGAGCATCATCCAGGCCTCCATAGTCCTCTTTATCGCCATGCGCCTGGGCATCGAGTACATCCTGATCCGGCTCAGGAAAAAGAGGGCCGAGGGCCTGGAAGAGGAGGCCCAGCCATGAACATCCTCTATTCGATGCTCCCCATCGCCTTCGCCTATTCGGCTCCCCTTATAATCGCTGCCCTAGGCGGCCTTTTCAGCGAGCGCTCGGGGATAGTCAACGTGGCCCTCGAGGGCATCATGATGGTGGGAGGCTTCGCGGCGGCCACGGTGACCGTCCTCCTCGAGCCCCTCACCCCGGCCGCCGGCTACTGGGGCCTCCTCGCGGGCCTTGTGGCGGGATGCGTCTTCTCCCTCCTCCACGCCTTCGCGAGCGTCAACCTCAAGGCCGACCAGGTCATCTCCGGCACGGCCCTTAACATCCTGGCCGGGGGCCTCACGATCTACCTCGCCCAGATCATCTTCCATCAGCAGCGCACGGCCTCCTTCAACCAGGGCCTCGTCAAGATCAACGTGCCGGGCCTCGAGTCCATCCCCGTCCTCGGCCCCCTGCTGTTCCGCTCCGCCTCGCCGCCGTTCTATATCGCCATCGCCCTTGTCCTCGTGACCTGGTTTGTGGTGACCAAGACGAGCTTTGGACTGAGGCTCAGGTCCTGCGGCGAGAATCCCCAGGCCGCGGCCTCGATGGGCCTTAATGTCCTCCGCATCCGCTACTACGGGGTGATGCTCTCGGGCTGCCTTGCCGGCCTGGCCGGCGGGGCCCTCGTACTCACCCAGGACATCCAGTTCACCGCGGTCTCGATCCATGGCTCGGGCTTTATCGCCCTGGCCTGCCTGATCTTCGGCAAGTGGAACCCCTTTGGCGTCCTGGGGGCGGGCATCTTCTTTGGCCTCTCCCAGGCCCTGTCCATCTATGCCAAGGACATTCCCTTCCTGGCGGGCATCCCCCTGGAGTTCTTCTATCTCCTGCCCTATTTCCTGACCATTGTCGCCCTCCTGGTCTTTAGCGGGAAATCCGTGGGCCCCCGGGCGGCGGGGGAGATCTACGACGCGGGTAAACGCTAGAGAGAGAAATCGACCGTAGAAGGGGAGGCCAGGATGAGCACCAGATCCTATGGAGCCGCAGCGGGAGCCGGGGTCCTCGCCCTGGCCATCCTCCTCCTGGCCGGCCCGGGCTGCCGGCCAGCCTCCCCTGGCCGGGCCAAGGCCCCGGGCCAGGAGATCCTGCGGGTTGGCATGGCCCTGAGCCGCCCCAATCCGGAGCCGGGATCCTTTGATGCCTTGGCCAGGGCGGGCCTTGAGGCCCTTGCCAGGGACTTAGGCGGCAAGTTTGTTGGCGAGGGCGCCGGGCCCGACTACGGCGACCAGGTGGAGATACGCTGGCTCGGGTCCAGGGTCGGCCCCAGCGACTATGGCCAAGTCCTCCAGGCCCTGGTGGACTCGGGCTCGGGCCTGGTCTTTGCCTGCGGCCAGGCCTGGTCCGAAAGCCTGTCCCTGGCGGCCCAGCGTAATCCGGCGACCCATTTTGTCCTCCTGGACGCGGCCTCCGCCGATCCGGCTAGTCCCCCCAACCTGACGAGGCTGGCCTTTTCCGAGGAGGAGGCGGCCTTTCTTGCGGGGGCCCTCGCGGGGGCCTATGTCAGGAGCAATCCCAAGGCCAGGCTCGGCTTCCTCGGGGGCCAGGACCAAGCCACCAGCCAAGCCCGGGGGGCGGGCTTTGTGGCCGGGGCCACCTATGTCAATCCCAATCTCCGCAGGCCCGGGATGATCCTCATCCAGGGGCCGGGCAAGGACGCCAAGGCCAAGGCCGATATCCTCTACTATGGAACAGGGGCGGCCGGGAGGCTTGCCCTAGGCCCGGACCAGGACCTGTCCCGGGAGGAGGGAGGCAGTCTGGCCTCGACCCTGAGGCGCCCCGACGGGGTGGTGCTGGGCCTGGCCAAGGAGTTTGCCCAAAACCGCTCGATCCAGGCAGGCTACCGCGTCCTCGGCCTGGAGGCGGGGGCTGTCGACCTGGCCCTGGGCCCACAGAGCCAGGACCGGCTGGCCTCCTTGGGGCCTGAGCTGAAAGACCTGAGGTCGAGGATCGTCTCCGGGGAGCTCCGGGTTCCCCGGGACGAGGCCTCGGCCGGGGAATTCGCCAAGGCCCTGCGCTAGGCCTTTGACCGGAGCGCCTATCGCGCTATAGTTAGTCCATGGTCCTCGACCTCCCCGTCGCCTTCCCGCTGACAAGGAGAAAAAACATGAAGAAAAGCCTCGCCTTGGTCCTCCTCCTGCCTGTGGTCCTCTTCTGCGCCTGCACGGAAAAGCCCGTGGCCCCCAAGCCCCGGGAGGCCGGCCACCGGATCGGCATAGTCTTTGATGTCGGCGGCCGGGGGGACAAGTCCTTCAACGACTCCGCCTATGCGGGCCTGAGGCTCGTAGCCTCCACCTACAAGGGCTTTATCAAGGATGACCCGGACAAGGTGGACTTTGGCAAGGACGTGGAGCTCAAGTACCTCGAGCCCAAGAAGAGCGGCCCCGACCGGGAGCAGCTCCTCCGCCTCCTCTCGGAGGAAGGCTATGACCTCATCTTCGGGGTCGGATTCATGTTCACGGACTCTATCACCCGGGTGGCCAAGGACTTCCCGGAGATCCACTATGCCATCATCGACGTGAATCTCCTGGACCTGACCGAGGCGTCCAACCTGACCTGCCTGGGCTTTGCCGAGGAGGAGGGCTCCTTCCTCGCCGGGGCCCTGGCGGGCCTGGCGACCCTGGACAAGCCCAAGGCCAAGGTGGGCTTTATCGGCGGCATGGATGCCCCCCTGATCCACCGCTTCCAGGCGGGCTTTGCCGCCGGGGCCGCCTACGCCAACCCCGGCCTCCGCAAGCCCGGCATGATCCTGAGCCAGTACATCGGCAAGGACTCCTCGGCCTTCAACGACCCGGGCACGGCCTCGGCCATAGCCACCACGATGTACAAGGCTGGGGCGGGGATCATCTTCGCGGCCGCGGGGGGCTCGGGCAAGGGCCTCCTCGAGGCGGCCCGGGCCCTGGGCAAGGACTGCATCGGGGTGGACACCGACCAGGGCTATGGCTATTCCTCCAGCGAGGACCCCAAGGCCAAGGAGACCGGCAAGCATATCCTCAGCTCCATGCTCAAGCGGGTCGACCAAGCGGTCTTCCTCACCTCGGAGGAGCTGATCAAGACCGGCAAGGTCAAGGGCGGCTACCGGACCTACGACCTCAAGGCCAGCGGGGTAGGCCTGGCCCTGAATAGCTACAACAAGGACAGGCTCGAGCCCTATATGGACCGGCTCGACGAGCTCAAGGCGAGGATCATGGCCGGGGAGATCCGGGTGCCTTCGGATGACGCCTCGGCGGCGGCCTTTATCCAGGACCTGCGATAGGCGAGGCCGCCTCGTCCGCCTAGGAAACGGGAAGGCCCTCCGGTTGCGCGCAGTGCGCAGACCGGAGGGCCTTCCGCTTGTTGCCGGGCTAGTAGGCGAAAAGGAGGTAGGCGCTCGAGATCAGGAGGGAGATGGCCGCGAAGGCCGCCCCGAATTTAGTGAAGTAGGCGAAGGATATGGGATGGCCGTTCTTGCCCGAGATGCCGGCTGAGATCACGTTGGCCGAGGCTCCAATGAGGGTGCCGTTGCCGCCAAGGCAGGCGCCCAGGGAGAGGGCCCACCAGAGGGGCTCGATGGCCTTATGGCCCAGGTTGGCGCCCATGTCCTGGATCAGGGGTATCATCGTGGCCACAAAGGGGATGTTGTCCACAAAGGCCGAGAGGATGCCCGAGGACCAGAGGACGACCATGGTGGTGGCCTTGGCATGGCCGGCCGTGGCCCCAAGGAGGAGGCTCGAGAGCTTCTGCATGATGCCGACATGGACCAGGGCTCCAACGAGCATGAACAGGCCAATGAAGAACATGATGGTGGACCACTCGATCTCCGCGAAGATCTCCTCGACCTCGCCGATGCCGGACACCGCGAGGAGGAGGGCGGCTCCGGCCAGGGCCATGGTGGAGGCCTGGATGCCAATGATGTCATGAAGGAGGAAGCCGGCGACCACGAGGCCTAGGACGAGGAGGGACTTGGCGAGGAGGGGCTTGTCCGTGATCGCCTTGCCCTCCTCGAAGGCCATGATCCGGGCTCTGCGCTCTGCGCTCACCCGCAGGTCCTTGCGGAAGACGAGCCAGACAAAGGCGCAGAGGGCCGCCAGGATGGCGAGGATGACGGGGCCGAGCTTGAACAGAAAGTCCGTGAAGCCGAGGCCGGCGGCCGAGCCGATCATGATGTTGGGCGGATCGCCTATGAGGGTCGCCGTGCCACCCACGTTGGAGGCCATGGCTAGGACGATGACAAAGGGCTCGGGCCTCACGTCGAGCTCCACCGCTATGAGGAAGGTGATGGGGACAAGGATGAGGACAGTGGTCACGTTGTCCAGGAAGGCCGAGATCACGGCAGTGGCCAGGGCCAGGAGGAGGAGGATCGCGACGGGTTCCCCCTTGGCCAGCTTGGCGAGCTTGATCGCGATAAACTGGAACAGGCCCGTCCTTTTCGTGATGCCGGTGAGGATCATCATGCCTATGAGGAGGAAGATCACGTTGAGGTCGACAAACTTAAAGGCGTCCTCCTGGCTCATCACGCCAAGGATGACCATGAGCATGGCGCCAAACAGCGCAGACGCCGTCTTGTTGAAGACCTCGGTGGTGATGGCGGCGTAGACGGCGACAAAGACGACTATGGTGAGTATCATCTGCGAGTTCATTGGATTTCCGCCTATGCCCTGAGGACCTTGGAGAGGATGTCCATGGACGAGACGACACCCACGAGACGGCCTTTTTCCACGACGGCGTAATGTCGTTTCTTGGTTGTGGCCATCTCGAGGGATACCTCGAGGACCGTCGTGTCCGGGGATACCGCCTTGGCCGGGGACTTCATGACACTCTCCACGGCGATCGTGGCCTCGTTGCGCAGGAGCTTCTCCAGGGGCTCGAGCTCGGAAAGGAAGTTGAGGTTACCCACCCTCTGGGCATATTCGGGTATGCCCGCCGCGATGAGGTCGAGGATGCCTACTTCGCCCACGAGACATTCCTCCTCATCCACCACGGGGAGGTAACGCAGCTTGTGGGAGAACATCAAGTCGAGAACCTCCCTGACACTGGCCATGGCGCGTATGCTCACGACGTCCCGGGTCATGATGTCCCGGACCGTGAGCCCCGTCTGGATTTCTCCTCCCTCCTCGGCGAGGACTGCCAGGAAGGCCTCGGGGTCCCGGGCCATCCGAAGGGAATCCATAGCCGATTCCCTCCTGGATAGAGAGGTGAGGGCCGCGAGGATCCGCAGGTAGGTGGTATTGGCGGCCAGGGAGGTGATGATCACCCAGATAAGCTTTATGGGCACAGGCGCCCTGGGCACGGCCAGGGGATTGCGGGGCCTGACTGCGGCAATGACAATGCCATCAAAGCCGTCCAGGCGGGCGTGGGGAACGCAGATACCCGAGGGAAGGCAGGTTGCTCCGAGGGCAAAACGCTCCCTTAGCCGGGTCAGGGCCAAGTCATGGCTTAATCCCTTGAGATTCTCGGCACGTATCGCGGAGACGGCTTCGACAAGTGCCTCGTCCACGGTGGTGGCTGGACTGCCCAGGAGTACAAGGTCTCTGGATATAAATTGATTGAGTTTCATGGGGCTCCTTTCGTCCAAGGCAGGGGGAAAGAAGGGAGGTGGCGGAAGTCCTTGGACGGGATCGTGGAGCTAGTATGCCGGAACCTACCTCTCTTGTTCAAGGAAGGGCTTGCGGTTTTGTGATTAAGGATACCATACAATAGAAAAAACCGCCGTGGCTCCACGGTGGGCCTCGGACCTGGATCGCCATCCAATCCCTTAGTCCGGGAAGATCTTTCCCGGATTGAGGATGCCCGCAGGATCAAAGGCCGCCTTGACCCTCTTCATGAGGAGGATGGTTGCCGGGTCGAGGTCTATGCCGATGTAGGCCAGGCGCTTGTTGCCTATCCCGTGCTCCCCGGAGATCCTCCCCCCCAGGGCGTGGGAGGCCTCGTAGAGCTCGGCCAGGATCGCCGTGAGCCTTTCGTGCCACTCCTCCTCCGACCAGGCCTCGGGCTTGACCACCGTGGCGTGGAGGTTGCCGTCCCCCGCGTGGCCGTAGCAGGGTATCTCGACCCCAAAGCGCCCGGCTATGTCCTCGAGCCTGGCCATGAAGGCCGTGATCGCCGCGGTGGGCACCACGATGTCCTCAAGGCTCTGGCGGGGGCTGCGGACCTTGAGGGCCTCGGCGATGTTGCGCCTGACGTTCCAGATCCTGTCCATCGTGGTCCTGTTGTCCGCCACATAGACCGGATCGGCCCCTCGGGCCACGCAGACCTCGCCTATGGCCTCGTAAGCCCGGTAGACCTCCTCATCGTCGTTGCCGTCCACCTCGATGAGGAGCATGGCCTCGGCCTTCTGGTAGGGGATCTCCTCGTTGAGGTAGGAGCAGGTGGCTATGATCGAGGCCTTGTCCATGTACTCGACGCTCGTGGGCACGATGCGCGATTCTTTGATCACCGCGGGCACGGCCCCGATGGCCCCGGCCACGGAGGGGAAGGAGCATAGGAGGACGGCCCGGCGCTTGGGCACCGGGAGGAGGGAGAGGGTCACCTCGGTCACCACGGCCAGGGTGCCCTCGGAACCCACGATGAGGTGGATGAGGTCATAGCCCGAGACGTCCTTGCGCAGCTTGCCCCCAAGGCGCAGGACCTCCCCCGTGGCCAGGACCACCTCGAGGCCGGTGATGTAGCGGGAGGTGACCCCGTACTTCACGGCCTTGCCGCCCCCGGCGTTCTCCGCCACATTGCCCCCGAGGAAGCAGGTCTCGAGGCTCATGGGGTAGCCCGCGAACATGAGGCCCTCCTTCTTGAGGACCTCGTTGATGGAGTTGGTGACCACCCCGGGCTGGGCAACGACCATGAGGTTGTCCAGGTCGATCTCCAGGATGGCGTTCATCCTCTCCAGGGATAGGACGATGCCGCCCATCGCGGGCACGCAGCCCCCGGAGAGGCCCGAGCCGGCGCCCCGGGGGGTCACGGGGATCCCCTCCCGGCTCGCCAGGGCCATGATGGCCTGGACCTCGGCGGTGGAGGCGGGCTTGACCACGGCCTCGGGGAGGTGGGCGTAGCGCTTTTCCGCCGTCTCGTCGTGGCCGTAGGCCTCGAGGCGCTCAGGATCGCCGGCTATGAGGTTGCGCTCTCCCACGATCCCGCCCAGGGCGGCAAGGATCCGGGCGTCTATTGTGCGGTAGGCTGTGGGCATGGCCGTTACTCCTCCTCGGGGCCGGCCGCCTCGAGGGCGGCGATAAGGCGGGGCAGGAAGGCATAGAGGTCGGCCCGGATCGCCAGGTCGCAGACGCCAAAGATGGGCGCCTCGGGGTCGAGGTCGACCGCCGCTATCCTCTCCGCGGTCTGCATGCCCGCCAGGTGCTGGATAGCCCCGGAGATCCCAAAGGCGAGGTAGACCTCGGGGGAGATCGTCCGCCCAGAAAGGCCGACCTGGTGGGGGTAGTCGATCCAGCCCCGGTCCACGGCCTCCCGGCTCGCCCCCAGCTCGGCTCCCAGCTTTGAGGCCAGCCTGCCCAGGAGGGCAAAGCCCTCCTTTTTCCGCAGACCCCTGCCCCCGGAGACCACGATCCTCGCGTCGGCAAGGCCCCCGGACTCGGGGAAGGCGGTCTCGGATACCAGGACGGGGACAGAGCTAAAGTCGAGGCCCCGGCAGTCGAGGATTTCGACCACGGCCTTTCGGCCGGGGTCCCGGGCCAGGGCCTTGCGCGAATGGGGCCTCAGGGTGGCCGCCTGGGGGCGTTTTTCCGGGGTCAGGATCGTGGCCATGATGTTGCCCCCCGCGGCGGGCCGGGTCTGGTAGAGGCTTCCGTCGGCCAGGTCGAGGCGGAGTTCCGTGCAGTCGGCGGTGAGGCCCAGGTTGGCCTTGGCGGCCAGGTAGGGGAGGAAGGTCCGGCCCGTGGTGGTCGCCGCCGCGAGGAGGACCGCGGGCCGGCCCTTTTCAAAGAGCCCCAGGACTAGCTGGGCAAAGGGGGCCGCGGCCAGGCAGTCCAGGCGGGGATCCGGGGCATGGAGAACCCGGTCGGCCCCCCGGTAGCAGAGCTCCTCGGGGTCGGAGGCCGGGCCTGGGAGGAGGGCTGTAACCTTGAGCTCTGTCCCCGGCCCAAGGCTCCTGGCCCAGGCGAGGAGCTCAAAGGAGATGGGAGCGACCCTTCCCTGGTGGGTCTCGCCTAGAATCCAGATCTCGTGCATCACTTCCTCCCCAGGAGGCCCAGGACGGCCTCGACCGCGGCCTCGAGGCCTAGCTCTTCCCGGGCATCGATATGCCGGGCCTTTCGGGCTATCTCGGGGCTGGCTATCTTGGAAACCTTGGTGGGGGAGCCCTTGGTCCCGATCTCCGCCGAGGAAAGCCCCAGGTCGGCGGGCCCCAGCTTCCGGACCAAGGCGCCGTGGGCCTTTTTCTTGCCCGACAGAAGGGGGAGGCGGGCCTCCCCGAGGGCCTTGCAGAAGGTCAGGACCGCCGGGAGGGGACAGTCCACCACCTGGGTTGACTCCTCGGTGATCCGGCCGGCCCGGATCCAGCAAGCTCTGTCCCCGCTTTGTAGCTCGAGGGAGGAGGCGTAGGTCACGACGGGATAGCCCAGGAAGGCCGCGACCTCGGGGCCAACCTGGCCGGTATCCCCGTCGGTGGCCTTTTCCCCGGCCAGGACCAGGTCAAAGGGCCCGAGCTTTTGGACCGCTGAGGCCAGGCAGCGGGCCGTGGCCCAGGTGTCGGCCCCGGCAAAGCCCGCTCCCGTGAGGAGGCAGGCCTCGTCGCAGCCCATGGAGAGGGCCTCCCGGCAGGCCACCTCGGCCGAGGGAGGGCCCATGGAGAGGACGGAGATCCGGATGCCCGGATCCTTGTCCTTGAGCCGCAAGGCCGCCTCGAGGGCATAGAGATCGAGGGGATTTACTATCGAGGCAGCGGGGGAGCGCTTGACCGTGCCCGTCTCAAGATCCAGGGTCAGGGCATCGGTTTCCGGCACTTGCTTGACGAGGACGACAATATTCACCTAGGACTTCTCCTATGCTGAGGCCGACTGCTGTCAGCTTTCAGTTGACAGGCCTAGTGTCCCCTGATTCTAGGCCCCGGCGCAAGCACGAAAATGAAACATTTTTTCTTTACGAACTATAAAAAACAAAGTAATCTGAACGAAGATTTCAATATATCCCGTTAGTATCCTGGGGCCCGCGCCAGGATCCAGGAGCACCGTGTGATCGACCTGACTATAAACGAAGATATGCTGGAGTCCTTTTCCACCGAGGGGCGGAATGAGAGCTCCATGGACATCGACACCAAGACTTCCCTGGAGATCCTCAGGATCATCAATGCCGAGGACAAGAAGGTCCCCTTGGCCGTGGAGGCCGCCCTGCCCGAGCTTGCAGCCCTGGTGGACGACGTGGTCGAGGCCTTCCGGGCCGGGGGCCGCCTCATCTACATAGGCGCCGGCACCTCGGGTCGCCTTGGGGTCCTGGATGCCTCCGAGTGTCCCCCCACCTATGGTAGCCCCCCGGGTATGGTCCAGGGCCTGATAGCCGGGGGCCGGGAAGCCCTGGTGCGCTCGATCGAGGGGGCCGAGGATGATGACGCCCAGGGCGTAGCCGATCTCGAGGCTATCGGCTTTGGCCCCAAGGACGTCCTTGTGGGCATCACGGCCTCGGGCCAGGCACCCTATGTCCTGGGGGCCATGGCCCACGCCAGGGACAAGGGGGCCGTCGTGGCGGCCATCTCCTGCAACAAGGGCTCCAAGACCTTTGGCCTGGCCAAGTACCAGATCTACCTGGCCGTGGGGCCCGAGGTGATCACGGGCTCGACGAGGATGAAGGCCGGGACCGCCCAGAAGCTCGCCCTCAACATGATCACCACGGGGGCCATGGTCAGGGTGGGCAAGGTCTACCGCAACTTGATGGTCGACCTGGCCCCGGTCAACAAGAAGCTCGTGGAGCGCTCCAAACGCCTGATCCGCCAGGCCACGGGCTGTTCCAAAGAAGAGGCCGCCCGGGTCTTCGAGGCCTCAGGACACAGGCCCAAGCTCGGCATCATCATGGTCCTCCTGGGGGTCGACGAGGCCGAGGCCGAGCGCCTTGAGAAGGCCGGGGGCGGCCCCATAGCGGGGGCTATCCGGGTCCACGGGGAAGAGAGCCGGTCCCATGCATGACGGCCCGGGGATGGACGGGGCCCTTGCGGCCATCGAGGCCCGGGCGGCCATCCTGTCCGACGCCGAGCGCAAGGTCGCCGAGTTTGTCCTCCGGGAGCCCAAGAAGACCCTCCACTTCAATGTGGCCGAGCTGGGCCGCCAGAGCGGCACGAGCCAGGCGGCGGTGGTGCGCTTCTGCAAGCGCATAGGCCTCGGGTCCTTCGCGGACTTTAAGCTCCGCCTGGCCCACGACGTCTTCCGGGGGGCCGATGAGCGCTTCCTCCCCGACCTGGAGCTCGAGTCCGACGCCTCGGCCCAGGAGGTGATCAAGAACCATGTGGAGGTGGCCCAGAGGAGCCTCTCCCACCTGGGCTCGGTCCTCGACCACCGGATGGTAGAGGACGCCGTGGAGAGGATCCTCGCCTCGGCCCAGACCGGCCTCTTTGGGGTCGGGGCCTCGGGGGTCGTGGCCTACGACTTTTTCCAGAAGCTCCTCAGGATAGGCCTGCCGGCCACGTTTACCCTGGACAACGACCTCCAGGTGACCATGGCCTCCTCCCTGCGGGAGGTGGACACGGCCTTTGTGGTCTCCTATTCCGGGGAAAACGCCTCGATGATCGAGGTCTGCCGCCAGGCCAAGGCCAGGAAGGTAACCCTCGTCACCCTGACGATGGACGGCCCCTCCACCGTGCGGTCCCTGGGGGACCTTGTCCTTCTAGTCCCGGCGAGCGAGAGGATCTACCGCCAAGGCGCCGTATCCTCCCGCCTCAACCAACTGACCGTGATCGACATCCTCTACTCCCTCCTCATCTCCCGCCGCCTCGATCCGTCGATCGCGGCGATGGAGAGGAGCATGAGGGCGACCCACCGCCAGAAGGCCTAGGGTCCCGGAAATCAGGCCTTAGGCTGGGGACAGAGCTTTCTTAGGGCGACGAGGATCTCCGACGTAGGGTCGACGGAAAAGGACTCGGACCGCTCGGCTCCGCTGCCTTCCTCGGTCCAGCGGAGGCCAAAGACCGGAAACGGCGGGCCAAAGAGGCGGGCGAGGATGCCCCGGGGGCCTTCCTCGAAGCCCGTGATGGCCGACCTGGGCACGATGTACTCCACGGGCTCCCTCTCCTTCTTGGGCCCCCGGGGGCTGGCCAGGCGGAAGCCCAGGAGGGTCTTTTCAGAGACCATCTCCCGATAGATAAACCTCTGGCTGGTGAGGGCCAGGACGCCCCAGGCTATGTCGTCCTTTCCGGGGCCGCATTTCCAGCCCCCCATGGCCTTGGCCTCGAGGCTTTCCCCCTCCCCGGATAGGAAGGACTGCCAGAATTCCCTGGCTTCTTCGTCTTGCTCGTGGGTCGATTTCATGGGCAGGAGTATAGCATTGTTTGCCCGGCAGGACATGCTCTGCGGGGATGTCCACCTCCGGCGCTGCCGCGCCGCGCGCGCTCCGCATTCAAGTGCCGGGAACGAGACTTGAACTCGCACACGCCTTACGGCGCAGGGGATTTTAAGTCCCCGGTGTCTACCGATTCCACCATCCCGGCTCGCTTTTCGGGGACTACTCTACGTAAGGTCGACGCCTGGAGTCAATGGCAAGCTCTGTCCCCGGGGCTTGGGCAATTCTGAAGGGTATACTTAATAAGTATTGACTCCCACTTATTCAATATTCGCCTCCAGACCTCCCTGGCCTTATGCTAGTCCCAAGGTCTAGACCTGAATCCTGGGAAGGAGTGGCTTATTAAACCCCATCATGGCGAGGAGGCCTGCGTCGGTCCTTCCCTCCTTGTGCTCGCCCCCCATCTTCGTCCCCGGGCCGACCTCGCCATCCAGGCCAAAAGGGACAGGGCCCTCTCCTCGGCCCTGGGACGCCTGGGTTTTTCCGTGGTGCTCCGGAAGGTGGGTCGGGAGGACGAGGTCCTCGAGGCCCTCGACTTTTATGATCCAGCCCTTGTCTTCTCGACCCTTTCCTTCCTCCCGGGAACCGGGGGGCGGGGGAGGAACATCCATGAGACCCTGGAGCGCTCGGGCTATCCCTACGTGGGCCCCTCCCCGGATGCCCTCTCCCTCTCCCAGTCCAGGCCCGCGACCCTGGAAGCCTGGCGGCGCTTGGGCCTCCCGGTGCCGGACTATTTCTGCCTCCCCCGGGCCAAGCCTGGCTCGACCGGGGCAAGGCTCGCCGCGGCCCGGGATTTTCCCTATCTCCTGAGGGTTGCCCAGACCTGCAATGAAGGGCCAGAGGTGCTGGCCAACTCCCTGGCCGAGCTCAAGGCCGGAGTGGCCAAGCTTTGGGAGGGGGCCGGGGATATTCTCGTGGAAGGCCTGCCCGGTGGGGAGTCGGGCCGGGAGTTCTCCGTCGCCATGATAGGGGAGGGGAGCCGTAGTCTCTTCCTCCCCGTGGAGCGCCGGCCCATCCATTCGCGCTGCCGCCTCTCCCTCCATAGGACCGAGGGCGAGGCCGCCCTGCCCGAGACCCTTCCTCTTCCCCCGGGTCGCCTCCGGCGGGAGCTATGCGATCTGGCCCAGGCGGCCTTTGGGGCGATCGGGCTCCGGGACTATGGCCGCCTCGACGTGGTCCTCGCCGGGTCGAGGCTCTGGGTCCTGGGAGCCCTGGCCCAGCCTCCCCTGCCGGACCCCCTTTTCTCGGCCTGCGCCGCCGGGGCCGGCCTGACGGTCGAGGGCTATCTGGGCGCCATCGCCCTCTCGGCCCTGAGGCGCCAGATGCCGGAAAGCGGCATTTCCCGGCTCACTCCCCCGGGCCTTCTGGCGGTCTTGCCTCCGGGGCTCTCCGATTTCTTTGGCTCCGGCCTTGGAGCCGGGGAAGGGGCAGCCTAAAAACGCTTGTGTCTCCCCCTTAGGCCTGTTACCTTATGGGTATGGAGCTCCGCCATTTCCGCTACTTTGCCGCCGTCGCAGAGCACCTCAGTTTCGTAAAGGCCGCCCAAGCCCTCCACATATCCCAGCCCCCCCTCTCCAGGCAGATCCGGGAATTCGAGGCCGAGGTGGGTACGGCCCTCTTTGTCCGCAGCCCCCAGGGGACGAGCCTAACCCCGGCGGGGGCCTATCTCTTCGCGGAGACCCGCAAGCTCCTTTCCACCGCCGAGGGCATCTGCCGCACCGCCCGGGCCCTGGGCAACTCGGAGGACAGGACTCTGCGCCTGGGCTGTGTGAGCATCCTCCTCAACCATCTCCTGCCGCCCTGGTTCCGCCTTGTCTCCGAGCGGGAGCCCGGTCTCCAGCTCTCGATCCGGGTATTGTCCACGGAGCAGCAATGCCTGGCCCTGGAGAACGGGGAGATAGACCTGGGCTTTATGCGTGCCTGGGGCGGTGGCCATGGCCTCGTGTTTGAGGCCCTGGCAGAGGAAGGCCTTTGCATTATCTTTCCCTCGGGCCTCTGCCATGCCAAGGCGGCCCGGGAGGCCATGGCCGAGCTCGCGGACAAGCCCTTTGTCGCCCTTTCCCGAAGCTCGGCCCCCGGCCTGGCCGACCGCCTGGCCACGGTCCTCGCGGACTACGGGATCACTCCCCCCCGCATCCTCGAATGTGACGAGTCCCATTCCATCGTGCGCCTGGTGGCCTCGGGCCTGGGCTGGTCCATCGTTCCCGATGTGGCCATCCGGGACGCCCGGGCGACCGGCTTTGAGGCCATCAGCCTCGAGGAGCCCCTCGTCCTGGGCATCGGCTATCGCGAGGGAGGCCTGGGGGATGCCGCGGCCAGGGCCCTTGGCCTGGCCCGGGAGCTTTTCCTGGGCCAGGATCCGGCCGTCAGGCGGCTCTAGGGCCGGGGAGTCCTGAGCCAGGTGAGGCCTGGGGGCAGCTCGGGCCAGATGCCCACGAGGGCCCGCTCCAGGAGGGTCCTGGCGTGATTGGGGAGGAGTTCCTCCACGAGGCGCAGGTAGTGGTAGGGGCAGGAATCGAAGCTCCGGTTCGCCACCGCCTCTTTCAGGGCCGGGATGATCCGGGTCCGGGTCTCATCGCCCTTGCTTAGGATCTCCTCGATGCGCTTGTCCTCCAGGACCCGCCTCTCGGCGATGGCCAGCTCCAGGTCGTCGTAGCCATAGGCCCTGACCCGGGGTATGTCGAGGATCCTGGCCGCGCATTCCAGGTAGCCTAGGAGCTTCCTTCCGTCCTTGCCCAGGTCCCCGGGGAAATCCGGGGCCGGCCAGGATGCGGACCGGGAGGCAAAGCCCTCCTCGGCCTCGTCGTCCTCCTCCACGAAATAGCAGTGCCCCCCCAGGCGGCCAAAGGCGCGCATCGTGTCGAGGTAGCCTAGGAGGGTGTAATCGTCGAGGAAGCCCCGGTCAAAGTCCAGGACCCCTCCCATGTCGATGGAGTTCTTGATGTAGGCGGTGAGGCTGCCCTCGATCTGGGGCCTGCGGTTCCTGCCTATGCCCGAGACATCGGAGATGATGATGCGGCGAAGGCCCCGGCGCCGGGCCATGGCATAGGGGATGTTGTCATGGATCCCCCCGTCGAGGAATTTCTTGCCCCCGATGATCGGTTGCTCAAAGCCCGGGAAGGCCGCGCTGGCCATGAGGTAGTCGACCAGGGTTCCGGCCTCCATGTCCTCAAGCCACAGCTCCTGGGGCTGGCGATCGGACATGTTGACCGTGACTATGCCGAGTTTCCTCTCGGAGCCCCGCATCACCTCCTCGTTGAGGTTGTCGAGGAGGAGCTTCCTCAAGGGACTTGTGTCGAGGCCGCGGTTGGCCTGGATGGATTGGAAGAGTTCCCAGGCCGCCTGGATGGCTTCCCGGTCGAGCCTGAGCTCCCCGTCCTCCATGAGGTCCTTGGGGAGCTTGAGGATGGAGTCCAGGCTTATGGAGGCCCCCAGGTCCTCGAGGGCCTCGTCGGCTCCCTGGGCCAGGAAGCCCGCCACGATGGCGCCGATCGAGGCTCCCACAAAGGCGTCGACCTTGATCCCGAGCTCCTTAAGCGCCCGCCAGACGCCTATGTGATAGACGCCCTTGGCCCCGCCTCCGGACAGCACGAGGCACCAGCCCTTGTCCAATGTACCCATGGTCTCCCCTTTGTCCCTCGCCTTGGGCGGCCCCGGACTACCCTTGGACTATACCCCGCCCGGTCCCTAGGGTCAAAGCGTCCGGTTCCCCGGACCAAGGGGCAATGCTGCGCGGCCTTGACTTAGTAAAGAGCTTTAATTAAGATCCTTGCTAAGTGAGGTTCCATGGACTCGCCCCTGGATCCCCTGAGCATGGGGGGACACAACATAGCTCTAGTCCGCCGCAGCCTAAAGCAACTCGTCGAGGCTACCCGCCAGCAATTGGCCCTGGCCACGGGCCTATCCACGGTCACCGTGGCCGGGGCCCTCGAAAAGCTCTGTGCCCGGGGCGAGGCCAGGGAGGTTTCCCTGGTCCCCTCCCAAGGTGGCCGCCCCTCCCAGCTCTATCGCTTTAACGCCGACTATGCCCATATTCTTGTGCTCTTTACCCGGGAAGAGGGCGGCGGGGACAGAGCCTATCTCAGGGCCCTCGACCTCTATGGCCGGACCCTTGCCTCCGAGGACCTGGCCCTCTCCCCCCCAAGCCTTCCGGGCCTGGAAGCCCCCCTCGACCGCATGCTTGCCCGGGATCCTCTGATCCGGGCCTTGGGCCTTGGCCTTCCGGGCGTCGCGACCCAGGGCAGGATCACGGACCTGGACTATCCTGCCCTGGTCGGCCTTTCCCTCGTGGACCTGTTCCGGGACCGCTATGGCCTACCCGTCCTCTTTGAGAACGACGTGAATGCGGCGGCCCTTGGGTATTGCCAGGCCCAGCCCAGGTCCCGGGGGGAGAGCCTCGCCTACCTCTATTTCCCCCAGAGCCATCCCCCGGGGGCGGGGATCATCGTGGGAGGAGCCTTGCACCGGGGCGGCCGGGGCTGGGCCGGCGAGATCGCCCACCTCCCCCTCGGGATCGACTGGGCCGACCCGGGCCTCTATTCGGGCCCTGACCGGGGAAGCCAAATACTGGCGCGAACGGTGGCGGCTATCGCGGCGGTCCTCAATCCTGACAAGGTCGTCCTGATGGGGGAGTTCCTCGACTCCCGCCAGCTCGGGGATATCGAGGCCCAATGCGCCGGCCTCCTCCCCCCGGCCCTCGTCCCCACCCTTTCCCTGTCCTCAGACTTTTCCGGCGACCTTGCGTCCGGCCTCTCCTCTTTGACCCTCGAGCTCCTTGAAAACCCATCCCCACCAGGACCCACGAAAGGCTAGGCCATGGCTACCCTCCTCCTCACCCTGATCTACGTCGCCTTTATCAGCCTGGGCCTGCCCGATGCCCTCCTGGGCGCAGGCTGGCCCGTGATGCAGGCCGAGTTCGCCGTGCCCTATGGCTTTGCCGGCCTTGCCTCGATGACCATCTCCGGGGGCACAATCCTGTCGAGCGTCTTCTCCAGCCGGGTCCTCCGGCGCTTTGGCACGGGCCGGGTCACCGCGGCGAGCGTCGGCCTCACGGCCCTCGCCCTCCTGGGCTTTTCCCTGAGCCCTTCCTTTTGGTTCCTCCTCCTGGCGGCCATACCCCTGGGCCTGGGCGCCGGAGCCGTGGACTCGGGGCTCAACGCCTTTGTGGCCCAGCAGTATGAGTCCCGCCACATGAGCTGGCTCCACAGCTTCTGGGGCCTCGGGGCACTGACGGGACCCCTCGTCCTATCGGCCCTCCTGCGGCGGGGCACGAGCTGGCGCTCGGGCTACCTCTCCATCGCCATCCTCCAGCTGGGCCTGGTGCTTCTCCTCGTCCTGGCCATCCCCCTCTGGGCCAAGGTCCAGGCAAGGTCCCGGGATGCCCTGGCCAAGGCCGGGGAGGCCGGCTCGGCCCGCGGGGCCGGCTCGGCCGGCGGGGCCGAGTCCCCAGCCCCTCACCAGCCCCTTTTCT
>JAKPBN010000277.1 GCA_029778945.1 Spirochaetota bacterium
GTGGTCTTTCCGCAGGCCTTCCCGGGGCCGGTGATGAAGGTCACCCGACCCCGGAAGTCCCTGGCCTCGAGGACCATGGCCGGGCCCCCGGCCCTACTTGTCCTCGTGGCGCATGCGCGCGCCGCGCACGAGGCCCTTGGGGCTGCACTTGCCGTCCGCCGACATGAGGCGGGCCCCCCGCACGAGGCCCTTGGGCTCGAGCATCCTCTCCTCGCCGGAGAGGAGCCTGGCCACACCGCAGGTGGCGTTGAGTTGGGGCTCGTCATAGCAGATCCTGCACTTGCCGCAGTTCTCCACATAGGAGGAGGGCTCGTCGTAGGTGGTGATGACACCCTCATAATTGCGAAGGACCACCCGCTTCTCGTTGGAGGTGATGATGTAGTTGGGCATGGCGGGGGTCTTGCCGCCGCCCCCGGGGGCGTCGATCACAAAGGTCGGGATCGCGAGGCCCGAGGTGTGGCCCCGGAGGTTTTCCATGATCTCGATGCCCTTGGACACCGTGGTCCGGAAGTGGGAGATCCCCCGGGAGAGGTCGCACTGGTAGATGTAGTAGGGGCGGACCCGGATCGAGAGGAGCTTCTGGAGGAGCTTCTTCATGAGAACGGGGCAGTCGTTCACGTCCCGCAGCAGCACGGACTGGTTCCCCAGGGGGATGCCGGCGTCCGCGAGCTTGCGGCAGGCCTCCTTGGCCTCGGCCGTGATCTCCTTGGGATGGTTGAAGTGGGTGTTCACGTAGAGGGGCTGGTACTTCCTCAGCATGTTCACCAGGTTGTCCGTGATGCGCATGGGCATGACCACGGGGGTCCTGGTCCCGATGCGGATGATCTCGATGTGGGGTATGGCCCGGATCCGCTTGATGATGGACTCGAGCTTGTCGTCCGAGAGGATGAGGGGGTCGCCGCCGGAGATGATGATGTCCCGGATCACCGGCGTGTTCTTGATGTACTCGATGGCCCGGTCGATGTTCTCCTCGTTCATGGTGTTGTCGTCTTCTCCGACGAGGCGGCGCCTCGTGCAGTGGCGGCAATTCATGGAGCAGATGTGGGTCACGAGGAGGAGGGCCCGGTCGGGGTAGCGGTGGGTCAGGCCCGGGACGGGGGAGTCGGCGTCCTCATGGAGGGGATCGTCGAGGTCGCAGTCCTCGTCATGGGCCTCGGGCAGGCGAGGCACTGCCTGGAGGCGGACGGGGCAGCCCGGGTTGGCCGGATCGATGAGGGAGGCGTAGTAGGGGGTGATGGCCATCCGGAAGCGCTTGAGGACCTCCCGGATGTCATCCTCGTCCTTGGCCGAAAGGGGCAGGACCTTGGCCAGGGTCTCCACGTCCTTGATGTCGTTGCGCATCTGCCAATGCCAGTCGTTCCAGTCCTCGGGGCTGACGTCCTTGTAGAGGGGGATGCGCCTATAGTCGAAACTCGGATACTCATGCATAGGAACTCCTTATTCATTCACCACGGAGACACGGAGATCACGGAGTAGAGAGGCGCACATCAATAAAATAGGACTAATTGAGAATTATAAGGAGTCTATTCTTTCTCTCAAAATCCATTCTTCGACCATTTTTTACGCCTCTTTCTCCGTGTCCTCTGTGCCTCCGTGGTGAAATCATATATCTGCTTGGCGTGCGATATCAGCTGCGGAGCTTGAGGTGCTTGCGCACCTCGTCGGGGGTGGCGGGCTTGAGACTAGCCTCGTGGGCGAGCCTGGCGGCCCGCTCCACAAGCTGGGCGTTGGAGGCCGCGAGGACCCCCTTGGAATAGAAGACATTGTCCTCGAAGCCGACCCGGATAAAGCCGCCCCGTGCTATGGCGGCGTACTGGGAGGGCAGGGAGGCCCGGCCGATGCCCATCACGGTGTAGTCGGCGCCCGCGGGGAGGGCCTGGCACATGGCCTCGAGGTTGGCGACGCTCCAGGGCAGGGCCGCCGGGACGTTCAGCACGAGGCCATAGTGGTAGGGCGCCTCGATGAGGCCCTCCTTGACGAGGATGTGGCTCGCATAGACATGCCCGAGGTCAAAGCACTCGAGGGTGGCCCTGACCTTCCGGGCCTTGAACTCCCGGGCAAAGGCGCGCATCGTGGGCAGGTCGTTGACTATGTACTCGTCCCCGAAGTTGACCGTCCCGCAGTCCAGGCTGGCCATCTCGGGCTCGAGGAGGACCACGGGCCTGAGCCTCTCCTCGGCGGTGTCGCCCACCGCGCCGCCCGTCGTGATCTCGATGATGATGTCGGTCTTGCGCCGGACCGCCTCGATGACCTCCCGGAAGCGCTCCGGGCTGGCCGTGGGGCTCCCGTCGTCATTGCGCACGTGGAGGTGGAGGATGGCCGCGCCGGCCTCCCGGGCCTCCACGGCGGCACTCACCACCTCCTCCACGGTCACGGGGAGGGCGGGGTTCTGGGCCTTGGTGGTCTCGGCGCCCGTGCAGGCGCAGGTTATTACGATCTTGCCGTCCATGTTACCTCCTAAAGAGTAAGCCACAGAGGCACAGAGACACAGAGAGGAAAGAGAGAATCAAAAAGCCAGCCGTGTAAGTCCCCGCCTGAGGGTTTCCATCCCGAAATTTATCAGGAGCCCCACCCGCCAGCCCCCAAGCCTCATGTAGGTCAGGAGCTGGGCTTCGAATACCGGGCTAGATTGGGTGACCGACTTCAACTCAACAACAACGCTGTTTTCGACGACAAGGTCTGCCCTATAGCAACCATTGAGCGGAATGCCCTTGTAGTATACGGGCATCTCCACTTGCCGCTGAAACAGAAGACCGGCTTCCTGAAGCTCAAAACTTAAGGCCTCTTCATAGAGGGCCTCAAGAAGACCCGGCCCGAGTTCGGTATGCACGGTAATGGCGCAGCGGATTATTGTCTCCGTCAGCTCCTTGTGCAAAAAAACCTTGACCGGATCTTCCTGATCCTCCATTTCTTCTCTGTGCCTCTGTGCCTCTGTGGCACATTCTCTTACTTTACGTAGAGCTCCTCGAAGACCTTCCTCAGCTGGGCGTTCTCCCGGAGCTCCCAGAGGGTGATCTCCGCATGGTCCTTGGTATAGCCGTTGCCGATGATCATCTGCACGTCCTTGCCGATGCCCTCGGCGCCCAGGGCGGCCCGGGTAAAGCTCGTGGCCATGGAGAAGAAGTAGACAATGCCGTCGTCCCGGACCGGGAGGATGGAGGACATCTCCGTGCCCTGGATGTTGACGCAGTTGATGCAGATGTCCACTTCCTTGCCGCCGTTGGCCTTCAGGGTGGCCTCGAGGACGTCGAGGGGCTTGGTGGCGTCGGCCTGGATGATGTCGTGGGCGATCTTGAGGTCGGAAATGACCTTGCGGGAGCGCTCGGAGTGGATCACGGCGATCACCCGGCCGGTGGGCCCGACCCGCTTCATAGCCTCGTAGCAGCACATGAGGCCGGACTTGCCGCCGGCGCCCAGAATAAGGACGGAGTCGCCGGGCTTGACGAGCTTGGCGGTCTGGGCGGGGGCGCCGGCCACGTCGAGGGCGGCCAGGGCGAGGCCCTCATCCATGTCCTTGGGGAGCTTGGCGTAGATGCCGGACTCGAAGAGGATGGCCTGGGCCTCGACCTCGACACGGTCGATCTCTGGATGGACCTTGAGGATCTTGCTGATCTTGAGGGGGGTGAGGGAGAGGGAGACGAGGGAGGCGATCTTGTCCCCGACCTTGAGGTCCCGGTCCTTGAGAGCCGAGCCGATCTTGGCGACCTTGCCGATGAGCATGCCGCCCGAGCCGGTCACGGGGTTCTGCTGCTTGCCCCGGCTGGCCACAATGCCCATGATTGTGGCCTTGATCTTCTCGATGTCGCCCTTGGCCTCGTCCTCGATCTGGGTAAAGGAGGCGGAGTCGATGTTGAGGGCGATCACGTCGACGAGGATCTCGTTGTCGTAGATGACGGCCATGTCGTTGTTGATCTTCTGCGCCGTCTGGGGCATGGCGCCCACGGGCTCGATGACCCGGTGGGTCCCGTACTTATTACCAAGAGCCATGATGACCTCCCGTGCAGGGGCCAAAGGCTTGTCGGTAGCCATGTGCGCGCGCACCTATATAAGCACGCTGGTCGCCTTAGGTTCCGGGCCTTGAAACGGAAAATCGAAGTCCCCCGCCGTCCTAAGCAAGCCAACTCCTCAAAAGGAATTGCCTCGCTTAGGACGGCGGCTAGACTGCCCTGCACGAGCTTCATTTAGCCCAGCTTTCCGAGGTCCGTCAAGGAAAATGAGGCTTCCATAACACGATTCTTTATTTAAAATTCGGACCATAACAGTTTGGGCAAAAAAAGGCCCCGGACTGAGCCGGGGCCTTGGTTTCAAGAGCTTTGCGGACTAGAGGATGAGCTTTACGCCCGCCGTGATGCGATAGTCAGGTATACCACCCCACATCAGGGCAGAACCAAATACAGGATAATTCTGCTCGACTCCAAGGGCGTCTGTATAGGTTACAGGCTCCTTAACCGTAAAGTTCCAAGCGAACTTGGCGAAAACACCAACGATGCCAAGATTGACCCCAAGGCCAGCGGCAGCATACCAGTAATAAGAAGCATCCGCGAAGGTCGCAGTGCTGGAATAACCAGAATATGAGCCTGAATAGGTCGCGTCATTGGAAGTAGCCATCATACCCAAGCCAAGCTCGGCAAAGGGATCGAGGAAGGCCCTGGCCTTGATGATGTGGTAGGACAGGTAGAAATCCCCGTCCATGATCTGCCAGTTCATGGCATAATAAGGATCGGGATAGGTCATGGTGTTGATGGAGACGCCGAAGCCCAGCTTGCGAAAGGCCAACTCCGCAAAGGCGCCGTAGAAGATCCCATTCCCATCCTTGAACTGGGCGACTACATCCTTGACTTTGAGGTTCTCGGAAGTCGGAATGGCCCCGGAGACTCCGAACATAAGCTGGGCGGAAGCCCCACCAACAACGAGAGCGGTGAGAAGAAGCACCGCAAGAAGTTTCCTCTTCATAAGTCCTCCTGTGGCCTGAGGGGCCAACGAATCGTATCTCCACTATATCCCAGGGGGGGAAAAAAACAAGGGGATGGGGCTGGTCTTTGCAGATAGGGAAAAGCCGAGCTATATTATGTACGTCCCCGGAATGGGCAGTCCAAGGCCCTTCCCCTGGGAATAAAAGGAGAAACATGAAACCCACCCGAATCATCTTCGCCCTCCTGGCCTTCCTCCTCATCTTTACCGGGGCGGGAATGGCCCAGGCTAAGGCTAACTTGGTCATCCAATCCAACGTCTCTGGTGCCCAGGTCTATGTGGATGGGCGATTATTCGGCAATGCCGCCCCTGGCCTAACCCTATCCCTCCCTCAGAGGACCTACCAGATCAAGGTGAGCAAGCCCGGCTACCAAGACTTTAACACGACGGTTAACCTCGGCCCCTCGGGCGCTATCGTCCAGGCAAATCTTATAGCGATAGGCCAGCCCCCGGCCCCGGCCCCCACCCCGGCACCCCCGCCCGCCACCTCGGGCAAGCCGACCCTCAGCGTGACCTCCAACCCGCCCTCGGCCAGCGTCTTTGTCAATGGCTCGATGATGGGACTCACGCCCTATTCGGGCCAGTACACCCCGGGAACCTACAAGGTGAGCGTCCGAAGGTCGGGCTACCAGGACTACAACCAGACCGTCGTTCTCAGCTCCAGCACCCAGCTCAACATCAACCTGGTCTCGAACCAGCCCGCCCCGCCCCCGCCCCCGGTCAACCTGGGCCTTTCGGTCAACGGCAATGTCCCGGGCGCCGAGGTATTGCTAAATGGCTCCTCGGTGGGGCGCATCCCCTTCAACACCCAGGTGCCCCAGGGCTCGTATAACGTAACTGTCCGGGCCCCGGGCTATGCGGACTTTAACCAGTCCATCATCGTCAACGGGCCCACCCAGATCAACGCCAACCTCCAGGCCATCCAGGTCGGCCTCTCGGTCAACGCCAACGTGATGGGCGCCGAGGTCTACCTCAATGGCAGCCTCGCCGGCCGCACCCCCCTCAACCTCAATGTCGTCCCCGGCTCCTACAACCTGACGGTCCGGGCCCCGGGCTACGCGGACTATAACCAGTCCATCGTGGTCAACGGCGCGACCCAGATCAACGCCAACCTCCAGCCCAACCAGGTCGGGCTCTCGGTCAACGCCAATGTCCAGGGCGCCGAGGTCTTCCTCAACGGCTCCCGGGTCGGCAATGTCCCCTTTAGCCTCAACGTCATCCCTGGATCCTACAATGTCACCGTTCGGGCCCCGGGCTACGGGGACTACAACCAGAGCGTGGTCGTCAGCGGCCCCACCCAGGTCAACGCGGTGCTGGTGGGCGTGATGTCCTCCTGGCAGATCAATGTCCCGGACAACATGGTCAACAAGGACATGAAGGGAGGCCATTGGAGCCAGATCCAGGTCTACCTCGACGGCAACCTCCAGCGCGGGCCCTCGGGCCAGGTCGGAGCCGGACGCCACGTGATCCGCGTCACCTCTGGTGGCATGGCCGTGGAGCTCGTCTTTGACGCCCAGCCCGGCAGGTCCTACAGCTTCGAGCCCTACATGGGCATCAACGTCAAGTAAGCCTAAGCGCCAAGGGTAACGACCACGGGCCCCGGGACATTCCCGGGGCCCGGCTTTAGGAAGCCCCGCCCAAGGATCGAAAAATGATGGATATCGCCGAGTACGAAGGCCTGGCCCGGGACATGGACGCCTTCCTCGACATCGAGCTGGACATCCTCAAGGAATCCCTCCTCGCCAGCTCCGGCGGCCAGTCGGGGTCCTGTTCCCTGGTAGAGGTCAGGGATGGCAAGATTCTCGCCGGCTTTGCCCTCCTCGTCAGGACGGCCAACACAGACTATACCTGGGATGTGACGGCACTGTGCGTGGATCCCAGCTACCGGGACAAGGGCATTGGCGCCAGGCTCATCCAGCTCCTCGAGGATCATTGCCTTGAGGCCTCTTCTTCCTCCATACTCCGCTTCGAGACCTCGAGCCGAAAAATCGGGGGGCTGGGGCCGGGCCTCCTGCCCGGAGCCGGCTACTCCCTGATCGGCCATATCGTCGACTTCTATGGGAAGGGCGACGACTACTTTATCTATGCCCGCCACCTGCTCCGGCCCCAGCCGGAGGCCACTCCGGCTGGCGGAGAGGGGAAGGCCCCATGATTATCGCAGCGATTGAGGCCGGGGGCACCAAGTTTGTCCTGGGGGTCTACCGCACCGGGGGGGACGGGCTGCCCGCCCTCCTATCCAAGACCTTCATCCCCACGACAAGCCCCGAGGAGACCCTCGCGGCCTCGGCGGACTATCTCGAGGCCATGGCCAGGACCTATGGCAAGCCCGAGGCCCTCGGCATAGGATCCTTTGGCCCCGTCGACCTGAAGCCCTCGAGCCCGGGCTGGGGCCATATCACCGCCACCCCCAAGCCGGGTTGGCAAAACACCGACCTGGCGGGCTATTTCCGGCGCCGCCTGGCCCTTCCGGTGGCCTTTGACACCGACGTCAACGCGGCGGCCTACGGGGAATACCTCTGGGGCAGGGCCAAGGGCCTCCAGGACTTTATCTACATCACTGTGGGCACCGGCGTGGGAGGCGGCCTCTTCTCCGGGGGCAAGCTGGTCCATGGCCTTTCCCACCCCGAACTGGGCCATATCAAGCCCAAGCGCTTCGAGGACGACCCCTTTCCCGGGGTCTGCCCCTTCCACGGGGACTGCCTCGAGGGCCTGGCCTCGGGACCGGCCATAGCCGGACGCTGGGGGGCCAAGGCCGAGGACCTCCCCCCCGAGCACCCCGCCTGGGACCTGGAGGCCAGGATCCTGGCCCGGGCCTTTGCGACCTATGCCCTCGTAGCCTCCCCGGAGCTCATCCTCCTTGGCGGGGGGGTAGGCCTCCGGCCGGGCCTCGCGGAAAAGGTTTCCCTCCTCGTGGGCCAGGAGCTGGCCGGCTATATCCCCGCCATGGCCAGTCCGGGCCGCCTGGAGGGCTTTGTGGCCCGGCCCAGCCTTGGGGGAGAGGCCGGATTGGCCGGCTCCGCGGCTCTGGCCCTGCGGCTATGCACCGAATGACCCTGTTTTTTTCGGAAGAACTCGCCGAAAATAGGGAGAAGGCACTCTTTCCCTTTAGCCAAGGATGGGCAACCGTGGACTCATACGCATTGACTGGCACCACTATTGTAACCCCCAGCGCCGTGCGCGCCTCCTCCATACTCGTCGTGAACGGTGACAAGATAGCCGAGCCGGGAGCCAAGGCCGGGAGGGAGATCAGGGTCGGACCGGATTCTGTCGTCTACCCCGCCCTGATCAACTCCCATGACCATATGCGGGGCAATTACCTCCCCCGGGTGGGCCCTAAGGGCGACGCTTTCTACGAGAACTGGCTGCCCTGGGACAATGACCTGAAATCCTCGGGAGTCTACGACGAGAGGTCAAACCTCTCGGTGGAGACCCTGTATTTCCTTTCGGCCTACAAGAACCTCTTTTCCGGGGTCGCCACGGTCAACGACCATTTCCCCCACAAGTTCAACGAGCCCTTTATCGACCGCCTCCCGGTCAGGGTCATCCGGGAATACTGCCTGGCCCACGAATGCTCCTCCTACGACCTCAAGTGGGGGGACGGGATGGAAATCGAGCATAAATGGGCGGTTGAGCGCGACTGGCCCTTTATCACCCACCTGGAGGAAGGCTTTGACGCCGAGGCCCAGGACGGGGTGGGCATCCTGGAGCGCGCCGCCTGCCTCACCGAGCACGACCTCCTCATCCATTGCATAGGCTTTTCGGACGAGGACATAAAGAAAGTCAAGAAGGCCGGGGCGAGCGTCTCCTGGTGCCCGGCCTCGAACATGCTCATGTTCAACACCACCTGCAAGATCCGCAAGCTCCTGGCGGCGGGGGTCAACGTGGCCCTCGGCACGGACTCGACCCACACGGGCTCGGTCAACACCCTCTCGGAGATGAAATTCGCCCGGGAAACCTACCGCCAGTTCTATGGCGAGGAGCTTCCGGCCAAGACCCTTTTCGAGATGGTCACCCGGAACGCCGCCAAGGCCTTCCGCATCCTCGCCAAGACCGGTAGCCTCGAGCCGGGCAAGCTGGCGGACATCTCGATCTTCCGCCGCAGGCAGGAGGACGCCTACGAGAACCTGGCCCAGGCCGTCCCGGAAGACCTCGAGCTCCTTGTGATCGGAGGGATCCCCGTCCTGGGCCTCGAGGCTGTCTACGGGGATCTTTTGCCCAAGGATCTTTCCCCCTCGACGGAAAAGAGCTATAGTCGAATTCGCATGGGAGGCAGGGCCTATTTTGTGCTTGGGAATCCCGGGGACCTCTACCGGGGCGTGAGGAAGGCCGTGGGCTTCCCCAAGAAGCTCGACTACCTCCCCTTCGATGTCTAGACCTGGCTTCCCCCGGGACCTGGGCTGCGGCCCTTTCCGGGGATTGCGCGTGCCGCCCTCCTGGCGGCCAGTTCATCCAAGTCGACGCGGCGCCGGGCCCGAGGGCCAGGGCGCAGGACGTATCTAGGGAGATCGCGGATGCCGAAGGCGGGAGTCTACCGGGCCAACTCGGTCATTTATTTCCAGGGTGACCTGAGCGACAAGATATTCATCCTCCAGAACGGGACCGTAAGCCTCAACTACACGGACATAGAGAACGGCAAGGAAGTCCACGAGATCATCGAAAAGGGCGAGTTCTTTGGCGTAAAGAGCGCCCTGGGCAAATACCCCCGGGAGGAGAACGCCCTCGTCCTCGCCGACGCCCAGGTCCTCCAGTTCTCCGTCCCGGAATTCGAGGTCTTTGCCCAGGCCAACACCCGCATCATCATGAAGATGCTCAAGGTCTTCTCCAACCAGCTCCGGAGGGTCCACAAGCAGGTCGACAACCTCCTGGAGAAGTCCGAGGCCGCCAGCCCCGAGGCCGGGCTTTTTGACGCCGGGGTCTACTACCTGAAAAACCGCCAGTATGGCTCGGCCAAGTACGTGTTTGGCCGCTACCTGACCTATTATCCCGCCGGCCGCCTTGCCGAGCAGGCCTCCCGCTACCTCGAGGTGGCCGAGGGCGCCTGCGCCAAGTACGGGGACGGCAAGGGCCCCGCCCCCCTCATCACGGAAACCGCCCGGGCCGGAGCCGGGCCCGGGGCCAGTCCCAAGGCCGAGGCCGCCGGTGGCGCCGGTGGCGCCCCGAGCCAGGCCAGCGCCGGGCCCGAGGAGCTCAGCGGGACGGCCAAGGCCTACTACGACGGGGTCTCCCTCTTCAGCCAGGGCAAGTACAAGGATGCCCTCATGGCCTTCAAGAAGCTTGTGGAGGCCGGAGGGGACCCGGAATACCAAGCCAAGGCCTATTATGACATGGGCCGCTCCCTGTTTATGCTCGCCCAGTACGACGCCACCATCCGCCACCTGACCCAGTTTGTCCAGACCTATCCCAAGAGCCCCGACCTCATAGACAGCCTCTTCTGGCTTGGCCAGGCCTATGAGAAGAAGGGCGAGGTCGACCGGGCCAAGGGCTTCTACAAGAAGATCATCGCGATGGAGACCGACGAGGATGCCTCGGTGAGGCTCAAGGCGAAGAAATCCCTCCGCATCCTCGAGGAGGCCAGCCGTGGCTGATCTTTCCACCTTTACCCGCTTTGCCCGGACCTATGAGCCGGGGGAGATCATCTTTTCCGAATACGAGCCCGGGGACTCCTTCTACCTCATCCAGTCCGGCCGGGTAAAGATCTCCAAGATCGTGGGCGACATCGAGAAGACCATCGACATCCTCCAGCCCCCGGAGATCTTTGGCGAGATGGCTATCCTCGAGGGCACCCCCCGCTCGGCCACGGCCATCACGATCGACACGGTCAAGGTCCTCGAGTTCAACCGGGCCAACTTCGAGGTCCTCATGATGGGCAATCCCCAGAGCGCCCTCCGCCTCCTCAAGCTCTTTACCAAGCGCATCTGGGACCAGAAGCGCCGCTTTATGATCCTCACCCTCGAGGAGCCCCAGGCCAAGGTCGCCGACGTCTTCCTCATGCTCGCCGAGACCGGCGCGGCCCCCACGGGCCAGCAGGAGCAGGACGGGGAGCGCCGGGAGTTCAAGGTCACCATCGAGGACGTGGCCCATTGGGCCGGCATGTCCTCAGCCGAGGTCCAGACCATCCTGGGCCACTTTGCCAACCAGCGCCGGGTCGAGCTCTTCCCGGACAAGATCGTGGTCCGCAACATCAGCGACTTTTCCCGCTTTGTGAGCACCCGCCGCAAGAAGTAGGCCCTCCCCGGCCCCAAAGCGCCCTCCCCTCCCCTTGATTTCCAGTCGGGCCTTTTGATATAGTCCGAGGGCTACCCGCCGAGGTAGCTCACTTGGCAGAGCGGCGCACTCGTAATGCGCAGGTACCGGGTTCGATTCCCGGCCTCGGCTTTTACTGCAGAAGCAATTAACACCGTTACCGGAAAACCGGCACGGTCCTATCCTTACCACTAGCGGGAACACCGCTGGAAACGGGGGCGGACATGGGCCGGCTTTTTTATGTCTATGAGCGGGCGACGGGGATTTTCTGCGCCGAAATCCTGGATCCGAAGACTGGAGCGCGCATTGCGTCCAGGTCGACGGGATCCCGCGACAGAGACCAGGCGGTCATCATCGCGAATGACTGGGCCCTCCACGGCCTTCCTGCGCCTGGTAACGCGCGCCGAAGTGTGGCGGACACTGCCTCTATCGACGAGATACTGAGGCTTGTCCGGAAAGCCCCCTTGAGCGCCGCGGATGCGACCCGAATAGTCCGCGAGCTCACCACTCGAGGCCTTGTCGACCTGGAGGCGCGGACTGTAAAGAAAGGGCCGTCCTCCGAGCTCTTCAACGAATGGCTAATAAAGTTTTGGGAATACAATTCCTCCGCTTATATCGCCGAAAGGCTAGCCCATGGACAGAGAGCAACCAAGCGCCACTGCCAGGATATGGCAGGGCGATCCAAAGAAATTGGTAGGCTGATTCCTCCAGGCCTCAGCCTGGGAGAGGTTAAGCGATCCCATCTCGTCGCAGTGGGTCTTGCCCTCAAGGCTAAAGGCCTCGCCCCTGCTACGATCAACAAAGACCTGAGCGCTGCCACCACGGCTCTGCGCTGGGCCGCCGCAAATGAAATAATACCCATGGATCCGACGCGAGGCCTCCGGAGCTTCTCAGGCAAAAAAAACCGCCGCGGCATCCTCGATCCAGCTGAAGCCAAGGCGCTATTCTCTTCCACCTGGAGCGATGATCGGGCCAGGGTCGCAAACCTTACAAGCGCAACTACTGGCATCAGGCTTGGAGAGGTCCTTGCCATCCAGCGCCAGGATATTGGCGATGATAGGCTATATGTCAGGCATAGCTATTCCATCAAGGATGGACTCAAGTCAACGAAAACCGGGGAAGAGCGGGAAGTCCCCCTCCTCCCGGCTGTCCGATCCGCCCTCCTCGCTCTCGATGCAAAAAACCTCCTCGCGCTCGAGAAAAAAAAGCTTACGATGTCCGAGGCGGACTATATTCTCTTTTCGAGCCCAGAGAGATTTGTTTTTGTCGGCCGCTATCCCGATAAGCCAATCGACCCGAATCGTATCCTGATTGGCCTGAGGAAAGCGCTAGTGTCAATG
>JAKPBN010000299.1 GCA_029778945.1 Spirochaetota bacterium
CCGTAGATCCCCGGCTCGACTCCGGCCGGGGCCGAGCCCGAGAAGACAAAGACGTCCCCGGGCCCTGCCCCCTCAAAGAGGGCGGCCTCGAGGCGGACGAGGTCGCCAGGGGCCGCGCTGGGCCCCGCCTCGTTGATATCCGTGTGGGTCCCGCTTTTAGGGTCATCGAGCTTGAGGTTGGTCCGGGTCTCCCCGGCTATCCGGATAAAGTTGTGCGCCACCCCCAGGTCGTCGAGGCCCTGGGCGAGGAGGTCCCCGGCCCGGCCGCCCAGGAAGCCCAGGGCCAGGCTCTTACCCCCCAGGGCCTTGATCACCTTGGAGACATTGATGCCCTTGCCGCCGGGGTCGACCCTCGACGCAAGGGCCCGGTTGACCCTGTCCAGGGCCAGGCCCGGGACGCTCACGCTGCGGTCCAGGGCAGGGTTGAGGGTGACAGTCCTGATCACGGCCTCATTCCTTGTAGATCGTGAGGAGGATCTCCCCCAGGGCCTTGAGGGCCTCGGCCTCCCCTTCCCCGTCCACCTCGACCACAACCTCCTCGCCGAACTTGGCGCCCAGGGTGAGCATCTTGATGCTGGACTTGCCGTTGATCACCTTTTCGCCCTTCATCACCTTGACCTCGCAGCCCGGATAGACTTCAGTGGCGGTGTCGACAAAGAGGCGGGCGGGCCGGGTATGGAAGCCCGTGGGAATGTTGATGGTATAGCGCTCAGAGACCATGGTGTATTACTCCTGATGCGAGTTCTTCCCGGACAAGGCGCTTGACGTCCTCGGCGCCCTCGGCCTCGAGGGCCTTGGCGGCCAGGGCGGCCATCCTAGCGGAGTCAAGGCGGGAGAGCCGGGCCCGGGCCGCCGGGATGAGGGCCGGGCTCAGGGACAGCTCGTGTAGGCCCAGGCCGGCCAGGATGGGCAGGGCCAGGGGGTCGGCGGCCATCTCTCCGCAGACCGCCACCCGCTTGCCGTGGCGGTGGGCCGCGGCGGCGACCTGGCCGATCAGGCGGAGGACGGCGGGGTGCAAGGGGCGGTTGAGGTAGGCCACGTCGGGGTTCATCCGGTCCGCGGCCATGAGGTACTGGACGAGGTCGTTGGTGCCAATGCTAAAGAAATCCGCCTCCCGGGCCAGGCGCTCGGCGTCCAGGGCCGCGGCGGGGATCTCGATCATGATGCCCAGCTCGGGGAGCTTCCCGAGCCTAAAGCCCGAGGCCTTGAGCCCCGCGGCCTCCTCGAGGAGGATAGCCTTGGCGGCCCGTAGCTCGTCCACGACGGCTATCATGGGGATCATGATCCTCAAGGAGCCGTGGGGGCTGGCCCGCAGGAGGGCCCTAAGCTGGGAGCGGAAGATGTCCTCGTGGGCCAGGCAGAAGCGGATGGCCCTCTGGCCCAGGAAGGGGTTCTCCTCGGTCTTGGCCTTGAGCCCCGCTATGGGCTTGTCCCCGCCGGCGTCGAGGGTCCGGATGATCACGGGCCGGCCGGCCATGCGTTCCAGGACGTGGCGGTAGGCCACATACTGCTCTTCCTCCCCGGGGGGGGCCGCCCGGTCCATGAACATGAACTCCGTGCGAAAGAGCCCGATGGCCTCGGCCCCGCCGGCCAGGGCGGCCTCGACCTCGGCGGGTCCGCCTATGTTGGCCCCCAGCTCGAGGGCCTTGCCGTCCGCCGTGCGGGTGGCAAGGCCGGCGAAGCGCCGGGCCTCCTCCCGCTCGGCCAGCCAGGCTTCGCGCTTGCGGGCATAGACCCCGGTCTCGGACTCCGAGGGCCCGCAGATGACAAAGCCCGCCGAGCCGTCCACGATCACCGTGGTCCCGGCCTCCAGGGCCCTGCCAGCCTCCCCGAGGCCCACGACGGCGGGGATCTCCATGGACCTTGCGATGATCGAGGAATGGGAGTTAGCCGATCCTGCCA
>JAKPBN010000081.1 GCA_029778945.1 Spirochaetota bacterium
AAGCCCGGCCAGTCGATAGAGACCGAGGTCGTTTCGATCTCCAAGGACTCAGTCTTCCTGCAGCTCTCCGGCAAGAGCGAGGGCATAATCGACCGGGAGGAACTGGTCGACAAGGAAGGCAAGCTCGCCGTCAAGGTGGGGGACAGGATCCGGGCCTTCTTTCTCAAGGCCGAGAACGGGGAGATGCGCTTTACCACCAAGATCAGCGGCAAGGAGGCGGGGGCCAGGATGCTGGTCCAGGCTTTCCGGGAAAAGATGCCGGTGGAGGGCCTGGTCGAAAAGGAGAACAAGGGTGGCTACGACATAAAGATCGGCGACTTCCATGCCTTCTGCCCCTACTCCATGATGGGGGACAAGCGCTCAGACAATCCCGCCGAGTTCGTCGGCAAGCTCCTCCCCTTCAAGATCAAGGAATTCGGGGATAGTGGCCGGAGCATCCTCGTCTCGAACCGGGCTGTCCACGAGGAAGCCCGCCAGGAGCGCCTCGAGGCCCTCAAGCAGGAGCTCCACGAGGGCATGGTCATCACGGGCAGGATAGCGTCCATCCAGTCCTACGGGGCCTTTGTCGACCTAGGCGGCCTCCAGGCCCTCCTCCCCGTCTCCGAGATCAGCCGCTCCCGCGTGGAGGACATCCATGCGGTGCTGGAGGTCGGCCAGGAGATAGAGGCCGCCATCCTCCAGCTCGACTGGCAGAGGGACCGCATCAGCCTCAGCATGAAGAGCCTTATCGCCGATCCCTGGGATTCGGCGACCGAGCGCTACCCCCTGGGCTCGAAGCATGTGGGCAAGGTCGTGCGCCTGGCCGACTTTGGCGCCTTTGTCTCCCTCGAGCCCGGCATCGACGGCCTCGTGCATGATTCGGAGCTCAACAAGGCCTCAGGGGACGGCCCGAGGGGGGGCTTGAGCCTAAAGCTTGGGCAGGAGCTGTCCGTGGAGGTCCTCGGCGTGGACATGGACAGGAGGAGGATCTCCCTCAAGCCCGCGGCGAGCGCCGAAGAGGACGCGACCACCGCTAAGTACATGGGCGGGGGGGACGACTCCGATACCTACAACCCCTTCGCCGCCCTGCTCAAGAAGAAATAGCCAAGCAGCCAGGGGAGGGCATATATCTGCCTCCCGCCATGGGCGGCAACGGCGTATTGGGTTATTATGCCATCTGGGTTACAGGATTTTCATGGAGAGCGCCAGCCCCGGCGCTCTCTTTTTTTCTCTCCGGTCCAAGCTTGAACTCTGCGCAAAAGCCTTATACTTGTAGCTCGACCACAAGGAGGCGCCATGAAAAGCCTAGTCCCCTACCTGAGCTTCGAGAGCAACTGCCGGGAAGCCATGGAATTCTACCGGGATTGCCTCGGGGGAACCCTCACCCTCATGACCGTTGGAGAGTCCCCGATGGCGGCCCAGGTGCCCGCCCAGGTGCATGGGCTTATCATGCACGCCAAGCTCTCCGGCGAGGCCTTTGGCCTAATGGCCTCCGACGACATCCAGGGCGGCAAGGTCACGGTGGGTTCGGCGATCAACCTGATGATCGACTGCGCCTCGGAAAAGGAGATCCGCGAGCTCTTCCCCAAGCTTGCCCGGGGCGGCAAGGTCAACTCCGAGCTCAAGGTCGAGTTCTGGGGCTCCCTCTATGGGGACCTGACAGACAAGTACGGCCTGCGCTGGATGCTCAACTTCGACCAGCCCAAGGCCTAGGCGCCGCCGGTGGACACTGGCCCGGGGAAAGGCATATCCTAGGCTTCCAATTTTTCGCGCAAAGGAAGCACGGATGAAGAAACTCCTCGTGGTGGCCTCCATCGCCATCCTCCTTTTCTCCTGCCAGGCCAAGAAGCCCCTGGCGAACGGCGCCACCCCGCCTGCGGCCAGCACCGCCGAGGTGAGCTACGCCTTTGGCGCCCTCATGGGCAACAGCCTCAAGCCGACCGGGGTGACCATCGACTACAAGGCCTTCGCCTCGGGCATGAAGGACGCGATGGGCACGGGCAAGCCCAAGGTGAGCCTCGAGGCCGCCTCCGCGACCGTCCAGGCCGCCATGGCCGCGGCCTCGGAAAAGCTTGCCAAGGCCAAGCTGGAGGAAGAGGTCAAGTTCCTCGCGGAGAACGGCAAGAAGGCCGGAGTCGTCACGACGGCCAGCGGCCTCCAGTACGAGGTGATCACGAAGGGCTCGGGCCCCCAGCCCAAGGCCACAGACACGGTCAAGGTGGACTATGTAGGCAAGCTCGTGGATGGCAGCACCTTCGACTCCTCCATCGACAAGGGCGAGCCTGCCATCATCCCCCTGGCCCAGGTCATTCCCGGCTGGTCCGAGGGACTCCAGCTCATGAATGTGGGCAGCAAGTACAAGCTCACCATCCCCTCGGCCCTCGCCTATGGACCCGAGGGCGCCGGGGAGGCCATCGGCCCCAACAGCACGGTCGTCTTCGAGGTCAATCTCCTGGGCATCGAAAAGCCCGCCAAGAAGTAGGGCCGGCGGGCCGGGAGAGGGGGCCCTCTAGGCTAGCGCCTACAGGAGGGCCCTGAACCCGGCCACAAGCTCGCCCTGGAGCCGGTCAGAGGCTTCCCTCCGGCCCTCCCCCTCCTGGCGCTCGACCCGTATCGGCTGGCCGACCACGACGAGGACATCCTTGCGGAAGTAGCGGCTGCGCTTCCGCATCCCAAGGCCTTCGAGGCGATTGGCGAAGTCGTGGAGGTTTTGCGCGGCCTCGACAAGGCGATCAAAGGATAGTTTGCCCTCGAGGCAGTCGGGATCGAGGAAGATCCCGAGGCCGGCGGCCTGGTAGACATTGTCGAGGAAGAAGGCCTCGGCGGCCCCCCGCCGGGCCACCGCGCGCTCGTGGGCCGATTGGCCGGCGAGCTCCTGCCGGGTATAGAAGACCCGCTTCAGGGATTCGGCGCGGATATTGAGGGCCCTCGCCTTGAGGCTGGCGGCGGGCGTCACCCCGTAATAGGCCTCGAGGCGGCCTATGGACGCGTCGAGGAGGGCCAGGGTCCTGGCCCTTAGGCCGGCATCGGGGGCCGCGGGCTTGATGCCCCAGCGGGCATAGCTTGCCTCCGCCCCAGTGACGAGCCTTTCCCAGATGGCCAGGATGCGCCCGCGGAAGTCCTGAAGGCTTTCGCCGCCCGAGGGAGGCGGGGCTAGGCCAAGGCGGCGCTCGAGGCGGCCAAGGAAGGTGGCGAGCCGCGCCGGCTTCGTGGTCCGCGAATAGCTATACTCGATGGCGACGGGGACAATATCGATGGGCATCGGCGAGCTCGAGGCCGCGAGCCGCTCCGAGGCCAATAGGGCGATCCTCGTGGTGCCGGGGTCAAGCTCGGGAACATCGTAGGCCCGGAAGGTCGCCATGCCCTCGGGGGCTATGGCCATGGGGCGGCGCCGTTCGGCCACGGCCCTGACCAGGTAGTCAAGGACGGCCCGGTCCACCCCGCCATGCTTGACGGGCACGATGCCGGCGTTGCGGAGGGCCCAGAGCACAAGGGGGCTGGCCCAGAGCTGGACTTCCTTCCCCGAGGGATACCAGGCCCCGGGCCTTCCATCGGCGGCGGTCGCCTCGGCCTTTCCCCTGAGGAGGTTCGTGAGGACGTGGAAGACCAGGTGGGGATCGGAGTCCCCCGGGTGGCGATAGGCGATGATAAAGCGGCCCTCGTCGGCGACGGCCCGCCGGTATTCCTCGACCAGGCGATCCCCGCCTTTGACTCCGATGCGGGCGAGCCTGAGGACAAAACGGGCGTAGGCCGGCCCGATGAGGGCTGTCACCCCAAGGAAGGTCCTGCCCTGCTCCCCGAGGACTATGTCGATCTCTTCCCGGGGCTTCCAGATCTTGAGGCCGATGGCAAGCTCCTCGACCCGGCCCAGGGCCAGGTCCTGCGATAGCTCAATTCTAGCATGCCGTCTTCCCTTCGGGCTATTTTTTTGGCCCTTGCTCCGGGACAGCCAGGGCCGGGGCCAAGAGCCGCCTCATGAGAGCCTCGAGGCGCGGCACATCCCTCGCCTGGGACCGGCTCAGGCCAAAGCGGTTGTGGCCGGCCCGCAGCTCGGCCGCGAGCCTGCGCAGGTCGAGGAGGCGGAAATCCTCGCAGGTCTTGCCCCGCATCCTGGGGAATAGATAGGTGGGCAGGATCTCGAGACCGGCGATCCGCGCGCGGTCCCGGCCGCCCTTCCGGCCCTTGGCTATCCTCACCCGGGCCAGGAGGCCCAGGTGCGAATTGGGCAGGATGCCGTCCCGCACCGTGATGAGGTCCCCCAGGGCATAGAGGATGAGGCCCTCCCGGGCCTCGCCGGTGGCTCGATCGACATAGGAATGCCTTTCTATGGGCTGGATCCCGTGGGGGTGGTTTCCGATGATCAGGTCGATGCCGAGCTCGACAAGCCTATGCCCCATGGCCACGACATTCCTCGTCGGATAGGACTCAAACTCGAGGCTCCAGTGGAGGCAGGCCACGATGGCGTCCGCTCCCGCGGCCCGGACGGCCGCGACCTGGGCCTCGATGGGTCCCAGGTCGGCGTCGGGCCTGTTGAGGCGGACATAATTGGCAAGGTATTCCTTGCCCTCCGGCAGGGCCTTCCAGTTGAGGGCAAAGGTAAAGGATATGAAGGCGAGCTTGACGCCGCCCCTCTCCACCATCACCACGGCGTCCCGCTCCTCGGGGCTCCTTGCCGTGCCCACATGCCGCAGTCCCCGCCTATCGAGGACCTCGAGAGTTTCCCGCAGGCCCGCCTCCCCCTGGTCGAGGCAGTGGTTGTTGGCCGTGGAGAA
>JAKPBN010000307.1 GCA_029778945.1 Spirochaetota bacterium
GCGATTCCACCTTCATGGAGTCGGGTTTCAGACTCCAATCCGAACTACGGGCGATTTTCTGCGATTTGCTTGACCTCGCGGTTTTGCCTCGCTCTGTCTCGCCCATTGTAGCACGTGTGTAGCCCTGGACATAAGGGCCATGATGACTTGACGTCATCCCCACCTTCCTCCGGTTTGTCACCGGCAGTTCCGCCAGAGTCCCCACCTTAACGTGTTGGTAACTGGCAGTAGGGGTTGCGCTCGTTGCGGGACTTAACCCAACACCTCACGGCACGAGCTGACGACAGCCATGCAGCACCTGTACAGCGGCGTATTGCTACGCTACGACATCTCTGCCGTATTCCACTGTATGTCAAACCCAGGTAAGGTTCCTCGCGTACCATCGAATTAAACCACATGCTCCACCGCTTGTGCGGGCCCCCGTCAATTCCTTTGAGTTTCACCCTTGCGAGCATACTCCCCAGGCGGTGCACTTACCGCGTTAGCTCCGGCACTGAAGCATCCGCCCCAGCACCTAGTGCACATCGTTTACAGTGTGGACTACCAGGGTATCTAATCCTGTTTGATCCCCACACTTTCGCACCTCAGCGTCAGTCATTGGCCAGAAGGCCGCCTTCGCCACTGGTATTCTTCCTGATCTCTACAGATTTCACCCCTACACCAGGAATTCTGCCTTCCTCTCCATGACTCAAGCTCTGCAGTTCCTGACGCAATCCACCGGTTGAGCCGGTGACTTTCACGCCAGGCTTACAAAGCCGCCTACATGCCCTTTACGCCCAGTAATTCCGAATAACGCTTGTCCCCTACGTGTTACCGCGGCTGCTGGCACGTAGTTAGCCGGGACTTATTCGTCGGTTCATGTCATCACGCGGGCATTCCCTCCCACGCTTATTCTTCCCCAACAAAAGGATTTTACAACCTTTCGGCCTTCTTCATCCACGCGGCGTCGCTCCGTCAGACTTTCGTCCATTGCGGAATATTCTTAGCTGCTGCCTCCCGTAGGAGTCTGGGCCGTATCTCAGTCCCAGTGTGGGCGTACACCCTCTCAGGCCGCCTACCCATCATCGCCTTGGTGGGCTTTTACCTCACCAACTAGCTAATGGGACGCGGGCTCATCTCCGGGTGGCGCCGAAGCGCCTTTCATGACATGGCCAAAGCCTCGCCATCGTATTCGGTATTACCCACTATTTCTAATGGCTATCCCCATCCCAGAGGCAGATCACCCACGCGTTACTCACCAGTCCGCCGCTCTAGGGGTATTGCTACCCTTGCCGCACGACTTGCATGCTTAAGACACGCCGCCAGCGTTCATTCTGAGCCAGGATCAAACTCTCCATGATATATTCTATCAGACCGAAGTCTGGTAGATACCATAAAGATTTGAACGTTCGTCTTGCCGTTAGGCAAGACCGGCATTCGATGTATTGAATCAAAGCGCTTTCAGGCGCCTTGATGCTTACCTCGTTCTATCCCATCCCTAATTACCATTTGAAGGACCATTGTTACCCGCTAGCAACTTTCGTGCCAGAAGGCGTATTCTTTGTAACACTTTCGTGTTATCTGTGTCAAGCAGTTTGCTTTGTCAGTTTCTTGCTTTTTTTTATCGCTCTTTTCGTTAGCGGCCTTCGCTTCATGGCAGACGCAAGTAGCTCCCGGAACCGTCTGTCCCGGTTGTGCTTGTGGCCCCCATGGTCGCTGTGCCGATTTACGTTTAGAGCGCTTTGTCAACGTAGTGTTTTCGCACCCTCGTTGTCAAGCACCTGAACCCCAACCCTGATCTCTTTTCTCTCGTTTTGTGCTGCTCGTCGCCACCGCAACTAGGCGCCGCGGTGCGTGGATGAACATATCGGAATCGCCTAATCCTGGTCAATAGAGCTATTGCAGAATTCGACTCGAAATTCATCTTCCTTCTAAAAGATTCAGCAAAACAGAACAACCTTCTGCAAAACCGTAGCCGAAGGGACTTTTCGTTATGTATGTCGGAGGGTATTTTAGCAGTCCCTCGTAGCGGAGCACATTTGCCACCCCGCAAGTAAGGGGAAAGCGCTTGAACATCGGCTCATCATTCGGAGAATCGCCAAAGAAGATAATGGCACGCGGACTAACTATCGGATCTATGCCCAATATCCTTGAGAGAAAAAGCTCGGCGCAGGACAGCTTGTCGTAATCCCCAAACCAGGCATTCACATGGATCGAGGAAACCTTGGCGTGGGTGCCCTCGGCCTCGCAGAAATCCCTGACCCTGGCCGCCAGGTCGAGACCCAGATCGGGAGCCTCCTCCGCGAAATCCAGGGCCAGGTCAAAAAGACGATAGGCCTGATCCTTGGCGATGCGCAGGCCAGGGAAGGCCCCGAGGGCCTTGCGCCCCAGGGCTTCAAGGGCCAGCCTCGTCTCCTGGGCTTCGGGAGCGGCGGGATGGAAGAAGCGCTCGAGCTTTCCCTCCCTCATATAATAGGCAAAGGCCCCATTTTCCCCGACGACACCGGCCACGGGCCACTGCCTGGCTATGAGATCACACCAGCCGGCCGGCCGGCCAGTCACGGGGACACAGGCTATGCCCGCCTTATGGAGGGCCCAGATGGCCGAATAGGCTTCCTCGAGGAGGAGGCCATCCTTGGTGATGGTGTCATCGATATCGAAAAGGACAGCCCTGATCCCCTGGGCATCCCCGGGGCTCAGGTCCTGGATGGCTTGCATGCGACCTCCGACTGGGCACGATGAATTGACGAGCAGAAGCAGGCGGTCTATAGTCGCCCCATGAACCCAGCGACCATCGTAACGGCCAGCCGTATTGCGCTTTCCCCCGTTTTCTTTTTCCTGTATACCACAGCCGTCCGAAATGGGGTAGCCACGCCCCTCGCCCTGGCGGCCCTCTGGGTGATCTTCTTTGTCATGGAGATCTCGGATTTTGTCGATGGCCAGGTCGCCCGAAGAACCGGGACCGTGACCGACATAGGCAAGGTCTTTGACCCCTTTGCGGACTCGGTCGCGCGCCTCACCTATTTCCTGAGCTTTATGGTCGCCGGCCTCCTGCCCGCCTGGGTCTTCCTCCTCGTCCTTTATCGGGACCTTGGGGTCTCCTATGTCAGGCTTTTGGCCATGAAGTCGGGCATCACCATGAGCGCCCAGATCTCGGGCAAGATCAAGGCCTTTATCTATGCCATAGCCGGAGGGGCGGGACTCCTCCTCGCAAGCCTGAACAGCCTCGTGGGAGGCCAGGTCGCGGCGGTCTTTGGGACCATAACCCAGGTCAGCTTCTGGATCTGCGGCGCCACGGCGGTGTGGACCATGATCGACTATACCCTCGCCTATCGCCGACTCACCATGAGGAAATGACCATGGCCGACAAGTTGACCCGTAGCATCATGGCCACCATGGTGGGCTTCCAGGTCTTCCAGATACTGGTCTTCCTGGGCTTTGCCCTAAGCCAGGGCTTTCTCGCAAGCTACGGCCTCCTCTTCTTTTCCCTGTCCATACTCTTCCATATTTTCCTCTTTATCCTCCTGATGGTCTTCAAGGCGGACTTTACCCTGGAAAAGACCGGCGTGGCCCTGACAAGGATCAACCTGGCCAACAGGATCACGCTCTTTAGGATCACCACCCTGCCCACCCTCCTCGTCCTCATCATGGCCGCGAGGGACTACAGGATCCGGGTCCCCCTCCTGGCCTTGGTCATCCTTGTCTTTCTCTCGGACTTCGCGGATGGCTATGTCTCCCGCAGCCAGGGCCAGGTGACCCGGGTGGGCCGGATGATGGATTCCGCCAGCGATTACAGCCTCCTGGTTGTCCTCACCGTCGTTTTTTATTACTTTTCGATCATCCCTCTCTGGTTCTTCGCCCTCGTCGTAGGCCGCCTTTTCCTGCAGTCCGCCCTCATGGCCGTGCTGTATCTCGTAAGGCGCCATATCGAGCCCAAGACCACCCTGATGGGCAAGGTCGCCGTGGCCACGATCATGGTCCTCTATGCCGCGGAGATAGCCAAGATAGGCCTGGGCCTGCGGAGCGCGATGATCATCCAGATCCTGGAATGGGTGGCTGGGCTCATCGTGTCCGCCTCGGTCCTGGACAAGGTCCTGGCCTTTGTGAGGGAAATCCAGGCTGGCCCTAGGCCAGGCTCGATCCCCGCAAGGCCCGAGCATTGACGAGGCCCCCGCGCCGGATGGAAATCATGATTTTTAGGAGAAGCACATGGCCATGATAAAGAGCGCCCTCGAGCTCGCCCTGGAAAAGACAAAGGATCTCAAGGTCGATCCCGAGGCCATTGCGGCCAACGAGCTCCGCCAGGAAGGCAAGAAGGCCGCCGGCCTCTACCTCGATGATCCCGCCTCCTCGGACCTGGGGAAAAAGCTCTCCGCCTGCCCCAAGGAAAAGAGGATCCACCTCAAGACGGGGATGCTCGAAGTCCTCCAGGCCCAGCTCCAGCTGCCGACCAACGAGGCGGCCCTGGAAAAGCTTGAGCGCATCGCCTCGGGCTATGCGGCCCTGAGCGAGGGCTCCGGACTCCTCGGTGGCCCCCTAGGCGGGGCGATGACGGAAAAGAAGATCCAGGGGGTTTTCCAGCAGCTGGCCGCCTTCCTCAAGCAGTACATCGACGACATGAAGCAGGTTGAGCAGGCTATCCGCAAGCAGTGGGCGCCCAAGCTCAGGGAAAAGGAAAGGCAGATGGCCGCCAGGATGGGGCCCGACTTCCGCCTCGACCCGATGACGGATCCTGAGTTCGCCGCCTTCTATAAGCAGAATGTCGGCGCCGTGCGGGAGCAATACCAGGCCGCCCTGGACAAGGCCAAGGTCGACCTAGCCGGCATGTTGGGCGTGGATACAGGGAAATAAGCCTGTAAATGGGTTCACCACAGAGACACGGAGACACGGAGAGAGAGGCCTAAGAGTCAGGAGATCAGGGAATAGAGGAATAGGTCTTGATATGCAAGGGAATCCCTTCGGGGATTCCTTTTTTTATTCCCCTAATCCTCGATTCATATATCACTCTTCGTCCCTCTGTGCCTAACGCTACGCCGGGCAAGGCCCGGCTTCGCTAGGCCTCGGCCGGGGCCTCGGCTCTGTGTCTCTGTGGCTATTTCTTTTCCCTAGCGGCACGGAGGAGGCGGACCATGAGGAGGGCTGCGTCGGCCCGGCGGACCCCGGGGATCCGGGCGGCCTGGCCGAGGCTCGCCGGCCTCTGGGCCTCGAGCTTTTCCCGGCCCTCGCTGGAGAGGCCCTCGATGGCGGCGTAAGAAAAGT
>JAKPBN010000340.1 GCA_029778945.1 Spirochaetota bacterium
GGGGGAATAGACCCCCGAGGCCGAGACCTGGAGGCTTCCCAGGAGAGCTTCGCCGGAAAGGGCGTAGAGGAAGAGGCGGGGATCGGCCGGGCCCGTGGCACTGCCCAGGGCAGCCGCATAGGCCGCGTTAGCTGCCGCCGCGCCCGGCGTGGCAATGGCCGCCTTAGCCTTCAGGCCCAGGGCGTAGGCCTCGAGATTGCGCTCCAGGCTCAGGGCCCCCCGGAGGGAGACATCAGGCCCCAGGCTCAGGGCCAGGTCGAGGCCCCGGAAACCGTTCTTCTGGTCCCAGAAGCCCGAGCGGGGATCGATGAGGTCCCCGGGTGCAAAGGTCGTGCCAAGGCCGAGGCCCATCCGCCTCTTGCCCAGGAAGGCCTGGCCCCAGTCGCCCAGGTCGAGGCGGGCATAGGCCTCGTAGACCCGGAAGGCTGGCGTGATCGCGCCGCCTGAGCCGGCCGGGGCCGAGAGGTCGAGGAGGCCCGAGGCCACAAAGCCCCAGGAACTGCCCTCGTAGCGGCCCAGGAAGGCCGACTGGAGGCTCCAGGCCGCGGCCGAGTCCTGGGAGGCCGGGTCCCAGGCATCCGAGGCCAGGACGAGGCCCGCCGAGGCGTCGGCGCTGATAGCCCAGGCCGGGCCCGCCGGGGTGGGAACCTCGGCCCCAATGGCATCCTGGGCGGCGGCCGGGCTTCCCAGGGGCGCAAGGACCAGGGCGAGGGTGAGGAGGGCGGGCAGGGTAAAAGACAGGTTATGCGAACTCATTATGGGGCCTACCTTGTGAGGTAGTTCTTGTTGAAGACCGTGGCAGGGACGGCCTTGGCCTCGATGGCTTCCATGGTCAGGGTGGTCACGGTGCCCTTTTTCTCGAGGCTCTCCATGCGCATCACGGAAGGCCGGGTGATGGGGCCAAAGCTCTTGATGCGGGAGAGCTCCATGGTCTTGAAAAGGAGGCCCGAGCGGGCGTAGTACTCCATCCGGAGGGGCATGAAGTCGGCCTTGCGAACCCACATCATGATCTTGCCGTAGGCGGCGGTGTCCGTCTTCGCCCTGGACTCGATCACATAGCAGGGGACCTGGCCGAGTTCGGCATGGGCCAGCATGGCCTCCGGGGCCAGGCTGGGGCCGTAGTCGTCGGAGAACTGGCTCTTCCCGATGTCGGCGTTGGAGAAGGTCGAGCCCTGGAAGGCGTCCCGGGAGGAGAGGCGCAGGGCGTTGGCCGAGCCCGCCTTGGGGTTGAACATCCAGAGGCTGCCCTCGAGCTGGAGGAAACGGGTGCCCTTGGTCCGGGCCGGGGAAATGATCTCGAGGTAGGTGCCTTTGTCCTTGCGGCTCTGGCCCTCGAAGGTCATGGACCGGGGGGCCTGGCCGGGCTCCTGGGTTTCCATGGTGACCCGGGAGGCATAGGCCTCGAGGAAGAGGGCCTTGTCCACGGCGGCGAGGATATCGTCGGCGCTGGGCGCAGGGGCGGCCGCGAGGGGCAGGGCGACGAGGCCGGTTAGGGCCACGATGAGGGAAAGGATGGGCATTCGCTTCATGGCAACTCCTCAGGAAGCGGGTCAATAGGGAGAGATTAGTCGTATGACCTAAATTAGTCAAGTGACTAAATAGTTGCCTTGCCATTGCGGCTAGGCCGAGTCCAGCCTAGGATGGGAGCACAAGACCCCGAGCCAAGGAGTGAGAGCCATGCCCTATTCGGCCTATGAAAAGCGCTATGACACCATGAAATATAGTCGCTGCGGGACTTCCGGCGTCCGCCTCCCCAGGATCTCCCTGGGCCTCTGGAACAATTTCGGCGGCGTCGATGTCCATGAGAACAGCCGGGCCATGGTGCTGCGGGCCTTTGACCTCGGGATCAACCACTTTGACCTGGCCAACAACTACGGCCCCCCACCCGGCTCGGCGGAGGAGACCTTTGGCCGGATCCTCAAGTCCGATCTTGCGCCCTACCGGGACGAGCTCTTTATCTCCTCCAAGGCGGGTTACCTCATGTGGCCGGGACCCTATGGCGAGTGGGGCTCCAAGAAGTACCTCATGGCCAGCCTCGACCAGAGCCTGAAGCGCATGGGCCTCGACTATGTGGACCTCTTCTACTCCCACCGGCCCGACCCGGACACGCCCCTCGAGGAGACCATGAGGGCCCTCGACCTGATGGTCCGCCAGGGCAAGGCCCTGTATGTCGGCATCTCATCCTACAGCGTGGAGCAGACCAGGCAGGCTCTGGACATCCTCGATGGCCTGGGCACTCCCTGCCTCATCCATCAGCCCTACTACCACATGTTCAGCCGCGGCATCGAGGACGGCCTCCTCGACCTGCTTGGGCAGAGGGGTGTCGGCTCCATAGCCTTCTGCCCCCTGGCCCAGGGCCTTCTCACCACCAAGTACCTTGAGGGCGTGCCCGAGGGCAGCCGCCTGGCCAAGAAGGCGGGCTTCATAAAGGAGTCCGAGGTCTCTGAGGAAAACCGGGACCGCCTGCGCCGCCTCAACGCGATCGCGGCCGGGCGGGGCCAGAGCCTAGCCCAGATGGCCCTCGCCTGGGTCCTCCGGGGTGGCCGGGTGACTTCCGCCCTGATAGGCGCGAGCAAGGTTTCCCAGATCGAGGAGAACGTGAAGGCCTTGGACAAGCTTGAGTTCGCGGCCGAGGAGCTGGCCCTCATTGACGCGATCCTGCGGGAGCGGCCCTGGGACTAGGCTAAAGGCGGATGCCCAGGCTTCTTGCCTACAAGGCCATCGTGAGGGAAAGGCCCAGGTCGAGGGCCTCAAAGGCGGCGCCGCCGCCATTGGAGGAAACAGCGCTTGCCCCTTCATGGATGTACTCGTTCGGGGCATAGCCGGCGTTCGTGTAATAGGCGTTTGCCCCGGTGGTGCCAGTGATCACCTCGTCACCCCGCAGTCCTTGGGTCAGGCGATAGGCCAGGCCAAAATCTAGCTTCGACCGCTTGGTCAGGGCCAGGCTAGCCTCGAGCTTGGGCTCGAGCAGCCATCCGCCTGACAAGGTATCCCGGAAATCCAGGAAGCGCACAACGTGGTTATCCAAGGCGATACAGGACACCAAGGGCGAGAAGAGGAGGGAGGCCTTGAGGATGAGGCCCGGCCTGACTGTCCAGTCGGCCCCGGCCCCCAGGCAGAGGGCCAGGAAGTCCTGCTGGTAGATGATCCCTGTGCCGGTGAGCGCATACGCGGAGGCCGTTGAGTATGGATAATAGGTTCCTGTCGTGCCTATCTCCGCGCCGTATTGGTAATAGCCGTCCCGGGCGGTGAACTTGAAATGCATGAGGTCCACCCCGCCGTAGGCACGCAGCGTCAGTGCTGGGTTGAGCCGGAAGCGCCAGCCCAGGATGAGCTGGGCCAGGAGGGCGTCCTCGGTATAGTTGTCGCTGACCGATAGATTGGTCTTGACCCCGTCTCCGTTGACATAGTCCGAGTCCATGATGTCCCCGGTCCGGCCGGCAAGGCCCGAGCGCAGGGAGAGGCCCGTGTAGAAGCCCGAAGGCCCACCCAGGTCGAAGCTTAGGCCGTAGTAAACCAGGGGCTTGAGGTCCCAGTCCAGCTGGCTCAAGACATAGGAGGTGGTGGAGCTGCCATAGACTATCTCATGGGATGTCCCGATGAGGATGCCCGTGCTTGTGGCCGCGGTGAGCTCGATGCCGGGGCCCATGGAGAGGCGCTCGGGCAGGGCCCAGGCCAGGCTGGGATGTGTGGTGGCTAGAAGGATGGTCAGGACCAGGGGGAGGCCGGCTTTCACTAGCGTGGCTTTGGGGGGCATGGGGGCTCCTTAGGCCTATTCTGGCCTAGACTGCCGGGCGTTTCAAGGTCCTGGCTCAAGGCCTTTGAGCCCCTCCTTGAGCCCTTCCCTGGCTCCGGCATAATCGAAATCGCCTATCGCGCTCTTGATCAGGCCGGCCCTTGGGCCCAGGGCCCGCTCAAGGAGGGCCTCCCCGCTGAGGAAGGTCTTCCATGCGTCCAGGTCATCCAGGGCCAGGAGCTCGTCGAGCCTCGCCGCCATGATCCTGAGGGCCTCCAGCTCCTCCTTGTCGAGGGCCTTGGCCGGCCCCTCCGCGGCCCGGGCTGGCGGACTAGGGAGCTTTTTCTCCAGCCCGTCCCGGAGCCTGAGGAATTCGGCCTCCAGCGCTATGGCCAGGTCGGCCAGGCGCTTGCCTTCCTCCTCCCCAGGGATCCCAGGGCCTATCGCCTGCTCGAGGCGGGCCGCCGCCGACCTGAGGCGGGAAGCCCCTAGGGTCGCGGCCGCGCCCTTGAGGCTATGGGCCGCCAGCTTGGCCGCGGGGCCATCCCGGGCTTCGATAGCCTTGACAGCCTCCCTGGCCTTGGTGTTGCCGAGGAATTTCCGCAAGAGATTTATATAGAGATCCAGCCTGCCCCCCATGTATCCCAGGCCCACCTGGAATTCGAGGCCCTCGACCTCTTCGAGGCTCGACCGGGCCGCCAGGAGGCCTATCTCCGCCTTCCCTTCCATGCCGGTCTCGGTCCTTGTCCCGGCCCGGGCCGGACCTGCCGACTTTTCGGGCAGCCAGGCCAGGAGGGTCTGGTAGAGATGCTCGGGGTCCACAGGCTTTGCGATGTGGTCGTTCATCCCCGCCTCGAGGCAGGCCCGGCGATCCTCATCGAAGGCGTTGGCCGTCATGGCCAGGATGGGGATGTGGTCATAGCCGGCCAAGCCCCTGATCTGGCGGCTTGCCTCGAGGCCGTCCATGACGGGCATCTGCATATCCATGAGGACAAGCTCGTAGGCCGCCTTCCGCGCCAGCTCCACGGCCTGGCGGCCATCCGCCGCCAGGTCGACGGGGATGCCTACCGCGGCCAGGAGCTCCAGGGCCACCTCCTGGTTGATCTTGTTGTCCTCCGCGAGGAGGATAGGGCCTCCCCCTCGCTGGCAGAGTCTCCTCTCGTACTGTCCCGCCTGGGTGGGGGCTTCCTTTTCAGGCTTGGGAAGGATCAGTCTTTGGAGGCAATCCAGGAGGCGCGAGGAGGTCACGGGCTTCTCAAGGACAAGGGCATAGCCCGACTCCGCGGGGGCTTCCCCGGCCAGGCCCTCGCTATGGGCCGTGACAAGGATGCGGCCGGGCTGGTGGCCCAGGGGGAGGGATGAAAGTCTCTTGCCCAGCTCCAGGCCATCCATCCCCGGCATCCTCCAGTCGCAGAGGAGGATCTCGTAGGCTTGGCCCGCCGCGTCGGCCTCCTGGAGGGCCGTGAGGGCCTCCTGGGCAGTGGCCAGGGCCTCGGCCCGCAGGCCAAAGCTGCCGAGCATCTCGACAAGGACATGCCTGGTCTCGGG
>JAKPBN010000375.1 GCA_029778945.1 Spirochaetota bacterium
GGAGCCGTAGGGGGCTAGCTCGGGGGCATCGGGGCGGATCGTGTCCACCCGGTTGTCCTGGGCATAAAGGGCGGGGGCTAGGGCAAGGACGAGCATGGCTCCGAGAAGGGCGAACTTGTTTTTCATCGTTTCCTCCAGGAAGCATGATACGTCTCTTTGACCATGGGTCAATTGGCATTCATCATGCGGACATCCGATCCGGCTTTCGGCCTGGATATACAATAAATAAATATCGCTATAGTGCCCCTTACCCCTTTAATAAATCCGAAACCTGCACTAAAATAGTCCATAAGCTCCATTATTTACATAATCGCTAACCTTTTCTCAGGAGAGTCCAATGTCAACGACCAAGGGATTGAAGCTCGGCGCCAAGCTTTTCCTAGGTTTCTTTGCCGTCATCGCCCTAGCCCTCGCCATAGGCATCACCGGCATCAGCAGCATCGCGAGGCTCAACGGGTTTCTCACCTCGATCTATGAGGCCAACCTCGTGCCGATCACCCAGATCTCCGACGCCCAGAGCCAGGCCCTCTATCACAACAGGACGAGCTATCGCCTGGTGATCGAGAAGGATGACGCGGTGATGAAGCAGCGCTACGCCAACAACGAGAAATACGCCGCGAAGTTCCAGGAGGACCTCAAGCTCTACGGGGAGCACCTGAGCAACAAGGAAGAAGAGGCTCTCCTGGGCCAGCTGCAGTCCAATTGGGCTGCCTATATGTCCCTCTACAAGGATTTCAGCCAGCTGGCCTTGGACAACAAGAATGACGCCGCCAACGACTACATGACCAAGACCCTGAGGCCAGCCTTTGACAAGGTGGACGAGTCCATCCTGGTCCTGGTGGACTTGAACGAGAAGCAGGCCGCAGGGGCCCATGAGCTGGGCGGGGCCCTGGGCAGGACCATCACCTTGACCATGATCCTGCTCCTCATCGCCGGCATAGTCCTTGGCGCCGTCCTGGCCATGTTCCTCACGAGGTCCATAACCAAGGCCGTGGGCGGGGAGCCGGCTGAGATAGGGGCTATCGCCGAGCGGATAGCCGGAGGCGACCTCGACATCGAGGACAGGAGCGGCAAGAAGCTCACGGGCATCTACAGCTCCCTCATGAAGATGGGGGACAAGCTCCGCGAGCTGGTCGAAAGCGTCCAGGGAGCCGTGAGCCAGGTGGCCGCGGGCAGCCAGCAGATCAGCTCGACGGCCCAGCAGATGAGCCAGGGTGCCACCGAGCAGGCGGCCAGCGCCGAGGAGGTCTCGGCCTCGGTCGAGGAGATGGCCGCCACGATCAAGCAGAACACCGACAACTCCCTCGCCACTGAGAGCATCTCCCAGAAGGCCGCCGTCGACGGGGCCGAGGGCGGCAAGGCCGTGGACGAGGCCGTCGAGGCCATGAGGGAGATCGTGGGCAAGATAGGCATCATCGAGGAGATCGCCCGGCAGACCAACCTCCTGGCCCTCAACGCCGCCATCGAGGCGGCCCGGGCCGGAGAGGCCGGCAAGGGCTTTGCCGTGGTGGCCTCGGAAGTGCGCAAGCTCGCCGAGAGAAGCCAGACCGCCGCCGGAGAGATCACCCAGCTCTCGGCCAAGACCGTGGAGCGGGCGGCCAGGGCGAGCGACATAATCGGCAGGATCGTCCCTGACGTCAGGAAGACGGCCGACCTCGTCCAGGAGATCTCCTCGGCGTCCAGGGAGCAGACGGCCGGGGCCGACCAGATAGGCAAGGCCATGGTCCAGCTCGACTCCGTCATCCAGCAGAACGCCTCCGCGAGCGAGGAGCTGGCCTCCATGGCCGAAGAGCTCTCCGGCCAGTCGGTCCAGCTCTCGGAGACCATGTCCTTCTTCAGGCTCGGCGGGTCCAAGGAGGCCAAGGCTGGCAGGATCGGCAAGGTGGCCACGGCCTCCGCCGGCCCAAGGCAGGAGGCCCCTGGGTCTCAGCCTGAAAGGGCCAAGGCGAAGCCGGCCAGGACGGCCATAGCCCTGGCTCCCGTCCAGCCCTCTTCCGCCTTGGACGCCGATTTCGAGGAATTCTAGGAGGACCCCATGGCCGAGATTCTGGAATTCCAATACCTGACCCTGTCCCTTGGGAAGGAGCGATATGCGATTCCCGTAGGCCGGGTCCTGGAGGTCGTGGAGCACTCGAGGGTGACCCGCTTGCCTCGGACGGCCTCTTTCATGAAGGGCCTCATCGACCTGCGCGGCAAGGGCGTGCCCGTCGTGGACCTGAGGCTCCGCTTCGGGATGTCCGAGACGGAGGTGACCAGGGACACGGCCATCGTGGTCATCGAGCTCAAGACAGCGGAAGGCCAGACCGTGGTGGGCCTCCTCGCCGACGCCGTCCACGAGGTGGTCGAGATCAAGGCGGAGCGGGTCGAGAAGGCGCCATCCTTCGGCGCGGGGCCAGCGGCGGATTTTCTCAAGGGCGTGGGCCGCATGGACGAGGCCTTCGTCCTCATCCTCGACATCGACCGCATCTTTGACGCCGAGGACACCGACCTGGCCGCCGAGCTTGCCGCGGCAGAGGCCTGAGGGGGGCCCTCATAGAGGTCAAGGATCCTGCCTTTCCCTCCGTTAATCAGTAGGGAAAGGCAGGGACCATGAGGCATCTGGAAAGCGTCGATTTCTATGTCAAGATCCCCCATCTGGCCTTCGCGCCGGCCCTGGGGCTCTGTCTCATCCTTGTCGCCCTCCTGGGCTTCGCGGACTATGTCACCGGCACCGAGCTTGCCTTCTCGCTTTTCTATCTCCTGCCCGTGACCCTCGCAGTCCTCATGAACGGCCGCGGCCTGGGCCTCCTCGTCTCCCTCATCTCCGCGGTGGCGTGGCTGGCCGCCGACATCCAGGCGGGAGCCGTCTATTCATCGGCCTTCATCCCTTTCTGGAATGCCCTTATGCGCCTGGGCTACTTCAGCCTTCACTGCGCCCTCATCGGCCGGCTGCTGGGCATGATCTCCGCGGTGAAGGACCTCTCCCTCCACGATCCCCTGACCAAGGCGGCCAATTGGCGCTTCTTCGAGGAATACTCCAACAAGGCCATCAAGTCCGCGATACGGGAAAAGCAGTCGGTGACCCTCGCGTTCTGGGACCTGGACAACTTCAAGGCCCTGAACGACAGGCTCGGCCACGCCATTGGCGATGAGGCCCTCATCGTCTTGGCGGAGACCATCCGGAAGGGCATACGGCCGGACGACATGCTCGCGCGCCTGGGCGGGGACGAGTTTGTCGTCCTCCTGCCGGGGCCGAGTTACGCCGCCGCAGGGGAGGTCCTCAGGCGCCTCCATGAAGCGGTGTCGGCCGAGATGGCGGTGAGGGGCTGGAATGTCACCGCGAGCGTCGGGGCCGTGACCTTCACGACCCTCTCGTCATCGGTGGGCAGCCTCATGTCCCGGGCCGACGAGCTCATGTACGGGGTAAAGCGGGAAGGGAAGAACGCCTTAAGGCATGTCCCCTGGCCCTGAGAGGCCGGCGCGGCACGGAATCGTCCCAGGTGGCAGGATCATACCAATTTCTTTCAAAGCTCCATAAAAATACCGCGATACGCTCCCAGGGCCGGTCCTTGACAGGGAGGGTTGTGCGGGATAATAGTTAATCTACCTAATGATTAGGTTTATTAACGATAAAGGACAACCATGAGCCCAGCCTCGCCCCCCCTTGAGGAAGCCGTCGACGCGATCCTTGAGACCCTCCCCCCGGTCTGGGACAGGATCCGGGCCAACCTGCGGGCCGCCGCGACCGGGGGCTTTGGCATAAGCCTTGAGCAGTTCCATATCCTCCGCCATATCAGGCAGGGCTATAGGACGGTCAAGGACCTGGCGGAGAAGAAGCAGATCTCCCGGCCGGCGGTCAGCCAGGCCGTCGAGATCCTGGTCCAGAAGGACCTGGTGACCCGGACCCCAGACCAGGAGGACCGGCGCCTCGTCCTCCTCGACCTTACCCCCTACGCGAGACAGGTCCTGGACGCGAACTTCGCGGAAAACCGACTCTGGATGAAGGGCCAGATGGAAACCCTCTCCGAGAAGGACCTCCGGGCGGTCCTGGCGGCGATGAGGACCCTGAGGGCCACCTTCCTATGAAAGACATAGGCAAGCTCTTTCCCTTTGTCAGGCCCTACACGAGGCTTGCCGTCTTTTCCCTGGTCATGCTCCTCGCGATGGTGGTCCTCGACCTCTCCATCCCCCGCCTGGTCGAGCACCTGGTCGACCAGGGGGTGAGGCAAAAGGACATGGGGGTTGTGCTCAGGACCTCGGCCCTGATGCTCGGCATCTCCCTGCTCAACATGGCGGTGGCCATCCTCAACAGCCTGGCCTCGATCCGGGTGGGCGAGGGGGTGGGCCGGGACCTGAGGCAGGCGATCTTCGCCAAGGTCCAGGGCCTCAGCTACGGCAACCTGGACGGCCTTCCCACAGGCAAGCTCATGGTGAGGCTCACGAGCGACACCGGGGCGGTCCAGAGGTTCTTCCAGATCTCCCTGCGGATAGGCACCCGGGCCCCCCTTTCGATGCTGGGGGCCCTGGCCCTCATGTTCGTCACAAGCCCGCGCCTGGCCTGGACCATGCTGCCTCTTCTCCTCATCACCGCGGCCATCATTGTCTTCTTCAGCGCCCGGATGGAGCCCCTCTTCCGCCAGGTCCAGCAGAAGCTCGACAGGCTCAACACTGTGCTTCAGGAGAACATCGCCGGGGCTCGCCTCGTGAAGGCCTTTGTCCGGGCCGACCACGAGTCCCGGCGCTTTACCGCGGCCAACGAGGATCTCACCCAGGGCACGGTGAGGGTGATGGAGTTCAACTCCTCCATGACCCCGGCCCTCACGGTCTTTATCAACGTCGGCATGGTCCTGGTGGTCTGGCTCGGGGGCGGCCAGGCCATCAAGGGCGAGCTCAGCCTGGGCCAGATCATAGCCTTCACGAACTACCTCCTGGCCACGATGAGTCCCCTCATCATGATGACCCAGCTGGCCAACACCTGGGCCAACGGCATCGCCTCGGCCAGGCGGATCAACGAGGTCCTCGACGCCGAGGCCGAGATAGCCGAGCCTTCCCTGCCCAAGGTCCTGGGGGCGGACAGCCCGGGGGCCGTGAGCCTCCAGGACGTGAGTTTCCATTACCGGGGCAACTCCGGCCTCCAGGTCCTGGAGGAGGTATGCCTCGAGGCCAGGCCGGGCCAGACCATAGCGATCCTGGGCGCCACAGGCTCGGGCAAGTCGACCCTCGTCAACCTCATCCCGCGCTTCTATGGCGCCCTGGCGGGCCGGGTCGAGGTCGACGGCATCGATGTGCGGGAGCTCGCGGGGGATTCCCTCCTCAGCCAGATCGGCATCGTGCCCCAGGAGACAGTCCTCTTCTCCGGCACGGTCAGGGACAACATCAGCTATGGCCGCCCCGGGGCCTCCGAGGCCGAGGTGGTGGCCGCCGCCCGGGTCGCCCAGGCCCACGACTTTATCCTCCGCCTCCCCCAAGGCTATGCCACCCGGGTCGAGGAGAGGGGCGTCAATCTCTCGGGGGGCCAGAAGCAGCGCCTGGCCATCGCCCGGGCGATCATCACCCGGCCCCGCATCCTCATCCTGGACGACGCGACGAGCGCCGTGGACGTGGAGACCGAGACCCTGATCCAGCAGGGCCTCTCGGCCTCCCTTGAGGGCACTACCTGCATTGTCGTGGCCCAGAGGATCTCCACGGTGCTCAACGCGGACCGGATTGTCGTCCTGGACGAGGGCCGGATCGTGGCAGAGGGGGTCCATGGGGACCTTCTCAGGGAGAGTACCGTCTACCGGGAGATCTACGACTCCCAGCTGGGAGGGGGCGTCCATGAGTGACATCCGCGCCAGCCTCCAGCGCCGGGGGGGCGGCCAGCCCGGGAAGATCGAGAAGGCCCGGAACCCCAAGGGGGCCCTGGAGCGCCTTGTGGGCTACCTGGGTCCCCATAGGCTGCCCCTGGCCCTTGTGGTCGGCCTCATCATCCTTTCCTCCCTCCTGGGCCTCTGCGGACCCTATCTCATGGGCCAAGCCATTGACCGCTACATAGGCGGCAAGGACCTCCCGGGCCTCCTCAAGATCGCCCTCCTCATGCTCGGGGCCTATGTCCTCTCCAACCTCCTCATGGTGGCGGCCAACTGGACCATGGCCCGGATCTCCCAGCTGGCCCTGCGGGATTTGCGCCGGGACCTCTTTGCCCGGCTCCAGGGCCTCTCCATGGGCTTTTTCGACACCCACGCCGCGGGGGGCCTCATGAGCCGCCTCACGAGCGACATCGACGCGATCAACCAGGCCGTCTCCCAGAATGTCACGGCCCTCGTGGCGAGCGTGATCACCATGGCGGGCATCCTGGGGGCGATGTTCGCCCTCAACCACTGGTTGGCCCTGGCGAGCCTCCTAGTGGTGCCCCTGATGCTCTGGTTCACGCGCTTTGTGGCTAAGTATACGAGGAAGGGCTTCCGCAGGCTCCAGCAGGGCCTGGGAGAGCTCAACGGGGCGGCCGAGGAGGCCTTCAGCGGCCAGAAGGTGATCAAGGCCTTCCGGCGCAACGCCTCGGTCATCGAGGACTTCCGGGCAAGGAACCAGGCGGTCTACGACGCCGGGGTCTACGCCAACTCCTTCGCGATGCTCCTCATGCCCCTGACCCAGGTCCTTGGGTCCTTCTTTGTCGTGGTCCTGGCCGGCCTCGGGGGCTGGCTGGCCCTCCAGGGCCTCGTGAGCGTGGGCACGATAGCCGCCTTTATCAACTATGGCCAGAATTTCACCCAGCCCCTGCGTCAGCTGGCCAACCTCTACAACTCCATCCAGGCGGCCTTGGCCGGGGCCGAGCGGGTCTTCGAGACCATCGATACCCCGCAGGAGAATTCCGAGGGCCAGGACTCCCCCCCCCTGGGACCGGTCCGGGGGGACGTGTCCTTCCAGAACGTGGACTTTGCCTATGTGCCGGGGATGCCGGTAATCAAGGACTTTAGCCTCGAGGTGGAGGCCGGCCAGACCGTGGCCCTCGTGGGGCCCACCGGGGCGGGCAAGACGACGATCATCAACCTCCTCACCCGCTTCTACGAGATCCAGGGAGGGCGGATCCTCATCGACGGCCGGGACCTCCGGGCCATGCCCAAGGCCGAGCTGCGCCGCAGCCTGGGCCTTGTCCTCCAGGACACCTTTCTCTTCGCGGACAGCGTCCTGGAGAACATCCGCTATGGCCGGCTCGAGGCCAGCGACGAGGAGTGCCGGGAGGCCGCCCGCCTGGCCGAGGCCGACCACTTTATCCGCCAGCTGCCCCAGGGCTACCTCTCTAGCCTCTCCGAGCGGGCGGGCAACCTCTCCCAGGGCCAGCGCCAGCTTCTCTCGATCAGCCGGGCTATCCTGGCCGACCCCGCGATCCTCATCCTCGACGAGGCCACGAGCAGTGTTGACACCCGGACCGAGGCCAGGATCCAGAAGGCCCTCCTCCGCCTCATGGAGGGCCGGACAAGCTTTGTGATCGCCCACCGCCTCTCCACGATCCGGGACGCGGACAAGGTTGTGGTGATCGACAAAGGCCGGATCGTGGAGGAGGGCAGCCACGATGAGCTCATAGCGAGGCGGGGCTTCTACCACAAGCTCTACGTAAGCCAGTTCAAGGGAAATGAGATCTAG
>JAKPBN010000377.1 GCA_029778945.1 Spirochaetota bacterium
TCTTGTGGCCGCGGCTCTTCGCGAAGTCGATCACGATGTCGTCGCCCTGGACGCTGGCGATGCGGCCGACGTTCCAGGTCCGGTGGTAGACGAAGTTGCCCGCGTCGAAGGCGATGTGCTTCTCGAAGTCTGCCATCGCCTCGTGCATGGAGCGGTAGGACTGGGTGATGTTGGAGAGGCGGATGTAGTCGTCCAGGTGCGAGTGGGCGGCGTACTTGCCCTTGTAGCACTCGACGACCTCCTTGCGGAGGGCGGGGTTCTTGTCATCGTAGTCGATGATCACCTTGAGGAGGTCCAGGGCGGTGTTCCACTCCTCCTTCCCCTTGTAGTACTTGAAGAGGTCGAGGAGGAGGATGGCGGCCTTGTCGTCGGAGATCTGCTTGGAGATCTTGCGCTGGACATGGAGGAAGAAGTCGATGTCCTCGGGGCAGGCCTCGACGAGGCGGGCCCAAAGCTCCTTGACGGCGGAGAAGAGTCCCTTGTTGATATAGCGGTAGAGGGCCTTCTTGAAGTAGTCGAGGGCCTCCTCGGTCTTGCCCTCCTTTTCCTTCCGCTCGGCGACGGCCTTGACGAGGTCCGCCTCCTCGTAGTCCACCCGGACCAGGCGCTCCCAGACCGCATACATGTCATCGGTCCGGCCGTCGGACTCGTAGCAGTCGGCTAGGCGCCGGAGGGCCGTCTTGCTCTCGCCGTAGTCCAGCATGCGCTGGCAGACAAACTCGACAACGCTCCACTTCTTGTTGTCCTGGAAGAGGTCGAGGAGGGCCACCATGGCCGAGTCGTCGATCTGCTGGCGCATCAGGCCTATCACCCCCGTGAAATAGAGGGCGACGATCGAGGTCTTGGTATGGGTCAAATGCTCTTCGCAGAGCTCCTTGATGTCTTCCACAACCTTTTCACGGTTAGCCTCCTCAAGGAGGGCATCTAGCTCCTTGAGGTTTGAGACGGAGTAGGTACCCAGGGCTGCACGGGTCCATTTCTCCTCGTTGAGCATCTCCTGGACCTTGGTGGCGAGCGGCGATTCAGACATATGGTCTCCTCTCTAGGCTGTGTACTGCTTGTGAATCGAAGCGTCCAGGAGGCGGATCTTGAGCAGAATCTCGTCGATTCTCGCCCTGTCCTCCTTGACGGACATCCCATAGTCAATGAGCCAGAAATACCTGTTGATGAGCCGTGGAACAAGGATGGAGCGTGACTCCTGGTTTTCCTTGAGCTCATTCTCGAGCTGATAGATGGACTGGCGCAGTTTCCCTGCCTCCACGGCCTTCAGCTCCCGCTTGACCGTAAACACTCCAAGGAGGTTCCCATACACGGGAATCCACTCGGAAAGCTCGCTTCCAGAGTACCCTAGGGAGGCGACACGGTCTATAAGGCGACGAAGCATCTCGGACTCTAGAAAATCGAGGTCAATCCTGCTGGCACCCAGGTAGAAGGCTTCCCGGAAGAGGGCCTTGGAGGATCGGGTGTCCCCGGAGAGGGCGCAGGTGTCCGCCAGTTCGGCCAGGACCTCGGCATCGTCTTTCCGGGCCTGGGCGGCCGACTCTAGGTATTTGAGGGCGGCGTCAAAATCACCGGCTCCCTTCAGGCATCGGCCCATCCTGAGGGCCAGGTCGGCCTCATGGGAGACATTCTCCTCCGGAGGCAGGGCTCGGTAGTGCTGGAGGGCAAGGGAAAAGGCAAAGCGCTTGAAGGCATACCGGCACGGCTCGTAGTCCCCGGCCAGCTTGGCCGCAAAGGACTGGAAGGCCCGCCATTGGCCCATGACGAATTCCCCCCTCTCGAAGGGATTCTGCATGGAGTCTATGCGCTGGAGCCTCTCGCTCCAGAAGTTCGCGCACTTGAGGGCGTAGAGCACCTCGGGGTGCTCGTAGTCCACCGCCAGGGCCCGATCCAGAAGGTCGGTCGCCGCGGCCAGGTCGACACTCCTGAGGCTCTCATACGCGTTCGATAAAAGGGCGGAAACACTTTCCTGCTCGGCCATGGTTATCCGTTCTTGGTGGACTTCTACGAAGGCTATACCTTTTGATAGTACCCGATCAGGCCTTCCTTGGTCAATCAGAGAGGCTAGGGGAGGAGGGTTTTAGCCTTGCGGGCATGCTGTTTTTCCATCTGGCGTCGTTGCCCCGAATATGATATCATCCGCCGCCATGGAAGACCTTCTAGTCGCCCCGTCGATCCTCTCCGCCGACTTCTCGGACCTCCGGGGAGGGGCTAGGACAATCGAGGCTTCCGGGGCCGACTGGGTCCATCTGGACGTGATGGATGGCCGCTTTGTGCCCAACCTGACCTTCGGCCCCAAGGTTGTCGCCGATCTCCGGCCCCATTGCGGCCTGGCCTTTGACGTCCACCTTATGACCGAGAAGCCCGAGGACCTTGTGGAGGCCTTTGCCAAAGCCGGGGCAGACTGGATAAGCTTCCATATCGAGGCCACCGTCCATGCCCATCGCCTCGTCCAGCGCATCCACGACCTGGGGGTCAAGGCGGGAATATCCCTCGTGCCCTCGACCCCGGTGTCGGCGGTGGAGGAGCTCCTGCCCTTTGTCGACCTGGTCCTCGTGATGACCGTAAACCCGGGCTTCGGGGGCCAGGCCCTCATCGGCAGTTGCCTGCGCAAGATCGAGAGCCTGTCCGGTCTCCGGCGGTCCCAGGGCCTGGATTTCCTGATATCCGTCGATGGCGGGGTAAACAGGGCCACGACGGAGGCGGTCATTGGCGCCGGGGCTGACGTCCTTGTCATGGGTTCGGCCTTTTTTGGCTCCCAGGATCCCGCCGGGGAAGTCCTGGCGGCCCGGGCCCAGGGTCGTTCCAAGGCCCGGGGCAATTGAGTTTTGCGCCTAGTCTGCCGATAATGAATCGGAGGCCTGTCAGATGCATAAAAAAGTCCTTCTAGCCCTCCTCCTCGCCTCCCTGGCCGGCCCCTTCCTCGCGGCCCAGGCCGCGCCTCCCGACCCCCGGCTGGGAGCGGGCATCGCGGCCTTTGGCTCCGACCGCTACCGGGAGGCTCTCGACCAGTTTTCCTCCCTTCTGGCCGATCCCCGGGCCGGGGAGCTCAAGAGCGAGGCTTCCTACTGGTCTATCCTCTCGTATGTCGCCCTGGGCGACGGCCTGGCGGCGGAAAAAGCCATCGATGCTTATCTTTCCGCCTGGCCCGATGGCGAGCGCCGGGCCGACCTCCTTTATCAGCGGGGGCGCCTCCTTTATGCCCGGGGAGAATTCGATCCTGCCCTGGCGTCTTTCTCCGAGTTTGTCAGCTCCGCCCCCGAGCATAGCCTTATACCCTCGGCCCTGTACTGGGGCGGGGAATGCCTGTATTCCCTGGGCCGCCTCGAGGAGGCTGACCGGGTTTTCTCTGTCGTGATCGAGCGTTTCCCCAATTCGGTCAAGGTCGAGGCTTCCCGCTACCGGCGGGAGGTCATTGGCCTCGAGTCCCGGGAGCGGGAGCTCCTGCGCCTCCTTTCCTGGAGCCACGAGGAGTCTCTCAAGGCTGCCGAGGATTTCCGTTTCCGGGAAAGGAGCTATGAGGATACCCTTGCGGCCTACCAGAGGCAGACCGCCGAGGCCCAGCGCCTGGCCGGCTTGGCCAGCCCCGAGCTCAAGGCGAGGATCGCCGAGCTCTCGGCCCAGCTGGCGGCCTCCCAGGCCGAGCTCGACAAGGCCAAGGCGGCCCTGGAAGACGCCCGGCGGCAGGCCGAGCTCGCGGCCCAGGTCCAGGCGAGGCCCCCGACTGTCGCAAGCCCACTGTCCCCGGCGCCGGCTACCAGCCCGGCCGCCCCGGGCCAGGCCGTGGTCACCGAGGGCAATCTCCTCAACCAGGCCCTGGACGCCAAGCGCCGGGCCCTCGACCTCCTGGCCTTTTACCTCGAAAGGCTTTCCGAGGGGAGCAAGAAATGAGAAAGACCCTGGCATTAGCCCTCATACTAGCCGTCGCCTCCCATCTAGGGGCCCTGGAGATCAAGGCCGGCCTCATCAAGGCCGTGATAGACGAGACCACGGCGAGGGTGAGCGTCTACAAGCTCATAGACATCGCCAAGGGCCGCTACGAGCCCCTCGTCTTTGACGTGGATCCCCGTACGAGTTATGCGACCTTGTCCTTCGCCGGCAAGCAGTTCCGGCTCGGGGACTCCGCGGATTTCCGGGTCACCATAGCCAAGACCGAGACCGGAGCGAAAATCTCCTTCCGCTCGGCCTTCTGCGCCGTGGACGAGGACCTTGTCTTTGTCAGCTCCACCGGGGCCGCCCTTCCGGACGGGCTGCGCCTGCGCTATACCATCACTAACCTTTCGCAGAAGGAAGCCGAGCTGGGCCTGCGCGTCCTCGTGGACACCTGGCTCGGGGAGAAATCGGGCCAGCATTTCCGGTCCGACCTCCATCCCCGGCTGGCCACGGAGTCCGCCTTCGATGGCACCGGGGGCAACTCGTGGATTTCCAGTCCCGGGGATAGGGCTGAGCTCATGGTCGTCCTTGACGGCGCCGGGGTAACCAAGCCTGACAAGCTTGTCTTGGCCAACTGGAAGCGCATCAATGACGAACCCTGGATGCCCGAGCTGTCCCAAGGGCGCTCCTTTACCCTCCTGCCGTATTCGGTCAACGACTCGGCCCTGGCCCTCTATTGGCAGCCGGCCAAGGTCGCCAAGGGTGAGAGCCGGAGCTTTGAGACTATCCTTGGCTCCTTCAATGCCGCAGGCTATCCCGTTGAGGCCAGCGCCGAGGATCCCACCTCGGCCCTATTCGCGAAATCGGTCCTGGCAAGCCAGGGAATGAGCCCAGCGGAGGCCATGGCCGTGGACCTGTTGACCATTCGGGACCTCATCTCCCAGATCGACCTTGCGGTGGTTGGCGGGAAGCCCCTTTCGGCTGAGGAGGTCTCCGCCTGGCGGAAGATCCTCGACAGCCTTGAGGAGAGGAAGAAGGGCTACTAGACAGCCATGGCGGCATCCCTCCTCGACAAGGCAGAAGTCCTCGCCCGCAAGGGACGCCACGGGGAGGTGGTGTCCCTCCTTGAGCCCCAGTTGCCTATCTATCGGGAGTCCTCCCGCTACTACCGCCTGCTTGGCTCGGCTTGTCTTCGGACGGGGGATTCCGGCGGAGCCTATACCTATCTTAAGCGGGCCGAGCAGCTCGATCCCCACGATGCCGATGTGCTGCTCTGCCTGGGTGGCCTCCACCTACGGAGGGCGGAGACCCAAAAGGCCGTCGACTATTACCTTCGGGTCCTCGAGGAGCGGCCCCAGGACCGCCAGGCCGCCAGGGCCCTGGGCTTCCTCCGCAAGGCAGGCTTCGAGGAGGCCCTGCCTGGCCTGATGGAGGCGGGAGCCCTGGAAAAATTTCTGCCTTCCCCGGGACGCCTCCCCCGGCTTTTTCTCGGCCTTGGGCTAGGAACGGCCATTCTCGCAGGCCTGGTCCTCCTGGGCTTCATTGGACTAAAGGGCCTCAAGGCTATCGAGGCATCCCGGGCTCCCCGGCCCGAGATAGCCGCCATAGTCCTCAGTGCGGGCGAGCGCCAAGCCCCCGTGGAGACCGGGGGAAGCTATCGCTTTGTCCTGACAGAGAAGGAGGCCTTGGCCAGCTTTGAGAAGGCCAAGGAGCTCTTCCAAGTCTACAGGGACAATGCCGCCCTGGTTATACTCAACCGCCTAATCCTGGCCAATGTCTCCCCCTCGATGAAGGAAAAAGCCAAGACCCTCAAAGCCTTTGTCACCCCCCCGGACTTCCGGAACCTCAAGGATATTCCAAGCTACAGCGAGGTGATGAGGGATCCTGAGCTCTACGAGGGCTGTGCCGTCCTTTGGCAGGGTTCGGCGGCCAATATCCAGGCCGGTCCCTCTGGCCTGGACTTCCATTTCCTCGTCGGCTATGTGGATGGAAAGCGCCTTGAGGGAATACTTCCAGTCCAACTTTCCGGACCGGCCAATCTCGTCCCCACCCAAGGGGCCTTTGAGCTTTTAGCCAAGGTCCGGACCCTGCCCAGCCTAGCCCTTGAAGGAGTGGCTATCCACAGCCTGAGGAATCCCGGTCCATGAGGGCTGTTGTCCAAAGAGTTGTCGCCGCGAGGGTTGAGGTCGAAGGCCAGGTCCTGGGGAGCATTGAGAGGGGCCTTCTCGTCTATCTCGGGGTAGCCAAGGGCGATGGACCCTCAGACACCGTATGGCTGGCCGACAAGGTCGCCAATCTGAGGATCTTTGAGGATAAAGACGGAAAGATGAATCTTTCCCTGCTTGAGGCCGGTGGGGGCGCCCTGGTGATAAGCCAATTTACCCTCCTCGCGGACGCCCGGAAGGGCCGTCGTCCCTCCTGGTCAGAGGCAGAGGAGCCAGTTGCGGCCAAGTCTTTATATGAGGCCTTTGTCGCGGAGCTTGAGGGCTTGGGTCTCGTTGTGGCCCAGGGGCGCTTTCAGGCAGAGATGGCCGTAAGCTATACCAACCAGGGACCTGTCACTATCCTTCTGGATTCCCAGAAAACCTTTTAGTTCCGTCCTCGAATAAAAAAGGGGCCGTCCTTTTGGGACAGCCCCTTTCTTGCTTTGCAGGTAAGTTTACTTGGCCTTCTTGGCCACAGGCTTCTTAGCGACGGGCTTCTTGGCCACAGGCTTCTTGGCCACAGGCTTCTTAGCCACGGGCTTCTTGGCCACGGGCTTCTTGGCCACAGGCTTCTTGGCCACAGGCTTCTTGGCCACAGGCTTCTTGGCCACAGGCTTCTTGGCGACGACCTGCTTGGCCACGGCGGGCTTCTTGGCTGCAGGCTTGGCCGCGGCCTTGGCTGCCGCCTTGGCTTCGATCACGGCCTGGGCCGCGGCGAGGCGGGCGATAGGCACCCGGTAGGGAGAGCAGGATACGTAGTTCATGCCCACGGAGTGGCAGAACTTGACCGACCGGGACTCTCCGCCGTGCTCGCCGCAGATGCCGACCTTGAGGCCCTTGCGGGTGGAGCGACCCTTCTCGATAGCCATCTTGACGAGCTGGCCTACGCCGGACTGGTCGAGGCTGACAAAGGGGTCCTGGGCAAAGATAGCCTTGCCACCGTCCTTCTCGGACATCACATAGTCGGGGAGGAAGCGGCCGGCGTCGTCCCTGGAGAGGCCCAGGGTCATCTGGGTGAGGTCGTTGGTGCCGCAGGAGAAAAACTCCGCGACCTCGGCGACCTCGTCCGCGAGGAGGGCGGCCCGGGGAATCTCGATCATCGTGCCCATCATGTAGGCGAGCTTGGAGCCGGCCTTCTTGATGATGGCGTCGGCGATGCCCCTGCCCTGGTCGACAAGGATCTTGAGCTCCTTCTTGTCGATAGTGAGGGGGATCATGATCTCGGGGAGAACCTTGATGCCCTTCTTCTCCATGTTGACCGCGGCCTGGATGATGGCCGTGACCTGCATGTCGAGGATCTCGGGGAAGGTGATGCAAAGGCGGCAGCCGCGGTGGCCGAGCATGGGATTCGACTCGTGGAGCTGGTCACAGCGCTGCCTGATCTTGTCCGGGCTCAGGCCCGTGACCTTGGCGAGCTTGTTGACGCCGGCGTCATCCTTGGGGGTGAACTCATGGAGGGGGGGGTCGATAAGGCGGATGGTGACGGGCTTGCCGTCCATGGCCTTGAAGATGCCCTCAAAGTCCGCCTGCTGGAAGGGGAGAAGCTTGGCCAGGGCCTTCTTGCGGGTCTCCACATTCTCGGCGACGATCATCTCCTGGATGGCCAGGCGGCGCTCCTCGGTGTCGAAGAACATGTGCTCGGTCCGGCACAGGCCAATGCCCTCGGCCCCAAGCTCGACGGCCTTCTGGGCGTCGTAGGGGGTGTCGGCGTTGGTCCTGACCTTGAGGGTGCGGATCTCGTCGCACCAGCCCAGGAGGGTCTTGTATTCCTTGGTCTGCTCGGGCTTCTTGAGGGGGAGGGAGGTGAGGAAGACCTCGCCGGTCGTGCCGTTGAGGGTGACCTCATCGCCTTCGCGGAGGATCTTGCCGCCGACCTTGAGGGTCTTGGCCTTCTCGTCGATGTCGAGGGCCTCACAGCCGACGATACAGCACTTGCCCCAGCCCCGGGCCACGACGGCCGCATGGGAGGTCTTGCCGCCCGTGGCGGTCAGGATGCCCTGGGCGGCGTGCATGCCACCCACATCCTCAGGGGAGGTCTCCTTGCGGAGGAGGATCACCTTCTCGCCCTTGGCGGCCCTGGCCTCGGTCTCGGCGGCGGTAAAGCAGAGCTTGCCCGTGGCAGAGCCGGGGACGGCATCGATGCCCGTGGCGATCTTGAGCTCCTTGAGCTTGGCGGCGCCCACGGTGGCCACGTCGATGATCGGGTAGAAGACGCCCTCGATCTGCTCGGGGGTGATGCGGGCGATGGCCTCTTCCTTGGTGATGAGCTTCTCGTTCACCATGTCGACGGCGATCTTGAAGGCCGCGGCGGGCAGGCGCTTGCCGGTGCGGCACTGGAGCATGTAGAGCTTCTCGTCCTCGATGGTGAACTCGAGGTCCTGCATCTCCTTGAAGTTCTTCTCAAGGGTCTTGCGGACCTGGCAGAGCTGCTTGTAGGCCTTAGGCAGGCGGGTCTCGAGCTCGATGAGCTTCATGGGGGTGCGGATGCCGGCCACGACGTCCTCGCCCTGGGCGTTGATCAGGCAGTCGCCGTAGAAGACGTTCTCGCCGGAGTTGGGGTCCCGGGTAAAGCAGACGCCGGTGCCCGAGGAGTCACCCTTGTTGCCAAAGACCATCTGGACGACGTTGACCGCCGTGCCCTTGAGGTCGGAGATCTTCTCGACCCGGCGGTAGGTGACTGACTTGTCGGCTTCCCAGGAGTCAAAGACGGCGTCGATGGCGCCCCAGAGCTGCTCGACCGGGTCCTGGGGGAAGGCCTGGCCCTTCTTGGTCTTGTAGAAGGCCTTGAACTCCTCGCAGAGGACCTTGAGGTTGTCCGCGGAGAGCTCGGTGTCGTTCTTGACCCCGACCTTTTTCTTCATGTCCGAGAGCATCTCCTCCATGGGCTCCTTGGAGAGGCCCATGGCGGTGGTGGAGTACATCTGGATAAAGCGGCGATAGGAGTCATAGGCAAAGCGGGGGTTGCCGGTCTTGGCGGCCAGGCCCTCGACGGACTTGTCGTTGAGGCCGAGGTTGAGGATTGTCTCGAGCATGCCGGGCATGGAGCGGGCGGCGCCGGAGCGCACGGAGACAAGGAGGGGATCCTTGGAGTCGCCGAGCTTCTTGCCCGTGGTCTTCTCGAGCTTGGCCAGGGCCACCTTGACCTCGTCCACGATGTTCTTGGGCAGCTTGCGTCCGGCCTTGTAGTACTCCTCGCAGGCCGGGATGCCGATCGTAAAGCCGGCCGGGACGGGCAGGCCGATCTTGGTCATCTCCATGAGGCCCGAGCCCTTGCCGCCTAGGATGTCCTTGCTGGTGACGTCGGTCTCTGCGACTCCACCGCCGAACTGGTAGACAAATTTCGCTTTCGCCATAGGTATTATTCCTCCATATCCTGTTGATCGTTCGAATCGTAATTCCGAATAAGGCTATAGCAAACGCGTACCTCTGTCAAGGAACGGGCCGGGACGGAGGGGCTAGTGGCTGATAATTGGTACTATCGGGGAGGCCCTAGGGCCCCGGGGCTGGCTAGATGCTCAGGGAGAGGGTTATCACCGCCAGGTCCGAGCCCGGAAGCTGGTTTACCAGGGACTCGAACTTGACATTGACCTTCTC
>JAKPBN010000402.1 GCA_029778945.1 Spirochaetota bacterium
GGCGAACTGGCGCGGAAAGGCCAGGAGGCCCAGGAAGACAAAGAGGCCCAGGTTGGCTATGAAGGAAAGGGTGCCCACAAAAGTCGAAAGGCCATTCCGGAAGGGAAGCTTCTTGTTTCCCATGACTAGGCCTGTGAAGAAGACCGAGAGCATGCCCGAGGCCTTGCACAGGTCGGCCAGGCCAAAGCTCAGGAACATAAAGCCTATAAGGAGAATGTAGTAATAGCTGTTATCGATATTCCGCACCTTGCGGAAGAGGAATACGGCCGCGAAGCCTATGAGAAAGCCAAAGCCCACCCCTGCGCCAAGCTGCCAGACCAGCTGGAGGATGGAGTTCAGGGTGCTCGTCTTCTCCCCCATGATGAGGCTGATGACAAAACCCGTGGAGATGATGGCCATAGGATCGTTGGCCGCCGACTCGATCTCCGAGATCGAGGAGACCTTCGCCCGTATCGACCTCGTCCGCAGGATGGAAAAGACGGCGGCAGCGTCGGTCGAGGATATGATCACGGCCACGAGGATGGCCTTGGAGAGGGGCCAGCCGGAGATGAGGGAGAAGAGGATGCCCGTGGCCCCGGCGGTGATGAGGATGCCCAAGGTGGCCAGGAGGCTCGTGGGCACCACAACCGAACGGAAGGTCTTTGCGCTGGTCCCGAAGCCGCCGGCGAAAAGGATAAAAACAAGGAGGATATTGGCCAGGTTTTTCCCAAAGACGGCGTCGTCAAAGTAGATCAGCCCCGTCACGTCGCTGCCGAATATGATGCCCGTGGCCAAGGCTATGATTATGAGGGGTACATTGAGCTTGTGGGAAAGACTCGCGACAAAGACCACAAAGATCAGGATGATGGAGATGATCAGGACCACGGCGACCTCGCAACTGGGTTTATATCAGCTTTTTTCGAGCACATAGAGCCTCTCCCTTACATGTAGGCTGCGGCCCCGGAGGTTACGGCTACCCCGGAAAGTATTGTATTTTTTTTCCAGAACGTCCAGCTTCCCATGCCTCTCCAGGAGTGCCAGCATGGCTTCGTCGGGGATAAAGCCCTCGGAATTGAAGGACACCAGCACGAATTTCGCCTTGACCGCCCCCACGAGGCCCTCGAGGGTCTGGGCCGCCCAGGCCGCCCGGTTGTAGAGGGAACGGCGCCAATGCCTGGGTATGCCGGAGACCCGGGATATGGCCTTGGGCTCCTCGTAGTCCACGAGGAGGTTGAGCATAAAGTAGTTCGACCCATAGGGATGCTGGTTGTAGGGCGGGTCGAGATAGGCGATGTCCACCTCGGGCAGGCTAGGCGCCAGGAGGTTCGCGTCCCCCTGGAATACCCGGGACTCGCAGGAAAAGGCCGAGAGGACCGGGGCCTGGAGCCTGATCTCGCCCTTGATCCTCGAGAGGGCATCGCCCTTGCGGCCCCCAAACTGGCCTAGGCCGGTCTCGGGGTTCTTGTAGAAGCCCTTGAAGACCCCCGAGGTGTTGGCGTGGACCGAGGCCTCGGCCAGGAGGGGCCCGAGGAAGTAGGGCTGGAGGGCCTGGGGGAGGCTCCCTATCATCATT
>JAKPBN010000421.1 GCA_029778945.1 Spirochaetota bacterium
GATGATCTTGACGAGATGGCCCACCGAGGTCTGGATGACCGCCTTCTTGTGGGGGTTGATCTTGGTGAGGATATTCTGGGCAAAGGCCCCGTAATGGAGCATGGACACATAGCGCCCCGCGGCGTCGACGATGGGCAGGGCCTTGATCTCGGCCTGGCCCATCACCTGGAGGGCTTCCCATAGGGGGGTCGTGTCCCTCACCGTGGGGGCCGCCTCCCCAAGCCAGTACTCGACCTTGGGTATCAGGTCGGGGATAAAGACCGGGAGCTCGACCCCAAAGCGCTCAAAGATGTACTCCGTCTGGGGATTCACCGCCCCGGCCCTGGCAGCCTTCACATGGGTGAGGCCCTGGGACTGCTTGAGGACCGAATAGGCCGCGGCGGCCACCACCGAGTCGGTGTCGGGGTTCTTGTGCCCGATCACATAGAGAGTCTTTTCCAAGTCTAAACCTCGTAGATGGAGATTGTGTGGGCAGAGTAGGCTTCGGCCCCGGCGGGACCTTCGGTATGGCTCACGATGGGGCGCCCGGAAGGCAGGCCCGCAGGATCGCGCCAGGCCTTGCCGGATAGGTTGGCCACCCCCCGGAAGCGGCCATCCCGGCTCTCGATGGCAAAGACATCCCGGCCTAGGCGGCGGGCGCCAAAGTCGGGGCCGGCCAGGCAGTCGGCCGCGTCCAGGAGACGGGAGGTAAAGGTCCGGACCGCGGGCGCAGAGACCTCCTCTGCCCCGTCGGAGTACATGACCTGGGAAGCCAGGAGGATGGCCACCAGGGCCACGAGCTCCTTTTCCTCGACCTTGAGCCGGTTGTTCTTTTCCCGGCAGAAGACCACGTCGGGGTCGTTCACAAAGACCGTCCCGTCCAGGATAGAGCGGCCTATGGTGGCGAGCATGTTCGAGTAGGCCGCGGGCCGGCCCTCGTGGCCGACGAGGCGCAGGACCGGGAATTCCCAGGCCTCCTTGGTGTCCGCGCCGACCCGCATCAGGGGAAAGTGGCGGAAGGAGGACTCGAGGGGGGCTCCGCAGCCCAGCCAGGCCACGGGCTTGCCCTCCCGGGTGGAGATCCGGGAAGTTATGCGGCCTATCAAACGCTCCCAATGCTCGAAGGCCGCCCCGCCATTGGCCCGCCGCCCGGGCAGGAAGGCCGCGTAGAGGAAGTCCAGCTTGAGATAGCGGTAGCCCCAGTCCTCGACGATCCGCTCAAAGAGGGCCTCGAGGTAGTCCCCCACCTCGGGGATGGAGAGGTCGAGGGCCCAGAAGTCCCCGCTCCAGTTGGGGTTCCAGCCCGCCAAAACCTTCCTGCCCCGTCCGTCCCGGAGGAGCCACTCCGGATGCTCGCGATAGACGGCGCAGGACCGGGTCACAAGGAAGGGCGCCACCCAGAGGCCGGGGATGTAGCCCCCGGCCTCGATGGCGGAGCAGAGGGCCTTCATCCCCGAGGGGAAGTTCCCCGGGTGGGCCTCCCAGTCGCCTACCCGGAGCTCCCAGCCGTCGTCCACCTGGAAGACCGTGGGCTTGCCCCGGGCCAGGTAGTAGTCGGAGATCAGGTTGCCGGGCTTGCCGAGGCCGGCCAGGTCGGCGGAGATCAGGGCCTCGTAGATGTGGGTATAGTGGTTGTACCAGGACTCGTAGCCCCCGGGCACAAGGCCGCCCTCATGGCCCAGGAAGGCCAGGCGCTCAAAGTGGCGATAGTCCCTGAAGCAGGCCGCAAAGCCGTCCTTGGCCCCGAAGGGCCAGGAGGCGGAAAAGACCCTGAGCTCGGCCACGGCCTGGCCCTTGGCATAGCTGGCCCCGGTGGCCAGGAGCTCGACCCGCAGCCTGGAGGCATCCTGGGCGATCCTGAAGGCCAGGGGTGCCCCCCCGAAGTTGCGGGAGAGCACAAAAAGCCCCTCGGTCCCGGAGACCAGGCCGAGGT
>JAKPBN010000434.1 GCA_029778945.1 Spirochaetota bacterium
TAGCCGAGGCCCGCCAGAAGCCCCGACCTGAAGGCGAGGGGCTTGAGCCTTGGCCTCAGGAAGAGGCTCAGCCCGGCAAGGGCCAGGCCCAGGCCCAGGTTCTGGACAAAGCGCAGGCCAGAAAGGCCAAGGGAGGCCAGGGCAAGGCTTTCGCTCAGGATAATCCGCTGGGCCAGAAAACCCAGAAGCGAGAGCAAGGCCCCCGCGATAATCAGTCGCTTGACTCCCATAGATGCTTCCTTTCCTCCTGTCTTAGTGGGCCAGGCCCGTCAAGGCCTGGCTCTTCTCCCAGATCACCCTGCCCATGGCCCGGTCCAGGGCCTGGGCGGTCGGCCTTTCCTCAAGGGTGACATGGAAGTAGCGGCCGCTTGTGCCGGCGAGCTCGGGGGCCGCCGCAAGATAATAGAGGGCCTCCCCGGCTATCGCCGGGTCCTTGAGGAAGCGCCAGGTGACCGTGTGGAGGAACCAGCGATAGAGGGGCCCGTTGTTGCTCCCGATGTTGGTGCGCAGGTCCCCGGGGTGCATCGCGTTGATCGTGACCCCCGAGCCCTCGAGGAGGTCCGCGAACTCCCAGGTCGTGAGAAGTTGGGCGATCTTGGATGCCCCATAGCCCCTGAGGCCCGTGTAATGGCGCCGCTTCCAATCCAGGTCCGAGGGGTCGAGGCCCCCAAAGCGGTGGCCCTCGGAGTTGACCTGGATGATCCGGGATGGAGAGCTCTCCCGCATCCTGTCCAGAAGGAGGGAGGTCAGCAGGAAGGGTGCCAGGTGGTTGACGCAAAACACCGTCTCCCGGCCATCGGGAGTCCGGGTAAGGGTCGTGGAGTGGAGGCCGGCGCTGTTGATCAGGATGTCAATCCGCGGACAATCCCGCAGGAGGAGCTCGGCGGCCCGCCTGACTTCGTCAAGGCTCCGCAGGTCCGCAAGGACGACACTGACAGCGACTCCATAGGCGCTGCGCAGCTCCGAGCCCAGGGCCTCGGCCTTGTCCCGGCTCCTGGCCACGAGTACAAGATCGCATCCTGCCTGGGCAAGGCGCCTTGCTCCCGCCAGGCCAACCCCGGAGGTGGAGCCCGTGATGACGGCCAGCCTGCCCTTGAGGCTGGCCGTGGTCGTCTTCTGGACGGCCTTGCGGTTGGCGAGGAACTGGAGCTGCTCGGGTAGTTCTCGGCTCATCTTCGTAGGCCTTCCTTTCTGCCCTAGCCAAAGCGCTTTCGCATAAAGCGCCGGTAGATCTGGTGGAAACGCGGGATGCCATTGAAGATGTCCCCCCAGAGGTCGTAGTAGTCCCGCTGACTGATGATGCGCCCGTCCTCGTGGAGGCGGAGGACCGTGGAGCCGTAGACCGGGGTGGAGGGCCATTTGCCGAACATCATGGTCATGGTCCACTCGAGGAAGATCACCCCGTCCCGCTTGGCCACCGAATGGACGTCCATCCGGAGCTCCTTGCAGCGCTCGGTCAGGCGCGCGCAGAGAGCCATAAACTCGGCCTTGCCCTCTATCCTCTGGATGCTGTCCTGGAAGACCACCTCGGGGTGGTAGTAGGGATAGATATGGGACCAGTCGGGCTTGCCGTCGGTGTTGTAGGTCCTGGACCAGAGAAGGCCGACCGTCTCCTCGTCGAGTATCCCTGGGACCAGCTGGGTTTCGTCCTGGCCTGTCATGGACTGGAGTATAGCCCATGGTCATGCGATCCGGGAGTCTTTTCGGGCTTAAGGCAAGATCGAAGCCCCTATCTGGTAAATATAACGACTAATATATATAGATAATTCTTGACACTCGAGGCAAATCGAGGGAAAAATATCGTAGCGATAGACATCGCATTATTTCCATGCCCAGGAGTACTCATGAAACGCCTCGCCCCCGCCCTTTTGCTCGCGGCCCTTGTCGCCGTGCTCGGCTGCGCCACCGCCCCCAAGACTCCCGCCCCGGCTCCCATCCCTGCCCCGGTGGCCTCGGCCGCCGCCAAGGATTCCCCCGTCACCATGGCTAATCTGGACGACTACCTGGGAAGGCCCGGAGTGGTGGTAATCGACCTCCGCAACTTCGAGGATCGCTTCAATGGTGGCTATATCCTGGGCACCGAGGCCCTTCCCTTCTTCCAGTTCCTTGAGGGCCGGATGGTCACCCGGGGCCTGGCTGACGGCAAGCCCACCTGGGATGCCGCCCTAGCCCAGATCAACGAAGGCTTTGCCTTTGCCAACTATTTCCCCAAGGGCAACACCTACATCCTCTTTTGCGCCTCCGGGACCCGGGCGGCCTACGTGAAGACTGTTCTGGACAAGAAGGGCTATGCCACCTTCAACGCCGGCGGGTTTAAGGACTATAAGGGAAGCCGCAAGGTCCTGGGCGACGGCGTCTACGCTCTCCCGGCTCCCGCTAGCCACTGAGCCATGAAAGGCCAACGCATCCTCGCCCTTGCCTTTGGCCTTGCGGCCGGAGTCTGCCTCATGGCCGCCCCCAAGCCCGCCAAGGCTCCCGCCGCGGCGGCCCCGGCCACCCCTGGCCTTAGCCAGATTCTGCCCTATACCCATGTTGACGGCTTTGGCACCCCGACTCCTGAGGTCGCCTGGCTGGCCTGGGAGTTCGAGGCCCTGGACTTCGTGAAGTACCAGGTCACCTATACCTCCTGCACCTGCAGGCCGGAGTCGATCAACAAGAAGTCCCTGCTCTATGTGGAGGTGACCAAGGGCGGGACCGGCGGCAAGATCCGGCGGGTGAAGTTCGACTATTGGGGAGACAGCCTAGTCATGCCCGATGGCTCCACCCGCGAGGAGATCGAGAAGAACTGGATGCCTAAGCTGCCCAACAAGATGGGCGCTGGCATCGCCGCCATAGACACCATGTCCGGGGCCACGGTGACCACGGTCAACCTCAAGCAGATCCTCAAGGCCCTGCTGGAATACCATGAGGCCCACTACGGCAATCCTAGCCTTCCCCCGGCTCCTGACTTCATCGACACCGTGAGCGGGGCCACTGGCCACTAAAGGCCCGCCCCGATTGTTGAAAAAAAGCCGGCAGGGCTTGGCCCTGTCGGCTTTTTCTTCCCCGCGGCGACGAAAAAAAGGCGGCCTGCCCGGATGGCAAGCCGCCCAGTATCCCAGCATCGCCTCGCGCGGCCGATGCCGGCGGTCACTACTTCCTGATCGAGTAGAAGGCCTTCTTGCCCCAGTACTCGGAGATGCCCTCGAGCTCGTCCTCGATCCGCATGAGCTGGTTGTACTTGCAGATGCGGTCGGTTCGGCTCATGGAGCCGGTCTTGATCTGGCCGGTCTCGCGGGCGACCACGAGGTCGGCGATAAAGGCGTCCTCGGTCTCCCCGGAGCGGTGGGACACGATGGCGGTGTAGCCGGCGCGCTTGGCCATGTCGATGGACTCGATGGTCTCGGTGACGGTGCCGATCTGGTTGACCTTGATGAGGATGGAGTTGCAGGCGCCCATGGCAATGCCCTTCTCGAGCCTCTTGGTGTTGGTGACGAAGAAGTCGTCGCCCACGATCTGGATCTTGTTGCCCAGGGCCTTGGTGAACTTCACATAGCCTTCCCAGTCATTCTGGTCGAGGCCGTCCTCGATGGAGACGATGGGGTACTTGTTGACCCACTTGGTGTAGAGCTCGATCATCTCGTCGGCGCTGAAGAGCTTATTGGGGTTGGACTTCCAGAACTTGTAGCCCTTGCGGTCGCCCTCGTCAAAGAGCTCGGAGGAGGCGCAGTCCAGGGCGATGGCGATCTGCTCCCCAGGCTTGTAGCCGGCCTTCTCTATGGCCTTCATGATGTAGTCGAGGGCCTGCTCATTGTCGAAGTTGGGGGCAAAGCCGCCCTCGTCGCCCACGTTGGTGTTGTGGCCATCGGCCTTGAGGAGGGACTTGAGGTTGTGGAAGACCTCGGCGGTCATGCGGACGGCCTCGCGGAAGGACTCGGCGCCCACGGGCATGACCATGAATTCCTGGAGGTCGATCTTGTTGTCCGCATGCTTGCCGCCGTTGATGATGTTGGCCATGGGGACGGGGAGGAGGGTCGTGTGGGCCCCGCCCAGGTACTTGTAGAGGGGGACGCCCAGGTAGTCGGCGGCGGCCCTGGCCACGGCCATGGACACGCCCAGGATGGCGTTGGCGCCGAGCTTGCCCTTGTTCTCGGTCCCGTCGAGGTCGATCATGGTGCGGTCGATGTCGACCTGCTCCAGGGCGTCGAGGCCGCAGATCTCGGAGGCGATAGCGGTGTTGACGTTTTCCACGGCCTTGAGGACGCCCTTGCCCAGGTAGCGCTTCTTGTCGCCATCCCGGAGCTCGACGGCCTCGTACTCGCCGGTGGAGGCGCCAGAGGGGACGGCGGCGCGGCCCAGGGTGCCATCCTCGAGGACTACGTCCACCTCGACGGTGGGATTGCCGCGGGAATCCAGGACCTCGCGAGCCTCGACCTATTCAATAACGCTCATGGTATGTCTCCTTGTGACTTAAGAGTCGGTCACGATAAAAGACTATCCGTACAGGTGAAGAGAGTCAAGCCGAAGGCATCGCCCCCGGGGCCGGCTAGGCCCCGCGGGTCCGGTCAGGCCCCGGCCTGGCGCCGCCGGGCTTCCTTTAGGATGGCCTTGACCATGCCCGTCATCTGGATAGGCATATAGGACTTGAGCAGGGTCTCGGCCCCCAGGAAGGGCTTTCTGAGCCCCGAGCGGCTAAAGTACCTGACATAGGTCTTGGCCTTCCCATCCACGCCGATGGGCAGCAGATACCAGGAGGTGCAGGAGTCGAAAAGCTTCCCATCGTGGCTCTCCACGACCCGACTCCTGAAGCCCATAGCCCCCCCGAGCAGCTCATCCCGCACCTGGCTTACCGTATACCTTAAGGCTAGCTTGACCCCCAGGAAGGAGCTTCCCGCCTCCTCGTAGAGCCTGGCTTCGGGGCCATTCCGGGACTCGACCCG
>JAKPBN010000109.1 GCA_029778945.1 Spirochaetota bacterium
ATCTCCAAGCAGGACTTCGTCAACCTGATCAAGGAAAACCCCCACTACGGCATCTTCCTGGCCCGCCTCCTGGCCCAGCGCCTGGCCCGCCTCAACGCAAGGACGGCGAGGCTCAACACCGAATACCTCTCCCTCAAGAAGCTCTGTGAGGAGCACCACCTCATCGAGGTTCCCACCAACTAGAGCAATGCTTCGAAGACAGGAAAGGGCTGCCCGGGAAAGAATTCCCCGACAGCCCTTTTTTGTCGTCCGAGCGGCGGTCCCCGGGTCCTAGTACTTTTCCTGCATCTGGATCTTGAGGACCTTTCCCGTGCCCTTGATGGCCTTGAAAAGGCGCTCGATGTCCACGTTTATCGGCACCTTGACCAGGATGTTGATCCTTGTCTGCTTCTTGGTCAGGGATTGGAAGGCGTCTATGGACTGGGGTCTGAGGCCATAGGCCCGCAGGGCCTCGTCGATCCTCTTTCTATCGGCGGTGCTCTCGTCATACCAGATCTGGAGGAGCTTGATCCTCTCCCCGGGGAAAAAGCGCCGCTCCACGGGCTCAAGCAGGGTAAGGGTCGCAAGGATGAGGACAAGGGCGCCCATGGCCGGAAGCCACATTCCTCCACCGATCGCCATGCCCAGGGCGGCAACGCTCCAGATCGAGGCGGCCGTGGTCAGCCCTTTGGTGTTGTTGCCTATTTTTACGATCGCCCCAGCTCCGAGGAAGCCGATGCCCGAAACGATCTGGGCGGCTATGCGAGTCGGATCCCCCCGGTCGAGCCCGAAGGACTGGGGCATCCAGATCGAAAGCAGGGTGAGCAGGGACGCGCCGACGCAGATGAGGATATGGGTCCGGAGACCTGCGGTCTGGCGTCGCATCTCCCGCTCAAGACCGATGAGGCCGCCGGCCAAGGCTGCGAGGAGGAGGCGGACAAGGGCCGAGCCCGGGCTGAGCTCGGGGGCAGAAAGCAACTGGGCAAGATAATGCATTGCCGTGAATCCTAGCCTTTCGCCTTCCAGGCATCGAGGTTGCGCTTGATAAACGGCGCATGGAAGGCCAGATGGTCCCGGTAGATCTCCAGGATCCTTACAAGGTCCATCTTACCCTTTTCGGGGTGCTCTAGCCAGAAGGCCGACCAGTCCTCGTCCACCCGGTGGCGGAGGCCCGCGGCGGCGGTGGAGCGCAGGGCCATGGCCTGGGCCAGGCATCTCCTGCCGTCCTGGCTGGCATAGCCCAGCCTGGCCTGCCAGGCCAGCTCGTCCCAGGGCTGGATCCGGCTGCCCGGCTCGGCCTGGGCAAGGCGAATCCGGAAGAAAACCGCCACTTCGGCGTCAAGGAGATGGACAAGGTGGTCATTGACGGACCAGGCCTCGGGGATGGCGGGAATAAAGGCCAGGGCCTCCGCGGAAAGGCGCTCGACCTGGGAGCTCACCAGGCTATAGGCCCCCTCAAAGCGATCCAATAGCCCAAGCCTATCATCTCTGGTCATGGCGCGGCCCTCCTTCTGAGCCCCAGTGTAGCCCCGGCAATGCCAATGGAAAAGGGCGTCCTTGGCCTTTTACGGCCAAAGACGCCCTTGCGTCTGCTCGAAAAGGCTCCCTCCTAGGCTTCCGCCGGAACCTTCTTCTCAAGAAGCACATAGCACTTGGTCGGGCACTTCTCCACGCAGACCCCGCAGCTGGTGCACTTGGAATAGTCGGTCACGGGGATCCCGTTCTGCATCGTGATGCACTGCTCGGGACAGGCCCTCACACAGGCCTCGCACTTGATGCAGCCGGCCTTGCAGTCCTTGATCACCTGGGCCTTGGCCAGGTTGCGGTTGGAGCAGATCACCACCGAGCCCTTCCGGGACCGGGGCAC
>JAKPBN010000457.1 GCA_029778945.1 Spirochaetota bacterium
CCTTGTCAACGCAAGTCCGACGTGCTAGTGTTCCCCCGCGCGCCGCCCTGCGTCGCCACCCTTCGCGAGGGAAACCAATGTCAATCTTTGCCCACAGAAAATCCTATTCCGAGACCGTAGAGGGCCGCCGGCGCCTGCTTTCCAGACTCAAGGTCCTCCTCATCGTTTTCCTGGCCTTTGAGCTTGTCGCCGGCCTCTTCCTCACGGCGAGCGCCGTGTCGAGCAGGGCCATGGAGCCCAGCCTTGCCCCGGGGGACCGCATCCTGTCCAGCCCCCTGGTCTATGGCCCCCTGACCATCCTGGGCAAGCTCCCTGCCCCGATCAAGCCCGAGCGGGGCGACCTCATACTGGCCGATCCTCCCTATGCGGCCCGGCCCGGCTTTTTTCCGGCCCTTGCGGAGAGCCTCGTCCGCTTTGTGACCTTCCAGCAGCTCTCCCTTCCAAAGCCAGGCTATAGCCCCGCCCTGATGGGCCCCTTTGTGGAAAGGGTTGTGGCCCTGCCCGGGGACGAGATCGCGATGGAGGACTTTGTCTTCAAGGTGAGGCCCGAGGGCCAGGCCCATTTCCTTACCGAGTTCGAGCTCTCGGGCATGCGCTATGACATAACCAAGCCCAAGCTCCCCGAAGGCTGGACCGACAGCCTTCCCCTCTCGGGCTCGATGGCTCCCAGGACCTTGGGCAAGGACGAGTACTTTCTTGCCGGGGACAACCGCGGAGCCTCGAGCGACTCGAGGCTCTGGGGCCCCGTGGGCCTGGACCGCTTCCGGGGGCGGATCTTCCTCCGCTATTGGCCCTTCAAGGGATTTGGCCGGCCCTAGCGGGCCTTACCCTGCCATAGCCCATGAAGCCGTGCCTGCGGCCGCCCCTAGCCCTCTACATCCACGTTCCCCTGTGCGCCTCGAAGTGCGCCTACTGTGATTTTTATTCCCTCCCCAGGTCCTGTGCCGACCTGCCCAGCCAGGACAGCCTCGTGGAGGCCCTCCTGGCCAGGACCAGGTCTGCCCTCGAGCTTTACCTGCCCGGGCCTCGGCCTAGCCTGGAAACCCTCTACATAGGGGGAGGCACTCCCACGGCCCTGGATCCCGCTCCCTTTCACCGACTCCTCTCGGGTCTTGCCAGCATGGTCGGCCCCTGCCGGGAATGGACCCTTGAAGCCAATCCTGAAAGCCTCGACGAGGCCCATCTGGATATCGCCCTCGAGGCCGGGGTAGGCAGGATTTCCTTGGGGGTGCAAAGCCTGGATGACAGCCTGCTTAGGCGCCTGGGCCGGCCCGCGGACTCCCGCACCGCCCTCCAGGCCCTGGAACGGGCCACCGCGAGGCCGGGCCTGCGGGTTTCCGCCGACCTGATCGCCGGCCTGCCCCGGAGCCTCCCCCTGGAGGAAGAGGCGAGCCGGCTCCTTGACGCGGGAATTGAGCACCTTTCCCTCTACGACCTGACCATCGAGGACGCCACCCCCTTGGCCGCCCAAGTCCGGGAGGGGCGTTTTGTCCTCCCCGACCCGGACTCCGCCTACGAGGAAGTTGAGAGGACCGGAGTGGTCCTGGCCAGGGCCGGCTTTCGGCGCTATGAGGTGTCCAATTGGTCGAGGCCTGGGGCGGAATGTCTCCATAACCGCGCGTATTGGCGCCTTGATTCCTATCTAGGCCTAGGGCCTGGAGGGGTCTCCACCCTTCAGCTGGCCGACGATCCTGGGCTTGGCCCCGGCCTTCGGGGGGGGAGCCTCCGCCTTGAGGAGGACCGGGATCTCGGATTGTTCACCGCCGATCCCGAGGGCAGGGCCGCGGCCCGGACCGAGCTCTCGCCTAGGGATTCGGCCTTCGAGGTGATCTTGATGGGCTATAGGACCATCTGGGGGGTCGATAGGCCGGCCTTTGCCCGGCGCTTTGGCCTGGAGCTGGAATCCCTCATCGGGGGAAGCCTGAATGCCTGGGCCGGCCACCTCCGGCCCGAGGGAGGCCTGGACGATTCCGGCCTCGACCTTCTCAATCCTTTTCTCGTAGACTGCCTGGGGGAACTGGAATCGAATTTTCCTGTCCCGGCCTCCCCCTAGCCAGGGAGGCCTTGGCCGCCAGAAGGAGTCCCGCGCCATGTCCATCCTTTCGGTCCAGTCCCATGTCGCCTACGGCCATGTGGGAAACCGCTCGGCGGTGTTTCCCCTGGAGCTCCTGGGCTTCGAGGTCTGGCCCATCAACACGGTCCAATTCTCCAACCACACGGGCTATGGGACCTGGACCGGCCAGGTCTTTACCCCCGGGCACATCGACGAGATATGGAAGGGCATCCTGGACCTGGGAGCCCAGGGGGACTGCGAAGCCGTCCTCTCAGGCTATCTCGGGGCCGCCGGGATCGGGGAGTCCATTCTGCGGGCCCTGGCCGATGTCAGGGCCGCCCAGCCGAGAGCGGTCTACTGCTGCGATCCCGTGATGGGCGATTATGGCCGGGGGGTCTTTGTCCGGGAGGGCATCCTTGACTTCCTGCGGGACCGGGCCGTGCCCAGGGCCGATATTGTCACTCCCAACCAGTTCGAGGCCGAGCTGCTGACCGGCCTGGGGATCCGCAGCCTCGGGGACGCCCGAACCGTGGCGGAGGCCCTCCATAGGATGGGTCCCCCCATCGTCCTTATAACGAGCTTCAAGGCCGAGGACACAAGGCCCGGCACCATATCCAACCTGCTTTCCGTCGAGGGCCAGTCCTACCTTGTGACCAGCCCCGAGCTTCCCCTCAGGCCCCCGCCCAATGGTGCCGGAGACCTGACGGCGGCCCTGTTCCTCGGTCACTACCTGCGCACCCAGGATCCCGTCGAGGCCCTGGAGCTCATGACCGACTCGGTGTTTTCGGTGCTGGAGGCCAGCCTGGCCTCGGGCAGGCGGGAGCTGGCCCTGGTGGCGTCCAGGGAGGCGATCATGAAGCCGGGACGACGCTTCCTGGCCCAGGCTCAGACAAAGAAGTCGTAGGGCGCCTTGACCTTGTCCGAGTAGCCTTCCTCCAGGCCGAGGTTATATCGCCTTTCCACTCCCAGGGTGGAGGGCGGACCATGGCCCGGGAGGACCACCAGGTTGTCCCCAAGGCCCAGGATCCGGGTCTTGAGGCGCTCGATGAGAAGCTCGGTGTTGAAGGGCGAAAGGGTTTTCCCGATCATGCCCGCATGGAGGCAATCGCCGGTAAAGAGGAGGTCCTCGATCCGGTAGACCATGGAGTCCGGGGAGTGGCCGGGTATGGAATAGGCCACGGCCGTCATCCCGGCTATGGCAAAGCGCTCTCCATCCTTGACCACGCGGCAGGAAAGGCCAAAGACCCGGGAGGTGGCGGCGAAGATCTCGGCCTCATAGATCTTGAGCAGGGTCTTGAGCCCCCGGATGTGGTGGGTATGGTTGTGGGTGAGGAGGACAGCCCTCACGTAATAGCCGTTTCTCTCGATATGGTTGAGCATGCCCGTGTTGAATTCTCCGGGGTCGACCACGAGGGCCTGCTTGGTCTCGTCGTCCCCGAGCAGGTAGGAGTTGGCGAAGCCGTAGACCGAATAGTGCTGGTAGAGCTTCATAGGTAGAGGTGCTCCCGGTCGCGGATGGCTTCCATGGTGTTGGAGTATTTCCAGGACACGCCCTCCTCCTTGGAGGGGATCACGTAGACCCGCTTGAGGTTGCAGTCCACAAAATCCGACCGGACGAGTTCGCAGTTGATAAAGCGGGAGTCATAAAGGTTGGAGTTGTTGAAGGTGCATTCCACAAGCTTGGCCCCGCAGAAATTGTCGTGGAGAAGCTCGGAGTTCTCAAAGGAGACATTGCTGAGCCTAGCCCCGCCGAAGGATGAGAACTGGGCGTCCAGGTGGGAGAGATCGCAGGACTCCATGGTGGAGTCGTCAAACAGGCAAAGCCTCAGGACGGAGTTGGTGAAGAGGACGCTCCGGAAGCTAGTTCCCCGGAAGGAGCATCCGTAGAAGCGCTTGCCCGAGAAGTCCAGGCCCTCGAAGGTGGCGCCATCGAAGGAGAGGTCCCGATGGGACTGTCCCCCCTCGATGCGGGCCAGGACCGAGGCCATGACCTCGGGCCCCGAATGCTCATGGCAGTTCGGCCCTCCCGCAAAGACGAGCCTGTCGCAGCCTGGGGTCGAACAGCGGGCAAAACTGTACATGGTTTCCAAAATACACGATGGGGCCCTGGGGCCGCAAGGTGGACGAACATCTTGCCGAGGAGGCGCCTTGGACCCTACAATGAGTCCATGTGCTCATTCTGTGGATCTGCCCTGCCTGCCGACCGCAAGCCAGGCTTTAACGAGGCCTGCGAGTCCTGCGGGCGCGATCTCCATGCCTGCGTGAATTGCCGGTTCTACAGTCCCGGGATCCATTGGGACTGCGCTGAGACGTCCATCACCGAGGGCATTTCGGACAAGGAAAAGCGCAATCCCTGCGACTGGTTCGAGACTGCCCCTAGGCTCAAGGCGGCGGGCAAGGGGGATCCCTCGGCCCAGCGGGCCGGCGAGAAGGCCCGGCGGGATCTCGACAAGCTGTTCGGAGGCTGATGTACATGCCCGAGCCGAAGATAGAGGCCGCCAAGGCAACCCTGGCGGAGCTAGGCCATGGACGAAGGCCCATAGCCTTCATGGACTCCGGGGTAGGGGGCCTGCCCTACCTCGAGTCCTCCCGGGCCATCCTCCCTGGCGAGTGTTTCGTCTATCTCGCAGACCGCCTGGGCTTTCCCTATGGCACCAAGACCAAGGCGGGCATCGAGGCGATAGTCCTGGACCGGATCGCGGCCATTGTGGACGCCTTTGACCCCCTGGCCCTCGTGATAGCCTGCAACACGGCCTCCCAGGCAGCCCTCGCGGCGGCCAGGGTCGCCCACCCCGAGCTTGCCATCGTGGGCACGGTTCCGGCGGTCAAGCCCGCCGCCCTGGGAACCCGGCGCGGGGTCATCGGGGTGATGGCCACCGAGCAGGCTCTGGTGGATCCCTATCTCGACGACCTGATAGCCTCCCATGCCCCGGGGGTCAGGGTAGTCCGGGCCCCCGCCCAGGACCTCGTGGGCTTTGTGGAAAGATCCTATGTCTCTTCCACCCCAGAGTCGAGGCGGAAGGCCGTGGAGGGACCGGTCCGCCTGCTGGTAGCCGAAGGGGCCGATGAGATAGTCCTGGCCTGCACCCACTTCCTCCATGTGGCGGAGGACATTTCCGCGGCCGCCCGGGACATCGCCTCCGAGCTCGGCCGGGCCGATCCCATATCCGTGATCGATTCCCGGTTGGGGGTGGCTAGGCGCCTCAAGGAAGTCCTCCTGGAGCGGGACCTCCTCGGAGGGAGCCAGGGCCTCCCCCCGGCCGGCCTGGCCGACGGGGTTTTCCTCCTCTCAGGCCCTCCTCCCTTCGAGGAGGTCTATTCGGACTTTGCCCGCCTCTACCGCCTCGAGGGACCCTTTTCCCTGGATCGATCCTGACCATGGAAGGAACCGTTCTTTCGGGCACCAACAACCTATTTACCCTCCTCGGCGAGGACGGCCAGCGCCGCCTGTGCGGGATCAAGGGCAAGAGGATCAAGGAGATCGAGGGCTCCTACAATTCCCTCGCCGCCGGGGACCTCGTGGATTTTGAGGTCGATGCCCACGATCCTCTGAGGGGCCTCATCCTCCGCATGAAGCCCCGGCGCAATGTCTTTGGCCGCTTTAACGAAAAGGGCCAGGCTTCCCAGGCCATAGCGGCCAATGTGGATCTTGTGGCCTGCGTGGTCTCCCCGAAGCTCCCTCCCTTCAGGCCCCGCTTTGTGGACCGGGTGGCCGTCCTCGCCGAGGCCGCCCGGGTTCCCCTCCTCATCATCCTGAACAAGATTGACCTGGGCCTATCCGAGGACGACGAGGACCGGCTCGCCGAATACCAGGACTTGGGCTACGAGGTCCTCACCGCCTCGGCCTCGACAGGAGAAGGCATCGAGGAGCTCCGGGAGGAGCTCGAGGGCAAGACCACGGTCTTTGTGGGCCAGTCGGGGGTCGGCAAGTCCAGTCTCCTCAACGCCATCGAGCCCGGCTCGGGGCGGAGGACCGGGGAGGTCTCGGAGAAATTCTCCCGGGGCAGGCACACGACAACCATGTCCGAGCTCCTCCTCCTGGCCGATGGCCGGACCCGGATCGCGGATACCCCGGGCTTCCGCCGCCTGGCCCTGAGGGGCATTGAGGCCGATTCCCTGGTCGCCTATTTCCCCGAGCTGGCCCGCCTCGTGCCGGCCTGCGCCTACGGCCTGTCCTGTACCCATAGCCATGAGACAGGTTGCGCGATTCGAGTTGCCCTCGAGGCCGGGGAGATCCACCCGGACCGCTACGAGTCCTATCTGCGCATCCGCGGGGAGCTGGAGTCAAGCATTGGCTATGAGAAGCCCAAGGGCCGGTCGAGGCCCAGCGTGAGACCCGGGAGAGTCACAGAAGATGATGAATGAGCATAGCGCCAGGCTGCTGGAATTTTCCCGCATCCGGGAGGATGTGGCGGCCTATTGTCTTTCCGAGGAGGGCCGGAACGCCATCCTCTCCGAGTTGCCCCGCTCCGACCCAGGGGAGGTCAAGGCGATCAAGGCCGCGGTGTCCACGGTGGTGGCCCTCTTCCAGACCGGGATCGAGCCCCCCCAGGTCTCGTTTCCTCCGGTGGCCCTTGCCCACAGGCGCCTGTCCAAGGTCGGCGCCAGCCTTGAGCTCGAGGAGCTCTATGCCCTTGGCCTGTGGGCCGAGGGCTTTGCGGTCTATTGCGCCTTCCTGGCCAAGACAAGGGAATTCCTGCCTGCGTCCGCGAGGCCTGGGGGGCTTTCCGCCCCGGCCGCCCCGGCCGCCCCGGCCGAGCCTGGCGAGGATGGGGAAGGCGGGGAAGACGAAAGGTCTTGGAGCGAGGCCCCGGGCCCCCTCCTCGAGGGCCTTCTCGCCCAGCAGCCCGACCTGGCGGAGATAGGCCGCATAGTCTTCCGGATAGTCAACAAGGACGGGACCCTGAGGGACCTGCCCGAGCTCAAGGCAGCGCGGGATCGCATCGCCCGGGCCCACCGGGACATCTCCCTCCTCACGGAATCCTTTTTCAAGAATCCCGAGACCCGGTCCATGCTCCAGTCCGATGCCCCCACGATCAGGGACGGCAGGACCGTCCTGGCCCTGAGGGCCAATTTCCGGGGCCGGGTAAAGGGCATTGTGCACGAGGTCTCGGCCACGGGCCAGACCGTGTTTGTCGAACCCGAGGAGCTAGTCCAGAAAAACAACGAGCTCGTCCAGGAGGAGGCCCGCTACCTCCAGGAAGTGAACCGGATCCTCCGCGAGGCTACGGAAAAGCTTATGGGCCAGGCCGAGGGCCTGGGCCTCGCGCGGCGCCTCATGAAGGGCCTCGACGGCATCTACGCCCGGGCCAGGCACTGCCGCCTCTCGGGCTACTTCCTCGCCCGGGACCTTGAGTCCGGCTTTGAGCTCAAGACCGCCCGCCACCCCCTCCTTGGGCGAAGGGCTGTTCCCATCGATGTCGTCCTCCCCGAGGGCACCCGCACCTTGATCGTCACCGGACCCAATACGGGGGGCAAGACCGTCACCCTCAAGACCATAGGCCTGCTCGCGATGATGAACCAGTTTGGCCTGGGCATTCCGGCGGCCCTTGAGTCGGGCCTCGCGGTCTTCGACGAGGTCTTTGCCGACATCGGGGACGAGCAGTCCATCGACCAGTCCCTCTCGACCTTCTCCGGCCACATGCGCGTGATAGGCGGCATCGTCAACGAGGCCGGGCCCAGGAGCCTCGTGCTCCTCGATGAGCTGGGCTCGGGGACAGACCCCGAGGAGGGCTGCGCCGTGGCCATGGGCCTCCTCGACTGGTTCATAGGCCGCGGCTGCCTTACGGTGCTCACGACCCACCATGGGATCCTCAAGAACTACGGCTACACAAGGCCGGCCTGCCTCAATGCCTCCATGGATTTTGACGCCACAAGCCTCCAGCCCACCTATCGGGTCCTCATGGGCGTGCCCGGGGAAAGCCGGGCCTTGGATGTGGCCTCCCAGAACGGCCTCCGGCGGGAGGTGATCGAGGGGGCGAGGAAGTACCTGGCCGAAGAGAGGGCCGATGTCTCCGAGCTCATCCGGGGGCTGACAGAAAAGCACCGCCGCATCGAGGACCTGGAGGAGGAATCCCTCTCCCGCCTCAAGGGCGCCCGGGAGGAGCAGCGCAAGGCCGACCTCGCTAGGCTGAAGCTCAGGCAGAAAGAGCTGGAGCTCCGGGAGCAGGGGGTAGGGGAACTCAAGCGCCTTCTCGGGGAGAGCCGCAGGACCCTCGAAAACCTGGTCCGCGACCTGCGGGAGGGCGAGCTTTCCCCGGAAAAGACCCGGGCGGTCAAGGACTTTCTCTCCCAGCTTGCCCAGGGAGTGGAGGCCAAGGAGGAGGAGCTCGCGGCCTTCCGGGAAGTGACCCTCGCCGAGCGCCGGGACTTTGACGAGCTGGGAAAGGCCAAGCCCGCCGCGCCAGGCACGGCCGCGGTCCTCGCCGAGGGCCAGGCCGTGTTTATCGGTCCCGCCCGCAAGCGGGGGGTGATAGTCCGGGCCGGCCGCAAGGGGCAATGGGTCGTCGAGACCGGGAGCCTCCGCCTTACGGTATCCGAGGGGGAGCTTGAGCTCGATGGCTCAGGCTATGAGGCCAAGACCCAGGTGGCGATTGAGCTTGCGCCCCGGGGCGAGGATGGCCGAGTCCGGGCTGTCTTTGAGCTCGATCTCCGGGGCAAGCGCCTGACCGAAGCCCTCGAGGCCGTGGAAAAGCAGATCGATGCCGCGAGTCTCCAGGGACTAGGCCTCTTCTCGATTATCCACGGCACCGGGGAGGGCATCCTCGGCCCGGGCATCCAGGGCTACCTTAGGAGCCATCCCGGCGTGGCCGAGTACCACTATGCCCGCCCCGAGGAGGGCGGCCATGGGAAAACGGTCATACGCCTGAAATAGGGCCGTTCCGAGGCCCGGGATCAAGGCCTGGGTGACAGGTCCCCCACGTCCTCCCATTCGATGCCCTCTCCCGAGGGGATGTCCCGCCGGGCCTTCCTTTCGAGGACGGCCGTGAGGAGGGACGGCTCGAGGCCGGGCCGGAGGATCTTTTCCGTCCTGAGGAGGGCGAGGTTTTTCTCCGAGAAGATGTCTCCCTTGGCTATCGGGATCCGGGCGTGGATGGAGCGGTTGGTCCGCAGGTAATTGGCGGCCTCGCTCGGGGCCAGTCGCTTGACCCCATCCCCCAGGACGGCTTCCACGAGGGCCTTGCCGTGGGAGGAGCCAAGCCGCGCCAGGGTTTCCTCGGGCCCGGTCCGGGCGGCCTCCCGGATAGCCCTTGCCATGGCGGCAAAGTCCTCCGGGGGCAGGGCGATCGGGTCATCCAGGCCGGGATCGAGGCGGGAGAGGCAGATGTGCTTTTCGACGGCTATGGCCCCGCAGGCTATAGCCAGGGCGGGGACGATGACCGGATCCATCGAATGGTCAGAAACCCCGCAGGGGAGGCCAAAGACCGAGGAGAGCCCCGGGAGGAGCCTCAGGTTGTACTCTTCCGCCGGGGCGGGATAGGCGGTTACGCAATGGAGGAGGAGGACGGGACAGGCGAGCCTGTCCAGGGTCCTCTCCATGTCCCCCAGTGTGGACACCCCGGAGGAGACCAAGGTGGGCAGGCCATAGGAGGCCAGCTCGTCGATCAGGGGCAGGTGGTTGAGCTCGGGGCTGGCTACCTTCATCGCCGCCACCCCCAGCTTCCTTAAGAGGCGGGCGCTCCGGAGGCCAAAGGGGGTGCACAGGAAGAGGAGGCCCTTGGCCTCGGTCCTTTCCTTGACCGCCGCATAGAAGTCGAAATCCAGCTCAAGCGAGCGGAAGCGCTCGTAGATGGGGATGGAACCTCCGGGGAGGGGGACAGTCCCCGTGTTCGGGTGCACTATCTCGTCCGCGAAGACGCACTGGAACTTGGCGCAGTCGGCTCCGGCCTCGGCCGCCGCATCCACCAGCTCCAGGGCCCGGGAGATCGATCCGCCATGGGAAGTGCCTATTTCTGCTATCGCCAGGGGGCGTTCGGGGCCGAATATCGCGGCGCCCACGGGAAAGGTCTTGTTCATCGCTGACTCCGGAAAATGTCTTGCGCAGGTACTTTGGATAGGGTATCATAATTTAAGGAACCTGACAAACGACAGGAAGGAGACAGGCATGAAGGCCATCTATTGTGATGTCTGCAAAAAGGCCATAGAGAATCCCATTCCGACGAGGACAATCTTCCACTTCACCGACATCGATGTCTGCGAGACCTGCAAGGACGAGCTGGACGTCGCTATGAAGGCCACGGTCAGGACCAAGGCCCCCTTCAACTATGACTGGCATGACGAGATAGTCCTCAAGATCCTCCGGGACGGCGTCCAGCGCGGGCGCATAGATATCAAGGGCCGGCGCTAGCCTAGGCCTTTTGCCCAGAAAGACCGCCTAAAGGGCGGTCTTTTTTATTTTTCTGCGGCTGGATCGGGCTGTTTGCGGATTTTTCCTTGGTTTGGCGCAATAACGTAGCCAATGGCCACGAATCGCTGAAAAGCGCCCGATAGTTGACAGTAATTTCTTGCCCATGCTATTCTTGCGCCGCAGTTTGATACTCGATAAGTTCCGGCGCCGCCGACCTTTTGAGCCCCTTGCACAGTGTTATCGGACTCAATCTTGGGCGCGGCTCTTTGGACGGCAAGGAGAGGTTATGTCCGGCCACAGTAAATGGGCGACGATAAAGCACAAGAAGGGAGCCGCTGACGCCAAGCGCGGTCAGATGTTCACCAAGCTCATCAAGGAAATCTCCATCGCGGCCCGCATGGGCGGCGGAGACCCTGATTCCAATGCCCGCCTCCGCACGGCCGTCCTCAAGGGCCGGGCAGCGAACATGCCCAAGGACAACATCGACCGGGCCATCAAGAAGGGCTCCGGCGAGCTCGAGGGCTCGAGCTACGAGGAGCTGGTCTACGAGGCCTATGCCCCCGGCGGCATCGCCATCCTCATCGAAGTCCTCACGGACAACAAGAACCGCGCCGCCGCCGAGGTCAGGAACATCCTCACCCGGGCTGGCGGTTCCCTGGCCACCTCCAATGCGGTCATGCGCCTCTTTGCCCGAAAGGGCGTGATCTCCCTTGACGGGGAGAAGTACACCGAGGACAAGGTCATGGAGATCGCCCTGGACGCCGGGGCCGACGACATCGTCAACGAGGACGGGGAGATTGTGGTCTATACCGCTCCCGAGGCCTTTGAGGCCGTGCTCAACGCCATCACCGGCGCCGGCATGGAGACCGATGGGGCCGAGATCTCCATGATCGCGGAGACCAACGTCGACCTCTCCAAGGAGGACGGCGGCAAGATCAACAAGCTTATCGATCGCCTCGAGGAGTCCGACGACGTCCAGAACGTCTACCACAACGCCAACATCCCCGAGGATGCGGACGAGTAAGGCCAAGGCCATCCCAGCCGAAGCCGAGAGCAAGGCCGGAGCGCGGACGGGTACCCGATCGAGGGTCCCGGCCCCTCCGGCCTCTCGTATTATTGGGATAGACCCCGGCCTCGCCTCCGTCGGCTGGGGGGTCATTGAGTATTCAGGCGGGCGTCTGCGCCACCTCGACCACGGCTGCGTCACCACGTCCAAGGACGAGGCTATCCAGGACCGTCTCCTGGCCATCCACGGCGCGATAGCCGAGCTTGTGGCCCTATGGAAGCCCCGGGCCGCGGCGATGGAAAGCCTCTATTTCTGGAAAAACGTCACGTCGGCCCTGCCCGTCGCCGAGGCCAAGGGGGTTATCCACTTGGTCTTTGCCCAGGCCGGGATAAGCCTCATGGAATTCAGCCCCACGGCGATAAAGCAGGCCGTCTCGGGCTCGGCCCGGGCGGAGAAGGACCAGGTCCAGGAGATGGTCAGGCTTATCCTCGGACTTAAGGCCATACCCAAGCCCGACCACGCCGCCGATGCCCTTGCGGCGGCGATCTGCCGGGCTAACCACTCCGGTCCCCTTTCAGGAGCCCCCCTGTGATCCACTACCGCATACCCCAACTCAAGCTTCGCCTTGGCCAGGGGCCAGGAGAGCTCGAGGGCAAGATCACCCGCCTCCTGGGCATCGACGCGTCGGCCCTCTCAGGCTATGTCATCGAAAAGAAATCCATTGACGCCCGGGACCGGGACAACATCCTCGTGGTCTATGCCATCCTGGCCGACCTGGTTCGGGAGCCTCCTCGGCCTATTCCGGAAAACCTGGCCCGGCCCTGTCCCCCTCCGGGCAGCTATGCCTTTCCGGCCAAGCCTAGGCCTGGAGCAGCCCGGCCTATTGTTGTGGGCTCGGGGCCAGCCGGCCTTTTCTGCGCCCTGATCCTCGCGGAAAATGGCTTTAGGCCCCTGGTGCTTGAGCGGGGCCAGGCCGTGGAGGCCCGGGACAAGTCGGTGGCGGTCTTCCAGGAATCCGGCAGGCTCGATCCGGAATCCAATATCCAGTTCGGGGAGGGCGGGGCCGGAACCTATTCGGATGGCAAGCTCAACACCACGGTCACGGACGAGAACTTCCGCAATGCCAAGATCCTGAGGGAATTTGTCGAGGCTGGGGCCCCCGAGGAGATCCTCTACCTCGCCAAGCCCCATATCGGCACGGACTACCTGGTCCGGGTGGTCAAGGCCCTGAGGCGCAAGATCGAGGCCCTGGGCGGGGAAGTCCGCTTTGACACCCGGGTGAGCTCCCTGGTCGTCAAGGCAGGCAGGATCGCCGGGGTGGTCGCCCAGGCCCGGAATGGCCTTGCCGAGGAAAGCCTGGCATCAGACACGGTAGTCCTCGCCATAGGCCACTCTTCCCGGGATACCCTGCCTGGCCTCCTGGGCCTGGGCCTGGAGATGGAGAGGAAGGCCTTTGCCCTAGGGCTGCGGATCGAGCATCCCCAGGAGATGGTCTCCCGGCGGCAGTTCGGCCAGGCCTGGAGGCATCCAGACCTCCCCGTGGCGGACTACAAGCTTACCCACCGCAGCGCCGAGGGGCGCGGGGTCTATACCTTTTGCATGTGTCCCGGCGGACGGGTGGTGAACTCAAGCTCCGAGGCCGCCATGGTAACCTGCAACGGCATGAGCGATTTTGCCCGGGATGCCCCCAACGCCAACAGCGCCGTGGTGGTCACGGTCCATCCCGATGACTTTGGCGGGGAGGGCCCTTTGGCAGGCCTGGATTTCCAGCGCCGCTGGGAGGGCCTGGCCTTTGCCGCCGGCCAGGGCGGCTTTGAGCTCCCCGTCCAGACCTTCGGGGACTTCCGGGCCGGCCGGGTCAGCTCCGCCTTTGGCGAGGTCCAGCCCTCGTCCCTGGGGGGCCATGTTTTCGCCGACCTCAACACCTGCCTGCCCGACTATGTGGCCCGGGCGATCAAGGAAGGGGTCGAGGCCTTTGACCGCAAGCTCCGGGGCTTTGCCCGGCCCGATGCCATCCTGACCGGGGTCGAGACCAGGACGTCCTCCCCGGTGAGGATTTTGCGGGGCGAGGACTTCCAGGCCTCGATTCCCGGCCTCTATCCCTGCGGCGAGGGCGCCGGCTATTCCGGCGGCATCATGTCCTCGGCCATAGACGGGATCAAGGTCGCCGAAGCTATAGGCCTTAGTCGACTTTAGCTCTCGTAGGCGGCGAGGCATTCCTCCACGGTCGCCAGGTGGAGGGCCAGGACCTTGGCTATCGGTTCCTGGTAGCCTCCGGCCAGGTTCCAGGTCAGGGGCTTGGCCCTGGCCCGGGCCCAGCGGAAGACGGCCCTGTCCCTCCTCCTCATCTGGTCGGAGCTGAGCAGGCCTCCCAGGGGATCGTCAATATGGGGATCGGCTCCGGCCTGGTAGAGAACGAGGTCGCTTTTGCCGGCCACCCTGTCCAGTTCCCCAGGCAGTCCCGCAAGCCAGGCCTCGATGTCCTTGTCTCCCCGCAATTCCGTGGCAAAGCCCCCAAGGCTATGATTTGTCAGCCAGGAAAGGCGCTTGATGCCAATAATATTGTCCGTGCCATTGCCGTAATGGATGTCGAAGTCCACGATGGCGACCTTGTCCACCAGGCCCTCGAGCTTGAGGAGGAGGGCAGCCACCACAAGGCCATTGAAGGTGCAGAAACCTCCGCCCGAGGCATAGCTCGAGTGGTGGAAGCCGCTCGTCGGTGAGCAGGTCGCCCCTCCCTCCCTCACGGCTGCCCGGGCGGCGGCATAGAGGCTGCCGATCGTCCAGGGCAGGGATGCCGCCACCGAGGGCTTGCGGTTCCCGAAGCCATTGTTTTCCTCGCAGGCCAGGACGCGCCTGACCCTTTCCGGGTGGTGGGCCAGGGCTATCCCCTTGGGGGAAACCCCGCGGAAGTTGTCGATTATCTCGATTTGTCCCGGAAAGCCCCTGAGGGCGGCCTCGACAAAGGCCGCGGGCTTGCCAGCGCTTGGAGAAAAGCTCTCGTTGTCCCTCACCGACTGGCGGGGGGTATAGAATACCTTCATTCCTTTTTACCTTCCGGCTGGGAACTATACCATGCCGGGGAAGAGTTGAGCTTCTCTGCCCCGGTCAGGTATACTCCAGCCATGTTCAATAGCATCCGTGGCAGGCTCAGCGAAAAGCGGGCGGATTCCATATGCGTCGAGACCTCGGGCATCGAGTGGGAACTCTCGGTCCCCGCGCGCTCGGTGGATGACTTTGGTGCCCTGGGGGATGAGGTCAGGGCCTTTACCTGGCTCCAGCATTACGAGGACGGGATGAGGCTCTTTGCCTTTCCCACGGTGGCCGAGCGGGCGGTCTTCCTGGAGCTCATGAAGGTCGAGGGGATTGGCCCCAAACAGGCCCTCCGGGTCCTCTCGGGCATCCGGCCCGAGGCCTTGGACGCGGCCCTGGAGGCCGACGACCTTGCGGCCCTCCAGCGCATCCCCGGGGTAGGGCCCAAGCTTGCCCAGAAGATGCTCCTCGCCCTCAAGGGTCGCCTCGTCCGCCCGGAAGACTCCCCGGTCAGCTCCACCGCCAAGGCCGGCGGAGCCTGGACCGACCTCGTGCGGGCCCTCGCGGACATGGGCTTTGACCGCAAGGCTGTCGAGCGCAGCGTCAAGGCCCTGGACAAGCTCGTGGAACCCGGCCCAGAGAAGGAGCGCGAGCTCTTTCGCCGGGCCCTCCTTGAGCTCTCGGCGGGAGCCTAAAGGTCCATGGCCTCCAGAAAAAAGCCCGCCCCTAAAGAGCCTGCCCCTAAGCCCTCCCTGGACGAGGAGTCCCTGAGCCTCGATCCTGCCTTCGATCCCCTGGAGGACGAGCGGGAAACCTCCCTCCGCCCCAAGGTGCTCGCGGAATTCCAGGGCCAGGCCAGGCTCAAGGAAAACCTCTCGCTGTTTATCTCCGCCGCCCGGGAGCGGGAGGAGGCCCTGGACCACCTCTTTCTCATGGGACCCCCAGGCCTTGGGAAGACTACCCTGGCCCAGGTGGTGGCCAACGAGCTCGGGGTGGACTTTAAGCCCACAAGCGCCCCGGCCCTGGACAAGCCCAAGGACCTGGCCGGGGTCCTCACAACCCTCCGGGAACGCTCGGTCCTTTTTATCGACGAGATCCACCGCCTCAAGCCCGCCATCGAGGAGATGCTCTACATCGCGATGGAGGACTATGAGCTGGACTGGATCATCGGCCAGGGGCCGGCCGCAAGGACGGTGCGGGTTCCCGTGCCGCCCTTTACCCTGATCGGCGCCACGACCAAGCCCGGGGGAGTCTCGGCGCCCTTGTCTAGCCGCTTTGGCATATCCCTGCGCTTCGGCTACTACGAGGCCCTCGAGCTCGAGGCCGTGGTCCGGCGCTCTGCCACCATCCTCGGGGTGGCCGTCGACCCCGAGGCCGCCGCCCTCCTCGCCGTCTCCAGCCGGGGCACTCCCCGCATCGCCAACCGCCTCCTCAGGCGGATGCGGGACTTTGCCCAGGTAGCTGGAATCGTGAATCCCTCTGGCCTGCCCCGGGTGACCCAGACCGTCGTGGTCGAGGGCCTGGAGCGCCTCGAGGTCGACCACCTCGGCCTCGAGCGCCTGGACCGGGACATCCTCAAGGCGATCATCACCACCTACGGCGGAGGGCCCGTGGGGGCCGAGACCCTGGCCATCACCGTGGGTGAGAGCGTGGACGGCCTCGAGGACTATTTCGAGCCCTTCCTCATCCAGGCCGGCCTTATCGCCCGTACCCCCCGCGGCCGGGTCGCCCTCAAGGCGGCCTACGAACATCTTGGACTGGAGCTTCCCCGTGAAGACGGACGACTTCTCTTTTGACCTCCCCGAGGAACTGATAGCCCAGAACCCGCCGGAGCGGCGGGGAGAGTCCCGCCTCCTTGTTCTCGAAAGGAAGGCCGGATCCATCATCCATGGGACGATGGCTGATATAACTAACTATATCGAACCAGGCACCCTGATGGTCTTCAACGACTCCCGGGTCAGGAAGGCCAGGCTCTTTGCCACGGCCCAGGACAGCGGGGCGAAAGTGGAGTTCCTCCTCCTCAGGCGCCTGGGTCCGGACACCTGGGAGGCCGCGGCGACCAAGCTCAAGAAGCAGAGGCCGGGCCGGCGCTACGACCTGGAGGGCGGTGTGGGCGCCGAGGTCCTGGCCCAGGAAGGGGAAGGGGAGGGCACGAGGGTCCTCAAGGTCACGCCCCCCATCGATGACGCCTGGCTCGAGCTCCATGGCCACATTCCCCTGCCTCCCTACATCAAGAGGGAGGATGGCGTGCCCGACGCCGAGCGCTACCAGACCGTCTACTCCCGGGCCATAGGCTCGGCGGCCGCGCCAACGGCCGGCCTCCATTTTACCGAGGCCATCCTCTCGGCCCTGGAGGCCCGGGGGGTGGAGACCGCCTTTGTCACCTTGCATGTCGGCCTGGGTACCTTCCTGCCCGTGAGGAGCGAGGAGGTCGAGGGCCACGCCATGCACCGGGAGGAATACGAGATCCCCGAGGCCACTGCCCGGGCCGTGGGACGGGCCAAGGCCGAGGGCCGCCCCGTCCTGGCCGTGGGCACCACGAGCGTCCGGACCCTCGAATCGGCCTGGGACGAGGCCTCCGGCAGTCTGCGGCCTGGCCCGGGATCGACGAGGATATTCATGTACCCGGGCTATCGCTTCAAGGTTGTGGACCGGCTGTTCACCAACTTCCATACGCCAAAATCCACCCTACTTATGCTGGTTTCCGCCTTTGCGGGCCGGGAGGAAATCCTGGCCGCCTATTCCGAGGCTGTCCGGCAGAGGTATAGGTTTTTTAGCTATGGGGACGCGATGCTGATCCTCTAGGCCCTGGTCGGGGGGGCCGAGGTATGCGGTGGAGGGAAGGCTCTGGCCAGGGGTTTAATAGGTGGAGGCGTCCATCTTCTCGAATTCGGCCCTGACTTTCTCAAGGCGGGCAAGCTCATCGCCAATTATGTCCGCATAGTCCAGGTCCCCGGATTCGATCCTCGAGGCTTTCTCGATCCAGTATTCGGCCCCGGCCACCTTGGTAAAGCGCATCTGCATGGCCTTGAGGGCCAGGGACCTGGCCTCGGTCCAATAGGAGAGGGCCGCCCGGTAGGCGCTCTCGGCGGTCTTGAGGCTATCCAGGTTCTCGTCCTTCCAGGGGGCGTTGAAGAAATAGGCGACTCGCTTGTCGAATTTGGAGCCCAGGGCCAGGTGCTGCTCGATGAGCTTGAGGTCTATCTCCATGTCGAGGAGGGCCCGGTACCGCTCCCACTGCTTTTTGTCGTCGATCCTGGCCATCGCATACAAGGGATTGCAGAAATCGGCCTTTTTGGCCTGCTCCAGCCAGTATATATTCTCGATGGAGTCGTCCGGGGCCTGGATATAGTGCTGGTGGTAGAGCTTGAGATACTGTTCCTTGAAATACACGGGATAGGCCGCCCCAAGGAGGGCTGCGCCGAGGAGGAAATAGCCGAGGAGGAGGAGACGTCTCATACTCCCCCTAGTATCGGCATTACCCGGGGCGGGACGAAACCTTTTTGGCCCCCGGCTGTTATCAAGGAGTGGCCGGGTCGGAGAGGATGGAGCCGATGCCTTCCATCACCGCTTCCGTGACGGCCTCGATGCTCTTGGTGGCGTCAATCCTGAGTATTTTTACCCCCGAATCGGCGAATTCGGAGAGGCTTTCCTCGTAGGTCCTCCTTACCTTTTCCTGGAAGGGCAGGGTGTCGAAGATCTCCCGCTCGCCCCGGCCATCGACCCTCCCCATGGATACCGTGGCCGGCAGGTCGAAAAACACAAGGAGCTCCGGGAGGGGAAAGCCCGAGTTGAGGAGGCGGGGTAGGTCGGGGCCGCAGGCCACCCCCTGGTAGGCAAGGCTCGAGAAGATATAGCGGTCGCTGACCACGAGCTCTCCCCGGCCCAGGCGCTCCAAGACGCCCCCGGGCCCATAGAGGTGCTCGTGGCGATCGGCGGAGTAGAGGCGGGCCAGGGTCTCGGGCCTGGCTTCCACCTCTCCCCGGAGGACCTGGCGGACCAGGCGGCCCGTGGGCAGGTTGGTGGGCTCGAAGGTTGTCCAATGGGGGATCCTGGCGCTTCCCAGGGCCGCCTCGACTCGCTTGAGCTGGGTTGTCGTCCCGGCTCCATCGAGGCCCTCAAAAACGACAAATCGGCGGAGCACCGCCTGCGTGCTGTCTTGCATGGGCCCAGGGTAGCAAGCCTCCACCCTGGGGCGCAAGCGGTGGCGGATTGGCCTTCCGGGCCTGGACCGGTATGCTAGGGTGCTTAGGAGTGTGGTGGGAATGCTTACGTTGAGGGTGGCGCCCCGGGCAGCAGGGGGCGCGGTCGTGCTCCTGGGCCTCGCCGTCCTCCTGGCTGGGCCATGGCTTTCGGCCGGCCTGTCCACCCGCCTTGAGTCCTCCGCCAGGGACCTCCAGGCCTCCTTTCAGGCCAGGACGGGGTTCCGGATTTCCTTTGGCAGCCTCAGCCCCTCGGTGCTGCGGGGCCTCAGCCTAGGCCGGCTGGAGGTCCTGGACTCGCGGTCTAGGCCGGTCTTGACTGCCCGCAAGGCCTATGCCCGCTATGACCTGCTCAGCGTCCTTTGGCCGGCCCGGGGCAGTCTCATCCGGGAGTTGAGCATCTCCGACGCCAGCCTTTTCATCGATCCCGAGGTCCTCTCCCTCCTCTCCTCCCTCGGGAAGCCCCCGTCGGCCGAGCCAGGCGGGCCTGCCCGGGCCTTGAGCATTCCGCCCATCGCGTTGAGCGGCACCAGGGTTAGCCTGAGGCTCGAGGGCTTTACCCCGGAGCCGATGGAGGCCGAGCTTTCCTCCTTTAGCCTCGGGGGGCCGGGATCAGAGCTAAGCCTGGACCTGCGGGGCAGCCTTTCGATGGGGCTTGTCCCCGTCCTGGGCCGGGTTGACCTGAGCCTTGCCGCCTCGGGCACCCTGGACCGTGACTTGTCGAGGGCCAGGCTCCACCTTGCCCTCCAGGCGGCCACAGACCTCCTGGCCCTGCGGCCCCAGAGCCTCGAGCTGGTCTATGCCCAGGGCGTCCTCGAGGCCAAGAAGATCGAGGACAAGGCCCCCATAGACGCCTGGCTCCGCTATGACCAGGTGGCTAGGACCCTCGAGGCCCGACTGAAGGTCGAAGGCTTTGTCCCCTCCATGGCCATTGTGCCGGGCCGGGGACTCCTGGCCCTCCTGCCCTGGCTCGGCCTGCCCTATACCGGGAGCCTCAGCTTCGCCCTGCCCCTGGCCGAGCCGGGGAAGATGGCCTATGCCGGGAGACTCTCGGGAAGCCTGCCGGCGCATCTGCTAGGGGAGGGCTACCGGGCCGATATCGAGGCCAGGGGCAACCTTGAGCACGTCGATATAGCCCTGGCCAGGCTGGAGGGCCCCCCGGGCTCGGCGTCCTTCCAGGGCAGCCTCCACTTGAAAGACCTTGCTCCGGTCGGCCATCTCTCCCTCGATCTGGAGCTCCTCGAAGGCAGGCTGCCCGTGGCGGCCGGGATCGATGTGGTCTCCGGGGGAGGCAACTACAGCCTGCGGGCCGTCTCGGCCACCGTGGGGGGGCTGGGGCTTTCCGACCTTGCCCTGGACCTTCGCCGCCAGGGCGGGGAATACGCCCTGGCCCTCTCCATGCTCGTCCCGGAAGGCAAGGCCTTGACGCCGGGACAAGACGGGCTGGGGGCAGGCGGCCCAGGGCCCTCAAGGATCGCTTGCGAGGCTAACCTCGTCTTCGGGGCCAAGCCCAAGGTAAGGGCAGGGATAAGCATAGATGACCTCGACCTGTCGGCGGCGAGTCCCCTCCTCCAATCCCTGTTTTCTCCGGGGCTCTCGGGTTTCCTGGCCGACCTCAGGGTCGGAGGCAGCTTGGATCTTAGAAGTGATTTTAAGACCCTCTCCTATTCCATGGCCGGCTTTTCCCTGGGCCTCGCCAAGGACTCCTCCTTCAAGGCCCTTCTTAGTCTATCGGGCAGCGAAAAAAGCCTAGTCCTCGAGGAGGGCCGGATTCTCTTTGGGGGGAACGAGGCCCTCGCCAAGGGCAGGGCGGAGTTCGCCGGATCCAAGGGCCTAGGCTTTGCGGTCCAGCTCAGCCTGGGGGGGCAAAGCTATTCGCTGGAAGGCGCCCTGGCCGGCGGCAGCCTCCATGGCTCCGGGAGCTACGGCCTCGAATTCTCCAGCCGCCTCGTGGAGGGCGAGACCTACCTTTTCGCCCAGGCCACGGACCTGCCGATCCCCGGTCTGGGCAGGCCCGCCTTCGCCAGTTTTGAGGCCGATGGGCGCTATGCCAATTCCCGGGCCTGGTCCCTGGCCCTATCCAGGCTCGAGCTCAGCCAGCCTGAGCCTGCCGGGCCCGGGCGGCGCCTTCGCTTCTCCGGAATTCTAGGCCCCGACTCGGGTTCCATCCCAGACCTGTCCTACAGCGACGGGATCTCCGAGCTCCAAGGCAAGGCTAGATTGTTTTTGGGTCCGGACCAGGAAGGGACAGCCATCTTGCTCGAGCTGGCGGGGCCCGATGGAGAAGCCTATAAAGTGGAGGGAGACTACCGCTCGGGCATCGTCGACCTCGGCCTTGCGGCCTCTGCCTCCCCCCTCGCCCGCATATGGAGCGGACCCGTGACAGGCCGCCTTGGCGGAGAGTTGCGCGCCACAGGAAGGCTGGACGCCCTAGTCCTCGACTTTGACCTAAGGCTCGAGAAGGGAAAATTCCAGGCCGACGACCTAAGCCTTCGGGCCAAGGGCCAGTGGAAGGATGGCCTTGCCAGTGTCCAGGATTGGGCCGCCTCCTGGGGCAACTATGCCCTGGAGGCCGGCAAGGCGAGCCTGGACTCGAGGGACGCAAGCCTCTCGCTAGGGGCAAAGCTCAAGGCCATCCTCGGCGCATCCTCCCTGACCATGGCCATGGAGCTCAAGGGCTTCCAGCCCGATGGTCCCGGCCAGGCCCAGGATGGCCACTACTCGGGTCTCCAGGGCCTTGCCAGCCTTGCGGGGCTTCCTAGGCAGATCCAGCGCTACCGGGTCGAAGGCCTTGCCCGGAATATCGCCTACCAAGGCCACGCCTCCCCCGACTGGCCTTTTGTGCTCAATCTCCTGCCCACCACCTTTGCCTTTGATGGCGGGCGGGACGAAGTGGTTGTCGAATACCGCGATGATGGCCATTTTTCCCTGGATGCCCGATCTCCCTTTCCTATCCAGGCCAGTCTCGAGGGCAGCCTCAAAGGAGGCCAGATCGATGCCGTGGCAAGGGAGCTTAACATCGACCTGCCCTTTGCCCTGGCTATCCTGGGGAAGCTTCCTGTGGATATCAGCAAGGGCAGGCTCTCGGGAGACCTCAAGGTCCATGGCCCCCTGGCCCACCCGGACATGGACGGCGTCCTGGCCCTGGACGGCCTATTCCTCACGATTCCGGGCTGGGTGAATAGCCCGATAGGACCCATCACAGCCCCCCTGACCGTCTCGGGCAAGCAACTCTCCCTTATCGCCCCCTCGGTCCCTGCGGGGGACGCCACCCTGAGGGTAGAGGCCTCCGCCGACCTGGGCGGCTGGCTGCCCAAGGACCTGCGGGGGAGGGCCAAGACCCTCACCTCGAGCCCCCTCTCGGCGAGCGCAAAAATCCTCGGGGTCAATCTCGCGGGCCAAGCCCTTCTCGACCTCGGTTTCCAGTATGCCGGAGGGATTTTCTCCATCGATGGCAGCGTCAGCATCCAGAAGGCCAAGGTGGTCATCGACCCCCTCGGCTTCAAGAGCCAAGGGACTGCCTGGAGGCCCTCCACCTATTTTGACGTGGACATCAGCATCGCAGTGGGCCCTGGGGTCAAGGTCTATTTTCCCAGCCCCGACCTGCCGGTCGTGATGGGCTACGCGGATCCTGCCTCGGCCCTCAGGGTGAGCTACAACCAGGAAAAGGGGGACCTGTCCTTCAAGGGCGCGGTCTTCCTGCGGGGTGGAGAAGTCTTTTACATCCAGCGGGATTTCTTCCTAAAAAGCGCGAAAATCCTCTTCAACGAGAACGAGGACAAATTCGATCCCCTGATAACCTTCCTTGCGGAACGGCGGGCCAGAAATGGGGACGGTTCAGTCCTGATCAGCCTGCGGGCCGACAATTCCCCCCTCTTCAACCTCCAGCCCCGGCTCAGCGCCAGTCCTTCCATGACCGATGGCCAGATTGTCGCCCTCCTGGGGGCCAATCTCCTAGGCGCCCAGGACGGAGGCGATGTGTCCATCGTCAAGGCCGCGATCATGGGGAGCGAGATGATACCTCAGCTAAATGTCGCCAAGGCCTTCGAGGAGAGGGTCCGGGACGCCCTGGGCCTCGATATCTTCTTTGTCCAGACCCAGGTGGTCCAGCGATGGCTCTATGACATCTCCGGAGCCAGCCAGGGCACGGAGTCCGGGAGTCTGGCCTCCTATCTCGACGACACCTCCCTTTACCTTGGCAAGTACGTGGGGGACAATATCTTTCTCCATGCGGCAGCCCTGCTCCAAAAGGACCCTCTTGTCCCCTCCGGACCTTTGCGTTTAGACTCGGAGTTCGGCGTCGAGCTCGAGGCGCCTTTCGGCACCATAACATGGAGCATCAAACCGGAAAGCCCCGAGAGCTTATTCATCAGAGACCAGAGCCTGAGCCTCACCTGGAAGGTGCAGCTCTGAAATCGTGAGGAGTACCATGAAACGCTTCGCAATCACCCTCGTCCTTGCCTCCCTCATCTGCCTCTGGGGCGCCTCGGCCCAGGCCCAGTCCGAGGACTGGTTCTGGGGCAAGCCCATCAGCGCCATCCAGTGGGATGGCCTGCGCCATGTGGACCGCAAGGAGCTTGAGGCTACCATACGCCCCTTTATCGGCAAGACCATGACCGCCGAGGTCTGGGCCGAGCTCCAGGCCCAGGTCTACGCCCTTGAATGGTTTGACTCCATCGAGCCCATGGCCTATCCCGGGGACCCCGAGAAGACCAAGGTCCTTGTCAAGTTTGCGGTAAAGGAAAAGCCCTCCATCATCACCTTGAGAATCGTCGGGAATTCGGGCCTGCGAAGCACCGAGATCCTCGACGTTGTCCAGGAGAAAGTCGGCACGATCTACAGCTCCGCCAAGTCCCGCCTTGACGAGGTGGCCATCAAGCAACTCTACCTCACCAAGGGCTTTCCCGAGGCCGAGGTCACCTCCTCCGTCTCCCAGACCGAGGCTGGGGCCTCCCTGGTGTTCCAGGTTGTCGAGGGGGGCCAGGTCTCCATCAAGGAGATCGGCTTTTCGGGCAACACCGCCTTCTCCAGCCAGAGCCTCAAAAGCCAGCTGGAGCTGAAGGAAGCGGGATTCCTCCAGGCCGGGGCCTTCCAGGCCGCCAAGCTTGAGACCGACAAGCAAAAGGTCGTCGACTATTACCGGGCCCGGGGCTATGTGGATGCCGCCGTGGTGGATGTGGTCCGGACTATCAGCAAGGATCCCAAGAGCGGAAAGAACAACCTTTCCCTCACCTTTGTCCTCAGCGAGGGCAAGCGCTGGACCTTTGGCAGCGTCGATTTTGCGGGCAACAAGGTCTTCTCCACAGACAAGCTCGGGGCCTTCTTTACCCTCAAGAAAGGCGCCGTCCTCAATATCCCCCGCCTCCTCCAGGACAAGTCGCGCCTGGATGATCTCTACTATGAGAATGGCTACATCTTCAACTCCATAGCCATGACCGAGAAAAGAGACCAGGAGGCCTTGAGCATCTCCTACACGGTCACCATCGTCGAGAGGGACCGGGCCCATATCGAGAATCTCGCCTTCAAGGGCAACACCAAGACCAAGGACTATGTCCTGGCCCGGGAGCTGCCCCTCGAGGTCGGGGATATCTTCTCCAAGGCCAAGATCCTAGAAGGCCTTCGCAACCTCTACAACCTGCAGTATTTCTCCTCTGTCGAGCCCCAGATGCTTCCAGGCAGCGACGAGAATCTCATGGATCTCGTGATCAACGTCGAGGAGCAGAGCACCGCCGAGGTCCAGTTTGGCGTGACCCTCTCAGGCCTGGGCTCGAACTCGACAGCCTTCCCCCTCTCCGGCCTTGTCAAGTGGAACGAGAAGAACTTCCTGGGCATGGGCAAGACCGTGGGAGTCGAGCTGACCATCTCCCCTTCGGACCAGGAGGTGACCCTTTCCTTCCTGGACAACTGGCTCTTTGGAAAGCGCATCCCCGGGGGGCTCAACCTGGCCTTTACCCACAAGGCCGTAGCCACGGCGATGGACTTCTACGGTACTCAGTTCCCCGACGGGGTGCCCGATCCCTATGAGTCCGAGGCGGAGTACAACAACTCCACGACCTCGGCCAGCGACTATTACAAGATGTACTACGACTACTATTCCATCACCCTTGGGGCGAACACCGGCTATAGCCGCCATATCCCCCTGGGTGACTTTGGCCTCTCCGGAGGATTTGCCTCGACCCTTGGCTTCATAGGCTATGACGAGACCAAGTTCCGCCCCGCCTCCAAGGATATCCGGGACGACGCCAACAAGTGGCTCTGGACCAACAAGGTCCCCCTGCGGGTCTACCTCAACGCCCTGGACCGCTGGTACAACCCGACCGCCGGCTTCTACGCAAGCCAGAAGGCCACCTGGGCGGGCTTTATCGAGTCCCTCGAGGCCCAGAAGTACATCAGGACAGACACCAAGCTCGAGGCCTACCTGAGCCTCTTCAACATCCCCGTCTTCGAGGGCTGGAATTTCCAGTGGGTGCTTGGGCTCCACTCGGCCTTCTCGGCTATCCTGCCCCAGCCCGGCTCGAGCGAGGCCAAGGTCCTTTCGGCCGATGACCTGCGGATCGATGGCACCTTTGTCGGCCGAGGCTGGTCCTCCCTCTATAGCATGGACAACGGCCGGACCCTCTGGGAAAACTGGGTCGAGCTGCGCATGCCCATCCTCAAGGACTATTTCTGGCTGGACGGCTTTGTCGACGTGGACGTGCTGCGGACCGAGGAAGGACTTGTCACGGTCACAGGCAGCACCGCCGCCGCGAATTCCGCCTATCCCAACTTCTCCAGCCTGTCCTGGGAAAACCTCGTCATGAGCATGGGCCTGGGTATCCGCTTTACCATCGTCCAGTTCCCCTTCCGCTTCTACTTCGCCAAGCGTTTCTCCTTCGATGGCTCGGGGATCAACTGGAATCCCGCCGGCTCCTCCGGAATGGATTTTGTGATCAGCATCAGCCAGGGGCTGAACTAAGGGAGGCATCATGCTCGGTAGCAGGAAGAACGTCGGAGTAGTCCTCCTTTTCCTCCTCCTCGCCCTGCCCGGGGCGAGGCTCGGGGCCCAGCAGATCACGAGGATCGCGGTCATCGACCTCCAGAAGGTGATCCTCGCTTATTCCAAGGATGGGGCTGCCTTCAAGGAGTTCGAGCTCAAGAAGGCCCAGATCCAGGCGGAGATCGACCGCATGAGCGACGAGATCCGCAAGCTCCAGGTCCAGAAGCTGGAGGCGGACAAGGCCGGGGACAGGCAGAAGGCCCTCAAGCTCGAGGGCGACCTCTACCAGAAGGCCGAGTACATCAAGGACTATGTGAGGGCCAAGCAGGCCGAACTGGATGCCCAGGCCGAGAAGCTCTCTTCCTCAAGCGATTTTGTCCAGCTTGTATATAAGCAGATCCAGCAACTGGCCGAGGCCGAGGGCTATAGCATTGTCCTCAACCTGAAGAGCGCCGAATCGGTGGTGAGCGCCGTCGTATGGTACTCCTCCATGATCGACATAACCGATGAGGTTATCCAGGCCCTGGCTCCCAAGCTCCAGTAGCCTCCTCCGCGCCGGGACCCTTAGTCTTCCTTGCCCAGGGAGTCCTTGAGGGTCTTGGTGAGGCTCGAAAAGCGGCTTTGGTTTTCCTTGGACATCTCCGTGAGGTTTTCATGGGCGTCCAGGATAAACTGGGCCGTGGCCCTGGGGCCAAGGGCCATGGCCTCCATCGGCTGGGGAAAGGCCACGGTCTCCTCGCTGATCGTGACAAGCTTGGTCACCCCGATGGTCCTCAAGAGGCCCAGGCAGGTCTGGCTGGGCTTGAGGAGGACCACGGTTTTGCCCGTGGAAGCCTTGAAGCGCTTGTTTATGCCGACCACGAGGCCCAGGAATGTCGAATCCATGTACTCGCAGGGGCCTAAGTCCATAAAGATTTCCTTGACCGGTGGAGACTCCTCGATCCTGGCAAAGGCCCGCGCCTTTAGCTGGGGGCAGAGAGCCGCCGTGAGGTGTCCCTGGGCGCGTATATAGATGATCCCGTCACTTTCCTTGAAAAACAAGGCTTCATCCACAGATGAAATCCTCCTTGGATTGATGCTCTTCTTGTAAGAATATTGTGGGCGCCGCTATAATGCAACGGCAATGACCGAAACGAGCCCCATGATGGAACAGTACCGGCGGGCCAAGGCCCAGCACCGGGATGCCGTGCTCTTTTTCCGCCTCGGCGATTTCTATGAGATGTTCTTCGAGGACGCGGTCGAGGTCTCGGCCCTCCTCAACCTCACCTTGACCAAGCGCCAGGGTGAGCCCATGTGTGGGGTACCCTGGCATTCGGCCCGGTCCTATATCGCCCGCCTTCTCAGGGCGGGGCGCAAGGTCGCCATCTGCGAGCAGCTCTCCGAGCCCGGGAAGGGCAAGGGCATAGTCGAGCGGGATGTCGTCGAGGTCATCACCCCGGGCACCTCCCTGGACGAGGATTTTCTGGACCGCTCGGCCAATAACTTTCTTGTGGCCCTCTGTTCGCTCCGGGAGAGGCTCTGCCTGGCCTATCTGGACATCTCCACGGCGGAATTCCTGGCCTTTTCTTTTCCCGAGGGTGAGGGGGCAGGGGAGAGGCTGGGCCGGGAGCTCTTTCGCCTGTCCCCCCGGGAAATCCTGGTCCAGCAAAGCCTTCTTGAGCGGCCCGAGGTCGCTTCGGCCCTGGGGGAAAGGCCTTCCCTCATCATCAACCGCCTTCCGGATTGGTCCTTTTCAAGCCTGGAGGCCTCGGAGGAGCTGCGGCGCCGCTTTGGCCTCGCGACTCTCAAGGGCCGGGGCTTTGCCGACGATGCCCCGGAGCTGGCCTCGGCCTGGGCCCTCCTGCGCTATGTGGACGATACGGCCGCGGCGGCGGCGGTCCATCTCTCGGCCCCCCTGGCCTACCAGGCGGGCAGCTACGCCCAGGTGGATGAATCGAGCCAGAAAAACCTGGAGATAGTCCAGAATCTTCACGACTCCTCTCGCTCGTTTACCCTGCTGGAGGTCCTGGACCAGACGAGGACTTCCCCCGGAGCCCGGCTTCTCAGGTCTTGGCTGCTGGAGCCCCTCAAGGATCCCGGCGCTATTGACGCCCGCCTCGATGGGGTGGACTTCCTCTACCGGGACCAGCGCCTCCTGGCAGGCCTCCGGGAAGCCCTGGGCCGGGTCCTGGATTCCGAGCGCCTCGCCTCGAGGGTGGCCATGGACAAGGCCCATGCCAAGGACCTCCTGGCCCTGAGGGATTCCCTGGACGCGGCCTCGGCGGTCCTGGCCCTCCTGGACGCCACCCCGGGGCTTCCGGCCAGGCTTGCGGAGAGGCCGGCCCAGGAGTTGATGGGGACGGCCCGGGACCTGGCGGTCCTGATCGGCCGGTCGATCAAGGAGGAGCCGTCCATCCTCCTGACCGAGGGTGAGCTTATACGCCCGGGCTATTGCGAGGAGCTCGACCGGCTCCGGTCGATCAAGGACGATTCCCGGGCGGTCCTCGAGGCCTACCTTGAGGAGGAAAGGCAGTCCTCGGGCATCGCCAATCTGCGCGTGCGGTTTAACCGCATCATCGGCTATTACCTCGAGGTATCCAAGGGCCGCCTGGAATCGGTGCCCTCCCACTTTATCCGCCGCCAATCCCTCGTGAGCGGGGAAAGATACACCACCCCCAGGCTCTCGGAGCTGGAGAGCGAGATCAACGGCTCGACCGAGCGCATCATCGAGCTGGAAAAAAAACTCTTCCTCGAGGTCCGGGACCTCGTAAAGGCCGGAGTCCCGGCCCTGCTCTCCCTGGCCCGCTGCCTGGCCGTGATCGACTGCCTGGCCTCCCACGCCTGGGCCGCCACCCTGCGGGGCTATTCCCGTCCGAGCCTAAACCGGGGAGGGGGACTCCGCATCGTCGAGGGTCGCCATCCTGTCGTCGAGGCCCATCTGCCCACGGGGGCCTTTATCCCCAATGGCCTTGCGCTGGAAAGCGGAAGCGTCTCATCCCAGGCTTCCTTTGCCCTGATCACGGGGCCCAACATGGCGGGCAAGTCGACCTTTCTCCGCCAGACGGCCTTGATAGTGCTGATGGCCCAGTCGGGCTCCTTTGTCCCCGCCCTGGAGGCCGAGATTGGAGTTGTGGACAGGATCTTCTGCCGGGTGGGGGCCCAGGACAACCTGGCCCGGGGAGAGTCGACCTTCCTCGTGGAGATGCATGAGACCGCCCGGATCCTCAACACCGCCACGGAGGCGAGCCTTGTGGTGATGGATGAGGTGGGCCGGGGCACCTCCACCGTGGATGGCCTGGCCATCGCCTGGGCCGTCAGCGAGGACCTGCTCTCCCGCCTCTCCTGCAGGACCCTCTTTGCCACCCATTACCATGAGCTCACGGCCCTGGCCCATCCCCGGCTCAAGAACCTCAGCCTGGGGGTCACCGAATCCGGAGGCGAGGTTGTCTTTCTTAAGCGCATAGAGGAGGGACCCGCGGCTGGGTCCTATGGCATCCACGTAGCCAGGCTCGCAGGCCTTCCAGGGCCTGTGCTCGACCGGGCCCGGGATATCCATGCCGAGCTATCCCGCCAGGAGCGGAACCTCCCGGGGGCCGTCAACGCCGGAGCCCTGGCCATCCAGGCCGTCCCCCCTGCTAAAGTTGCCTCCCCCAAGGCTGTCCCTGCCCAGGGGGGCCTCTTTGATCCGGGGGACTTGGTCCTTGCGGAGCTCGCTTCCCTTGACCTCAACACCCTCTCGCCCCTGGAGGCCCTAAACCGCCTCGCGGCCCTCCAAAAGAAGCTTCAATCGGGTTGAGCCCCCCCCGGGCGTGAATGGGGCATGGCCATCCTTAGGCTCGCAGACTACCTTTTCCCCCGGTCCTGCCCCCTCTGCGGTCTCCCCCTCCTGGCCCCGGGGCCTGCGGCGGGGGCCGTCCTCTGTGAGGGCTGCTCCGGCAAGCTCAAGCCCATCCAGGGCGAGGTTTGCCTTCGCTGCGGCAAGCCCCTGATCTCGGAGCTCGGGCTCTGCATGCGCTGCCGGGAGAGGTCCTGGCCCTTCGATGCCGCCATGTCCCTCTATTCTTACCGGGACGAGGCTGCGGCCCTTATAGGAGCCTACAAATTCCGGAGCCGTTTCTCCCTGGCATCCTTCCTCGCCGAGGCCTGCGCCGCCCGCCTGGAAAGCCGCTGGCCGGGCCTACCCCTCGTTCCGGTGCCTTTCCGCAGGAAAAAGATCGTTGACAAGGGCTGGGACCAGGTCGAGGCCCTCTCAAAGAGGCTTGAGGCCCGGGGCTTCCAGGTCCTTCGGCTTCTTGAGCGCCTGCCCTCGGGGGAGCAGAAGCGCCTTGGCCTCGAGGCCAGGCTGGACAACGCCAGGAAGGCCTACCGGCTCAAGCCTGGGGAAACCGTGCCATCGGCCCTCGTCCTTATCGACGATGTCTTTACCACTGGGGCCACCGCCGCGGCCTGCGCCGAGGCCCTCAAGGATGGGGGCGCGGCGACGGTCTACTTCCTGGCCCTCGCATCGGATTGATGCCTTCCCCATTCGTCCGATCCGCTCTGGGGCGTATTGACGCAGGGGCAGAAAAGGGCTACTATCGGCTATAGCTAAAAAAAAGACAGATTCTCCTTAGGAATAAGAAGAGTCGTTCCCACGGCTCTTTTTTTATAGGTATGCAGGAACCTGAGAATATAGAGGCAGCGATCGAAGGGCTTCTCGCCGAGGCGGGCCTTAGGCTGGTGGAGCTCAGCATTGGCCGAAAGGGCAGCGCCGTAAACGCGAGGGCCGTCGTGTACTCGCCCTTGGGCACTGGCACCAAGGAGTGCTCGGTCGCCCATCGCCTTATTTACCCCAGGCTCCAGCTGGTTTTTGGGATAGAAGATCCATCCCTCGAGGTGTCGAGCCCGGGGATTGACCGGACAATAAAGTCACCGCGGGAATACAAGGTATTCGCGGGCAAGGGACTCAAGGTCCTCCTGGTGAACGAGACAGAATGGATGCGGGGCAGGATCCTCTCCGTCACGGAGAAGTCCTTGAGCCTCGAGACCGATACGGGGACCGAGGTCATAGACCTCTCTGCCATAGCCAAGGCCCGGCTAGACTCTACCCAGGAGGGAGACTGATTCGTATGGCTTCCGAAATGGCCGACGCGATACGCCAGCTTATTGACGAAAAGGGGATCTCTGAGGATCTCATCGTTAAGACAGTTGAGGATGCCCTCCTCGCAGCGTACAAGAAAAAGTATGGCACCAACGAGAACGCGGTGGTGCGCTTCAAGGACAACTACGAGGGCGTGGATGTCTATGCCAAGAAAACCATCGTCGAGGAAGTCGACGATCCGGTCCTCGAGATCAGTCTCGAGGAGGCCAATGACATGGCCGATGGCGCGGAGATAGGGGATATCCTCGAGCTTCCCGTCGACCCCCACGATTTCGACCTCCAATCCGTGATGCTCGCCAAGCAGACCACCCGCCAGTCCCTCCGGGAGATATCCCGGGATACCCTTTTCGCCGAGTACAAGTCCAAGGTCGGCGAGATCATAATTGGCTACTTCCAGCGGGAGAAGAACGGCAACATCTTTGTCGACCTAGGCAAGGTGGAGGGCATTTTCCCCAAGAAATACCAGTCTCCCCGGGAGATCTACCACCCCAATGACCGCATCAAGGCGATGATTGTGGAGGTCGAGCGCGGCCGCTCGGGTCCCCAGATCATCCTGTCCCGGACCCATGCGGAATTTGTCCGGAAGATCCTCGAGCTCGAGGTTCCGGAGATCTACGACAAGACCGTGGATGTCTTCAAGATCGTCCGCGAGCCGGGCTACCGCACCAAGATCGCGGTCTTCTCCCACCGGGAGGACATCGATCCCGTGGGCGCCTGCGTGGGCCTCAAGGGCATACGCATCCAGGCCATCATAAGGGAGCTCGAGGGCGAGAAGGTCGACATCCTCAAGTACGAGGTCGACGCCAAGCGCTTTATCCGCAACGCCCTCTCCCCGGCCGAGGTCAGGGATATCTACATCCTCGATGAGGCCAAGCACCTCGCCCTCGCCGTCGTCCCCGAGAGCCAGCTCTCGGTGGCGATAGGCAAGCAGGGACTCAATGTCCGCCTGGCCAACCGGCTCTGCGACTGGAACATAGATGTCAAGACGGAGGAGCAATTCCTCCAGATGGATCGTTCGGGCGATTATCGCCGGGCGGTCTCGGAACTCTTCGGGGAGGGCGGGGAGGAGGAGATCCTCACTATCGCAGACCTCCCCGGCATCGACCCCGCCTGGGCCGCGATTCTCCGGGATGTCGGCATCGAGCAGATCGAGGACTTCCTTGGCATGGATCGGGAGCAGCTCTCTTCCATCGAGGGACTATCGCCTGACGCGATCTCGACGATCCAGTCCATCATCCAGGAAAATGTTGAGGTCGTCGAGGAAGAAGAGACCGAATCGGCTCCCGTCGTCGCCGGAGAAGAAACCGCCGACGGTGAAGAAGTTTACGAGTGCCCGGATTGCGGTGCACGAGTCACGCCCGATATGAGCCACTGCCCCGCCTGCGGTGTGGAGCTCAGTTTCGAGTATGAGGACGACCAGAACGCCTAAAGGGAATCTATGACGGACAACACCGAGAATCCGCAGAAGCAGAAAGCCAATCTTATAAAGCAGCCCAAGGCCAAGCCCGAGGCTCGGCCCGAGGCCGATGCCGCGCCTAGCGAGGCCCAGTCTTCCCCGGACCACGAAGGATCCGGAGAGAAGAAGAAGGTAGTCGTCGTCAAGAAAAAGGTTGTGGTCAAGAAGGTCGCCTCCGAGGGCAGCCCGGCGGCGTCCAAGCCCGCCGCCCCAGCCAAGCCGGCGGTGGCCAAGGTAGTCGCCCACCATGAGTCCGGGGCCGACACCGGTGTGGCCCATGTCCACGCCACGCCTGCCGCCCATGTCCAGGCCAGCGCCGAAAAGCCCGCTGGAGAAAAGTCCGCCGCCCCGAGCCCCGAGGCTCCCCGCGCCGAGACTCCCCAGGCGGCGGCTTCCGGTGGCGAAGCCAGCCCCCAGGCGGTGGATGGCGGATCTGCGGCCGCTTCCGAGGCTAAGTCTCCCCTTCCTCCCCGCCAAGGCTCGGCCCCCGGCGAGGCCGGTCTTCCGGCCCAGCCCCGGTCTCCCGCAGGCTATAATTCTCCCCGTCCTGGCCAAGGCCAAGGCGGCTACAATTCCCAGCGCCCTTCCGGCTCAGGCTATGGCGATTCCCGCGGACCCTCGTCGGGCGGCTACGGCCAGCGTCCCGCCGGCGGTGGCTATGGCTCGAGGCCCACGGGCCCCGGCCAAGGTTCTTCGGGCTACCAGGGCTCCGGCGGCGGCTATAATTCTCCCCGTCCCTCCGGTCCCGGCCAGGGTTCTGGTGGCTACCAGGGCGGCGGCTACGGTCAGCGTCCAGCGGGCTCCGGCTACCAGGGCGGCGGCTCCGGCGGCTACGGTCAGCGTCCCGCTGGCGGTGGCTACCAGGGTGGAGGCTCCGGCGGCTATGGCCAGCGTCCCGCTGGCGGTGGCTACGGTGGCGGAGCTCCCGCAGGCGGCGGCTACGGTGGGCAGCGTCCCGCCGGTGGCGGCTATGGCGGTGGCGGCTATGGTCAGCGTCCCGCCGGTGGTGGCTACGGTGGCGGTGCCCCCGCGGGCGGCGGCTACGGCCAGCGTCCCGCCGGTGGCGGCTATGGTGGCGGCTACGGCGGCCAGCGCCCTGCCGGTGGCGGCTATGGCGGCGGCGCTCCCAGGCCCGGCGGCTACGGCGGAGGCCCCGGTCGTCCCGGCGGTCCTGGCCGTCCCGGCGGCTTCGGTGGCCGTCCCGGCCCTGGTGGCCGTCCCGGCCCCGGCGGCCCCAATGGCCAGTCTCCCCTTGGAGCGGGCAAGACCGCCGTCAGGAAGCCCCTGCGCGGCAAGAAGCCTGCCTACACCAAGAAGGAGGAAGAGGCCGAGAAAGCCCTCCAGCTCAAGAAAAAGGCCGATGCCCGGGCTCTCGCGATCCCCAAGGACATCGACATCATGGAGAACATCTCGGTCTCCGACCTCGCCAAGAAGATGAACCTCAAGCCCTCGGAGCTGATCGGAAAGCTCATGAAGCTCGGGGTCATGGCGACGATGAACCAGAAGATCGACTCCGACACGGCCACCATCCTGGCCGAGGAGTACAACTGCAAGGTCCATGTCGTCTCCCTCTACGACGAGACCGTGATCGAGAAGGCCGATGACAAGCCCGAGGACCTCATCCATCGTTCGCCTATCGTGACCGTGATGGGCCATGTCGACCATGGAAAGACCAAGCTCCTGGACGCCATCCGCAAGACCGATGTGGTGGCCGGCGAGTTCGGCGGCATAACCCAGCATATCGGCGCCTATCAGGTGGAGACGCCTAAGGGCAAGATCACCTTCCTCGACACCCCTGGCCACGAGGCCTTTACCAAGATGCGCGCCCGGGGCGCCCAGGTCACGGACATCGTCGTCCTCGTCGTCGCGGCGAACGACGGCGTCATGCCCCAGACCCGGGAGGCCATTGACCACGCCAAGGCGGCCAAGCTCCCCATCATCGTCGCGATCAACAAGATCGACCTGCCCGAGGCCAATCCCGACCTTGTGAAGACCCAGCTCTCCGAGCTTGGCCTGATTCCCGAGGATTGGGGCGGAACGACCCAGATGTGCGAGATCTCCGCCCTCCAGAAGAAGGGCATCGCAGAGCTCCTCGACGCGATCCTCCTCCAGGCTGAGATCCTCGAGCTGACGGCCAACTTTGACCGCCATGCCGAGGGCAAGGTGATCGAGTCCCGCATCGACCAGGGCCGCGGCATCGTGGCCACGGTGATCGTGGAGCGCGGCACCCTCAAGATAGGCGATTCCTTTGTCGCGGGCATCTTCCCCGGCAAGGTCCGCGCCCTCTTCAACGACCACGGCGAGCGCATCGAGGAGGCCGGTCCCTCCACCCCCGTCGAGGTGGTGGGCTTCGAGGGCATGCCCAACGCGGGCGATCCCTTCGAGGCCGTGGATGACGAGAAGTTCGCCCGGGAGATCTCCGCCAAGCGCCAGGAGCTGAAGAAGTACGAGGAAGCCAAGAACGTCAAGAAGGTGACCCTCGACAACCTCTACAGTACCATACAGCAAGGCGACGTCCAGGAGCTCAAGGTCATCATCAAGGCCGACGTCCAGGGATCGGTGGAGGCCCTCAAGGGTCTCCTCGAGAAGCTCTCGACCCCGGAAGTCCGGCTCAATGTCATACGCTCCGCCGCCGGCGCGATCACCGAGGACGACGTCAATCTCGCGAGCGCCTCGGACGCGATCATCATCGCCTTCAACGTCAGGCCCACGCCCAAGGCCAAGGCCCTGGCCGACCAGGAAAAGGTCGACATCCGGAAGTACAACATCATCTACCGGGCCGAGGAAGAGATCCGCAAGGCCATGGAAGGCCTCTTGGCTCCGGAGTTCAAGGAAGAGGAGAGCGCCAAGGTCGAGGTCAGGGAGACCTTCAAGGTGCCCAAGATCGGCGTCATCGCGGGCTGCTTTGTCCTCGAGGGCACCGTCAAGCGGAACGCCAAGGTCAGGGTCATCCGGGATTCCATCGAGATCTACTCAGGGGCCGTCACCTCCCTCAAGAGGTTCAAGGACGACGCCCGGGAGGTCGCGGCGGGCTTCGAGTGCGGCATCGGCATCGATGGCTGCTCGGACCTGAAGGCCGGGGACATCCTCGAGGTGTACAACATGGTGGAAGTTGCCCGCACCCTGAGCGGGAGTGGCAATGGACGCGATAAGGCATAAGCGGCTCGAGGAACTCCTTCTTGCGGAGCTCTCGGCCCTCATCCTCTCAGGCGAGATAAAGGATCCCCGCGTGGGGCCCTTTGTCTCCTTGACGAGGGTGGAGGCCGCGAGCGACCTCTCGGCGGCCAAGGTCTTTGTGTCGGCCTTCTCGGTCGACCTGGACAGCCCTCCCGAGGAGGGGAAGGACGCCGACCTCAAGCGCATCGACGAGGCTGTGGCCGGCCTCCAGCGGGCCACCGGCTTTATCCAGGCCAGGGTAGGCAAGCGCATCAAGCTCAGGCTCACGCCCAAGCTCACCTTCCTCCCCGACCGCGGCATCAAAGAGGGCTTCGAGCTCAACGAGCGGATAAAAGGCCTTCTTAAGTGAGTCTTGTTTCGGGCATCGCGGCTCTCGCAAAGCCGGCGGGTGTCACCTCCTTTGCAGCCCTCTACCCACTCAAGCGCAGTGTCTCCTCCGGGAAGATCGGCCACGCGGGAACCCTGGATCGCTTCGCGACGGGCCTCCTCGTGGCCTTGGTGGGCTCCTATTCCAGGCTCAATCCTTTTTTTTCGTCCCTGGACAAGGTCTATCTGGCCAGGCTGGCCTTTGGCAGGGAGACGGACACCCTCGATCCAGAGGGTAGGGTAGTGGCCGAGGGCCCCCTTCCCAGCCGCGAGGCGGTCGAGGCCGTCCTGCCCCAATTCAGGGGCGGCATTCTCCAGAGGCCTCCCGCCTTTTCCGCCCTGCATATCGACGGCAAGAGGGCCTATGAGCGGGCTCTCAAGGGCGAGGAAGTCGAGATGCGGCCTAGGCCGGTGACGATCCATAGGCTTGAGCTCCTGGACTGGCGTGGAGCCGAGGCCGACTTCCTTGTGGAATGCTCCTCGGGCACCTATATCCGCTCCCTTGCCAGGGATATAGCCCTCGCCGCCGGCAGCCGGGCCTATCTCCTGGCCCTGAGCAGGGAGTCCATCGGGCCCATCCTTCTGTCTGGAGCCGTGGCCCCCTCAGACTTCGAGCCCGGGCGGGACCTGCGTCCCCTTGATCCTGCCCTGGCCAGGGCCCTCGGCCTCCGTCCCCGGATCCTGGCCGACTCGGGCCTGGGCCGTTTTCGCCAAGGGGGACGCCTCCGGGCGGAGGAACTCGCCGACCCCGATGGTCAGGCAGTCCTAGCCTCAACCCAGGCGGGATCCGGGCCGGCCAGGCCCAGTTGTGTCTTTTCCCGGACTGGGAGCTTTCTTGGCCTTGTGGACGAGGCCCCCTCGGGGATCACCTACCGCTTTGTGTGCGGGGCCGGAGCATGAGGATCCTGTCCTGGGACGACTTTCTATCGTCCTTCAAGGCCGAAAAGCCCATGGCGGCCACTATCGGCGTCTTCGATGGCCTCCATCGGGGCCACCTTAGCCTTATCGAGGCCCTCCTCGCCCATGGCCAGGGCCGGACCAAGGCTGTCTTTACTTTTAGCCGAAGTCCCAAGCTGGTGTTGCGGCCGGATTCCTGGCAGGGGGGGCTTTCGACCCTCGGCCAGAAGGTTCAGGGCTTCGAGGCCCTGGGCCTCGACCTCCTTGTGCTGATTGACTTTTCCGGGAATTTCAGTAAACTGGCGGGAAGGGAATTCCTCTCCCTGCTCAAGGAAAGAGGGTCCCTGGAATATCTTGCAGTGGGATCCACCTTCAGTTGCGGCCACGGCCTCGACACCAAGGCAGGAGATATCCCTCCCTATTTCTCGGGCAAGGGCGTGGTGGCGGAAGTCATCGAGCCTCTGCTCAAGGATGGAGAGCCCATTAGCTCGAGCAGGATCCGGAAGGCCCTGCTGGAAGGCCGCCTTGACGAGGCGGCGGACATGCTCGGGAGGCCCTACGAGATCGATCTCTCTTCCCTGGAAGGGTTGTCGGTCGGCTCCGGCCTTGCCATTGGCCTTCCAAGGGGCCTCGTGCTTCCCCCTGCGGGGATCTATGAGGTTGAGGCGATAGGGAAGGATCGACGGGCCCAGGTCCGTCTTGGCGTCACCGACCAGGGCCTTGAGTTCCCCCCGGGACTCGGGTTCAAGGTCGAGAAGGTCGCCTTCGTCAAGCTTACCCAAGAATGAAGAGATAGAAGGAGAACAAGGAATGGCTCTCACCAAAGAGGACAAGGCAAAGGTCGTGCTCGAATACGGCAAGGGAGAGAAGAACACGGGCTCCACGGAGACCCAGATCGCCCTCCTCACCGAGCGCATCAATGGCCTCCAGGACCACTTCAAGGCCCACAAGAAGGACACCAACTCCCGTCGCGGCCTCCTCAAGCTGGTCGGCCAGCGCCGGCGCCTCCTCAAGTATCTGCAGAGGACCGACCTCACCGGATACCGCAGCCTTATCGAGAAGCTCAACATCCGCAAGTGACCTATAATCCCGCGACATACGGCCCCAGCGCCGCAGGCATCCTAGCCTGGGGCCACCGGGGACGCGGGAGTCCGACCAGGGAGGCCCGGGCTCACATGGAGTTCGGGCCTTTTTTCCGTGGTTAGAGAACAAGAAGGAACAAATGGTACACAAACTTACGTACAAGGTCGGAGACGCGGAACTGGTCCTTGAGACCGGCCGCATGGCCAAGCAGGCCAACGGCGCGGTCTTCGCCACCCTGGGCGGCTCGGCGGTGATCGCCACCGCCTGCTGCGCGGCCTCGGCCACCGAGGGCCTCGACTTCGTCCCCCTCACCGTGGAGTACAACGAAAAGTACTACGCCGCCGGCAAGATCCCCGGGGGCTTTATCAAGCGCGAGACCAGGCCCAAGGACCGCGAGATCCTCGTGTCCCGCATCATCGACCGGCCTATGAGGCCCCTCTTTGACAAGTCCTTCGGCCGCGAGATCCAGGTTGTCCCGACCTGCATCTCCACCGACCTCGTCAATCCCCCCGACATCCTGGGCGTCATCGCGGCCTCAGCCGCGGTCACCATCTCCGACATTCCCTTCGCCGGCCCGATCGCCGCGGTCCGGGTCTGCCTTGTGGACGGGGCCTATGTGGTCAATCCCACCTATGACCAGATCAACAAGGCCAAGCTCGAGATTGTCGTGGCCGGCACCGCCCAGGGCATCACGATGGTCGAGGGCGACGCCGAGGAAGCCTCCGAGGAGGAGATGCTCGGCGCCATTGAGGTGGCCAAGAAGCCCATCTCGGATATCTGCGCCCTGATCGTCGAGCTCGCCAAGCTCGCCGGCAAGGCCAAGCTCCCCCTCGCCCCCCTCAAGGTCGAGCTCAAGCGCAAGGACGAGATCAAGGCCTATGCCCATGGCCTCCTCTCCAAGTCCCTCTTCACCAAGGTCAAGCACGAGCGCTACGCCGCCGTGGCCGCCTCGATCGCGGACACCAAGGCCAAGTTCTCGGACATCTTCACCGATGACATCCAGAAGAAGCTCTTTGACGCCCTGATGGAGGAGCTCCAGTACGACATCCTCCGGGGTGCCATCCTGGACAAGAGCGTGCGGGTTGACGGCCGCGGCCTCGACGAGATCCGCCCCATAACCTGCGAGGTCGGCCTCCTTCCCCGGACCCATGGCTCGGCCCTCTTTACCCGGGGCGAGACCCAGGCCCTGGCGATCACGACCCTTGGCTCGGTCTTCGACGAGCAGATCTTCGACGACATCGAGGGTGACCGCAGGGAGCGCTTCATGCTCCACTACAACTTCCCTCCCTTCTCCGTAGGTGAGGTCGGGCGCCTCGGCACCGGCCGCCGCGAGATCGGCCATGGCAACCTTGCCCGCAGGTCCATCCTCAAGGTCCTGCCCACCAAGGAGCGCTTTCCCTACACCATCCGGGTAGTCTCCGAGATCCTCGAGTCCAATGGCTCCTCGTCCATGGCCTCGATCTGCGGCGGCGTCCTCTCCCTCCTCCAGGCTGGAGTCCCCCTCAAGAAGTCCGTCGCGGGCATCGCGATGGGCCTCATCACCGAGGGCAACCACCGCTTCGCCATCCTCTCGGACATCCTCGGCGACGAGGACCACCTCGGCGACATGGACTTCAAGGTCGCCGGCTCCAAGGACGGCATCACCGGCTTCCAGATGGACATCAAGATCGCCGGAGTCTCCACGGAGATCCTCACCAAGGCCCTCGAGCAGGCCAAGCGCGGACGCCTCCATATCCTCTCGATCATGGACCAGGCCATGCCGGCCCCCGCGGCGGAGATCTCCGAGTTTGCCCCCAAGATCGTATCCCTCAAGATCGACCCGGAGAAGATCGGGGCGATCATCGGGCCCGGCGGAAAAAACATCAAGGCTCTCTGCGAGACCTATGGCGTCCAGATCAATGTGGACGACGACGGTTCTGTGACCATCTACGGCAAGAACCAGAAGGCCTCCTATGCCGCCAAGGACGCCGTCCTCGGCATCGCGGAGGATCCCGAGACCGGACGCATCTACGACGGCACGGTCAAGCGGATCATGGACTTTGGCGCCTTTATCGAGATCCTCCCCGGCAAGGAAGGCCTCTGCCACATCTCCCGGCTCTCCAAGACCAGGGTCGAGAGGGTGAGCGATGTCGTCAAGGAAGGGGACAAGGTCAAGGTCAAGCTCCTCGAGGTGGACCGCCTGGGCCGCCTCAACCTCGCCCTCGCCGACGCCCTCGACGAGAACGGCAACGTCGCCATCGACGCCCACCACGAAGAGAGAAGCGAGTCCGCCCGCCGCGACACCCGTCCCCGGGACGAAGGCCGCCGCGACGACAGAAGAGATCCTCCCCGGAGGCGCTAGATGGTCAGTGAGATCGCACTCCCCCGCGGAGCCCTCCTCCTCGAGGAGACCGCGGAGGGGGCGCGGTCCTTTGCCGTCGGTTTCTGGTTTCCCCTCGGCTCGCGCCACGAGGCGCCTGCCGAGAGGGGCTTTACCCATTTTGTGGAGCACCTGGTCTTCAAGGGCAGTGCCCGCCGGAGCGCCCAGGACTTCGCCCGGGAAGTGGACCGGGTGGGGGGCTACCTGAATGCCTTCACCGAGCGGGACAGCCTTTGCTTCCACTGCGTCGTGCCCAGCCGGCATTGGCGCCTTGCCCTCGACATCCTGGTGGACCTTGTCTTTTGCGCCACTTTCCCCGAGGAAGAGGTGGAAAAGGAAAGGGAGGTTATCGCCAGCGAGATCCTCGCCGCCCAGGACGATCCTGAGGAGGCCTCCCACGATGCCTTCATAGAAAGGATCTGGCCCGGCCAGGCCATCTCCCGGAAGATAGCGGGGGAGGTCGAGGATGTCCGCAAGGCCAGCCGGGACGAGCTCCATGCCTTTTACCGCAAGCGCCTCTGCCCTTCCTCCCTCCTCGTCTCCGTGTCCGGCCCTAGCCTGCCCGGAGAGGTCGCCGAGGAATTGGCGAGCCTCCTCTCAAAGGCCGGAGTCCCCGATTCGCCCGGCAAGGAGCTCACCCTCTGCGATCCCGCGCCGAGCTTTAGCCCGGTCAGGGATTTCCTTCCGGCCTCCATTGGCCAGGTCTATCTCTTTGAAGCCCTCCAGCTTGCCGAGGCTCCCAGGCCCGATGACTACTATGTGCTCTCCGTCCTGAACGGGGCCTTTGGGGAATCGATGAGCTCCCGGCTCTTCCAGGACCTCCGGGAGCGCTCGGGCCTCTGCTATTCGGTCTACTCCACCTTTTCCCTCGACCGCAGCCTCGGCCTCTGGATGGCCTCGGCCTCCTCGGCCCCCCGGCTCTTCCCCCGCCTCCTCGAGGGCCTGGACAGGCAGATAGAGAGTCTTGCCCAGGGAGGCAGGGGGGCCCTCACGGCCGAGGAGATTGGCGAATCGGTATCGCGCATCGTGGGATCCTTTGACCTGGCCCTCGAGGATCCGGAATACCGCATGCGGCGCCTTGCCCGCATGAAGCTCTGCGACGGACAGGTCCTCGATGTGGAGTCGGCCAAGGACCGCTTCCTGAAGGTGGGCACCGCGGAAGTGGAGGAGCTTGCCTCCCGGCTCTTCCGCGATAGGCCCCGGGCGACCTTTGCCTATGGCAAGGCCACGGTGGGCGTGGAAAAGGCCCTAGGGAGGGCCCATGCCTGACATTGTGCTTGCCTGCAGCCTGGAGCCTGGGGCGGCCCTGCCCGAATACAAGTCGGCGGGGGCGGCCGGGGCCGACCTGCGGGCCCGCCTCGCCTCAGCCCTTGTCCTCGCCCCCGGGGAGAGGTCGGCGGTGCCCACGGGCCTTCGGGTGGAGATCCCCGAGGGCTATGAGCTCCAGGTGAGGCCTCGCTCGGGACTGGCCCTGGAAAAGGGCCTAACCTGCCTCAACAGCCCTGGGACCATCGATTCCGACTATCGCGGAGAGATCAAGGTTATCCTCATAAATCTTGGCGCCGAGGCCGTGGAGATCCGGGACGGTGACAGGATAGCCCAGCTTGTCCTGGCCCCCGTGTCGAGGGCCCTTTTCCAGACCGCCGCCGCCTTGTCGGGTACCGCCCGCGGCTCCGGCGGCTTTGGCTCGACGGGACTCTGAGCCCATGGATGGACTGGCAGGCGGCCGGGGAAAGCCTTGGATCCTCTACCGTTATGTCCTCAGGGAATTCGCCCTCTCCTTCCTCATCTCCTTCCTTTTTTTCTTTGTGGTATTTTTTGTGAACCAGATCCTCCTCATGGCCGAGGATATACTGTCCAAGAAGGCCGAGCTTATCGATGTCCTCCTGCTCCTCATCTACGCGATTCCCTCGGAAGTGGCCATGTCCTTTCCCTTCGCCTCCCTTGTGGGTGCCCTCATGGCCACCTCGAGGCTGTCGGCCGACTCGGAGTTCCTCGTGATGCAAGCCTCGGGCCTCCCTCCCCGCAATCTCTTCCTGCCTTTTGCCGTCCTGGGCTTGGCCGTCACCCTGGCCTCCTTTTCCATCAATGAGTATTTTCTCCCCTTGGGCTCGATCCAGTATGGCAAGCTCTACCGGAGCCTCATCGTCTCCTCGCCTGCGGTCGAGCTCCAGCCCTGGTCCTCCAGGCGCTACAAGGACATCACAATTGTGACTGGTGCGGTGTCGGGCAACGCGGTAGAGGATGTCCTGATCTTTGACAAGGTCGATGGGAGCCGCGAGCGGGTGATCAGCGCGAGGCGGGCCAGGCTAAAGGATGGGAAGGACGGAAGCCTGGTCCTCGAGCTCGAGGGCGTCTGGGCCCAGACCCTGGGCAAGGCGGGCTCGGGCCGGGTGGAGTACACAAGCTCAAGCAGCATGGAGTATCGGGTAAGGACGGATGCGGGCCCGGGCGCCTCCACGGTCATCGGACCCTTCGAGATGTCGTCCTATGACCTCGGCCGGGTCATAGGGGAAAAGGAGGCTGTCCGCCAGGAGCGGCTCTTTCAGAGGAGTCTTGACCTCGAGGCGAGCCGCTCGGCCCTCCAGGCCGCCTATGGCCTGGCCCAAGGCCAGGGCCTAGGCTGGCAAAGCGCCTCGCGCAGGCTCGCCCCCCCCCTTGCCCGCCTGAGGGACCTCGACCTTCCTCTTCCGGAGGACCGGTCCATCCATATCTACCGGACCGAGTACTACAAGAAATACGCAATTCCCGCGGGAGCCGTCTGCTTTGTCCTCCTCGCCTATCCCATTGGCCTCAAGGCCAGGAAGGCCGGAAGGTCCGTGGGCTTTGGCCTGGGCCTCCTGATATCCGTAGTCTACTGGGCCCTGCTGCTCCTGGGCTCGACCATGAGCTCCCGGCTTAGCCTCTCTCCTTTCTGGTCGATGTGGGGACCCAATCTTCTCATGCTTCTCGCCGGCCTCTCCCTGTGGACCGGCGAAAAGCTGACAAGGTAGGCCAGGCAAGATGCCCGCGCGCCCCCGGATTCTCAGGCGGTATATCCTCAGTCTTTTTCTGCCCGTATTCCTTGGGGCCTTGGCCTTTTTTATCCTCCTTGTGGAGCTCATTGACCTCTTTGGAACCCTATGGCGCTATCTATCCCTCGAGGTGCCGGCTCTCTCCATCCTCAAGGTTCTCGGGCTCTACCTGCCCACCTGCCTCACCTATGCCCTGCCGGTCGCGCTTCTTTTCGCGACTGCCTATACCCTGGGCAGCCTCTATGCGCGGAACGAGCTGATCGCCGTGTTCAGCTCCGGCCTCCAGCTAGGCTCCTTTGTCCTGCCCCTGATCGCCGTGGGCCTGGCCCTCTCGGCCTTCTCCTTCTTTTTCGGCGACGGGGTGGTCCTGGAGAGCTATAGGCAAAAGACCGAGCTATCCCGACGCCTCCTGGGTCAGAATGTCACGAGGAGCAACGCCGATGTCGCCGTGATCTCCCTGGATGGGCGCATGGTCTACAAATGCGCCTATTACGACGACGCTGGCAAGAGCCTCACGAGCCTGGACATCGTGGAAAGGGGAGGGGATGGCAAGCCCCTCGCCCTAACCCAGGCCGACTCGGCGCGCTGGGACGGAAACGGCTGGGTCCTGACAAGGGTTAGGCGCTTTACGAGGACCGGCAGCGGCGACTGGAACGAGACAAGCTATGGAAGCTATCGCGACCCTTCCTTCACCGAGCCCCCCTCCACCTTCCGCAACCAGAATCTCGACGTGAGGGAAATGTCCGTGGCCGAGCTTTCAGGCCAGGTTTCCTTCCTCAAGCGCGCAGGCCTGCCTTACGAGGGGGCCCTGGCGGAGAGGCACAAGCGCTTTGCCTTTTCCTTTACCCCCCTCATTGTAGTGCTTCTATCCGCGGCCTTTGGGGGGCGTTTCCGCAAGAATGTGCTGCTAATGAGCCTCCTCTCAAGCCTTCTCCTCGCGACTGCCTACTATATCTTCCAGATGGTGACCATGCTCCTGGCCAGGACGGGCTTGATCCTGCCGGCCTTGGGCGCCTGGTTGCCCCTGGCTATTTTCTCTATCCTCAGCCTCTGGCTTTTCCGCAGGGCCAGGACCTAGCCCGGAGCGGCAAGCGCCGGGCACAATAAGGAGCCATGATGTCCACCGCCAAGATCTTCACCCCCCTTGCGAGGGATCCCAAGACAAGGGCCCGCACGGGCTACGTCGACCTTCCCCATGGCAGGGTCGCGACCCCGGCCTTTATGCCCGTGGGGACCAACGCCACCGTGAAGGCCATCACGGCCCAGGACCTTGAGGAGATAGGTTTTCCCATAATCCTTGCCAATACCTATCATCTTTTCCTGCGCCCGGGATCGGAGACCATAAAGGCGGCCGGGGGCCTCCATGGCTTTACGGGCTGGAGGGGCAATTTCCTGACTGACTCAGGGGGCTTCCAGGTCTTTTCCCTGGCGCCCTTTCGCAAGATCACGGACGAGGGAGTCAAATTCCGCTCCCATATCGATGGCTCCTACAAATTCCTCTCTCCCGAGATAGCGGTCGAGGTCCAGACTGCCCTCAACAGCGATATCCAGATGCAGCTGGACATCTGCTCGGCCTGGGGCTCCGAGGACAAGGAAGTCCGCTCCGCGCTGCGCCTCACGACGGAATGGGCCAGGCGCGCCAAGGCGCGTTGGCTGGCCGAGAGGGAAGAAGGCTACAAGGGCGAGCTTTTTGGCATCGTCCAGGGCGGCTTTGACGCCGAGCTCCGGAAAAGGAGCGCCGAGGAAATCTCGTCCTTCGAGTTCCCGGGGATCGCCATCGGGGGGCTTTCCGTGGGCGAGCCTTATGAGGTCTTCTGCGACTTCCTGGCCTCGACCTCGGTCCTTCTGCCCGAGGACCGGCCCCATTACCTCATGGGCATAGGCACCCCTGAATACATCCTCGAGGCGGTGGAGAATGGCATCGACCTCTTTGACTGCGTCTTTCCCACCCGGGTGGCCCGAAACGGCCTCTTGTTTACCCGCCGGGGCCCCCTGACAATCAAGAAAGCCGCCAACGAGAGGGATTTCTCCCCGGTCGATCCCGCCTGTGGCTGCAAGGTATGCAGGCACTACTCCCGGGCTTATCTGCGCCACCTGTACAAGACCCAGGAGATTCTCTATTCCATGCTGGCCACCTACCACAATCTCTATTTCCTGGACAGGCTTGTCGCCGAGATACGGACAAGCATAGGCCTCGGGGCCTTCAGCGAATTCAAGCGCAGCTTCCTGGCCTGCTATGAATCGTCCCTCGAATAGGCTCATCCTCCTGGGGCTCGTGGTCATCCTTTTCGCCTCGACTCCTTCTGGCTGGAAGACCTGGGCTAGGCGGCCCGAGGAGGGTCAGGGAGCGGTCTCCCTCCGGATCGTGGGAGCGGCCCTGGCCTGGCTCGGGGTTCCCTACCGCTTTGGGGGGCATGGGCGTAATGGCGTCGATTGCTCCGGCTTTGTCGGCGCGGTCCTTGAGTCCGCCTACCCTGGAGGACCCTATCCAGGCAGGAGTTCGGCCTATGCGGGATTTGGAGAGGAGGCCCGGGGAGAGATCAGGCCCGGTGATATACTCCTCTTTGGGGCAGGTGCTAGAATAGCCCATGTGGGAATTGCCCTCTCGGCAGACTCATTTATCCATGCCGCCTCCGAGGGCCCCCGGACGGGAGTCATCATATCGAGCCTGGATGAGTCGTCGTGGCGGGAGGACCTGGTGAGCGCCAGGCGAATAAAGGAAGGCAGGGAATGAGGCAAAGGATCCTGGTCATAATGATGGTGTCTATTGTGTCCATTCTTGGCCCAGGGCCTATTCCCCAGGCCCATGCGGCCGATGCCGCCTCTTCGGCTGCCCCTGGCCCGGTGGACCCCCAGGCGACGCTCAAGGAAACCGAGACCAGGCGCAGGGACACCCTTAAATACGGGATCGAGTCGGAGATATTTGAGCTCCTGGACAGCCTCAAGGCGGAAAAGGATGGAAGCTACAATGAGGAGATCCTAGGCCTCTTTAAATCCTCGAGGAGCCAAAAGCTGCGCTCGGCCATCCTCGATTTCTGGTCGGCCCTGGAATGGAAGGGCGGGGAAGCCGAGGCCTTTGGTCTTGTCGAGGGCCGGGACAACCAGGATCCAGCCCTGGTATCCTCGGCCGTGGCCTATCTAGCCCAGATCCGGTCGACAAAGGCCTTGTCCCTGTCCAAGGACCTTCTTAAGGAAGGGGACAAGAAGATCTTGCCCAGTCTTCTCAAGCTCCTAGGCCGGGCCGGCGGGCCCCAGGAAGAGGAGGCCCTCCTGGCCTACCTGGACAGCGAGGACGCGACCGAGGATCTTAAACAAGGCGCGATTCGGGCCCTTGGGGACTTTGGCTCCGGCAAGGCCGCGGACAAGCTCATGAAGCTCGTCGAGGACCCCCAGGGCAGCAAGACAACCCGGATGGTGGCGAGTGAGTCCCTGGGAAAGATAGGCGATCCTCGGGCTGTCAAAAGTCTTGTGATCGCCGCCAACGGGGATGACGTCAACGTCAAGGCCTCGGCTGTCGCGGCCCTGGGGCATTTCAAGGGCGGGGAGGTAGACAAGGCTATCCTTGGATCCCTGCGGGATGCCTCGGTCCTTGTGCGAATCGCCGGCTGCAAGGCCCTGGCGGCCCGGAAGCTTGACGAAGCCGTTCCAGCCCTGGTCTACAAGGCGAATTACGATCCCGAAAAAGCCGTCAAGACCGAGGCAATCAAGGCCCTTGGGGAGGTGGGAGGCAAGGACGCCTTTGCCTTCCTCCGCTCTTATCTTGACGCTCCCAAAAGTGAGACCGCCCTCAAGGTTCTCGCCTTTGGGGTACTCCTCAGGAAGGATCCCTCCTCGATAGCCAGCCTTGTGGACCGTCTTGCCGCCGAGGCCAAGGAAAAGGACAAGAGCCTCTATGTCGCTTTCGCCAAGGAATTGGCCGGGGGCGAGCCGAGTCCCGGGGGCAGTCCCCTAGCGCGGGTGCTCTTCGCCGACCAGGACTATCTTATGCGCCTAGGAGGCCTTGAGTGGGCCCGGCGCAACAAGGTTCCTGAGATCAGGCCTGATCTTGAGAGGCTTTCTGTTTCTGACCCTTCGGACTATATCCGCAAGAAAGCCCTGGAGATCCTGGCCACCTTTAAGTAGGGCCGCCCTATTTACTCGTCCCTGTCCACAAAGAGGCCAGGGGTCTCTATGCAGTGGAGCAGGCGATTGACCTTGTCCACCGGGTCGATGAACTTGGTGAACCGCAGCACCATTGGATAGCCCTGGCGGGAAACCATGGGTATGTCCTTGCCCAGGCAATTTTCCACCACCTCCCCGATCCCGGGGAAGAGCTCGGGCTTTAGGGGAATAAAGCTGCAGTTCTCCCCATCGAAGTGGAGCTCCCCCGCATGGGCCGGCACATTGACGAGGAAGACGAGGAAGTCGCTTCTTCCACCGCCCACCGCCCGCGCCTGCCCAGCCTCGAGGCTGTGGACATTCCTGTGGCCGATGGAGGGGTTTTGGCCCTCGACCCGAAGCTCGACCTGGATCCTGCCTGGCCTGACCACCCGAGCGCCGGGGGCGCGCAGCTTTTCGGGCCTTGCCTTTTCCGTCTCCCTGGCCGACTCGCGGGAGCCTGCCTTCGCGACCTGGGCCTGGCGCTTTTCCGCGGCCTTGTCCCTCCCTGGCTTGAGGGGAAGGCTCGCTCCCGGCGCGGTCTCGACCTGGATGGGGCTGCCCAGGGGAGCCGCAGGAGCGGTTTCCGCGGCGATAGCAGGCTTCGCCTTCTGGCCTGGAGTGGCACTCGCTGGAGGCAGGCTAGCCTGGCCAGCCTTGGAGGCCGGGCCCAAGGCCCCAGCTCCGGCCGCTGCGCTTGAGCCTGAGGCAAGCTGGGCTTCCCGATTCTTTTTCTCGGCCCGGCGCTCCCGCTCTTCCTCGGCGGATTCGCGCACGGCGGCGACAATCGGAGCCGCAGCCCGCTTGGGGGCCCGCCTCGTCAGGAAGCCAATCGCCACCGCCACAAGGACAAGGCCGGCCAGGACAAGGATGGCGAAAAGGACCACCTTGGATCCGGACCTGAAAAGTCCCGCCAAGGGACTAGGGGCGAGGTTTAGGCTCAAGACCCCATTGTTGGGGCTAACCCTGAGGCCGTCGGCAAAATAGAGCTCGATGGGCAGCTTAAGCTGGCCCGAGGGCGTGTCGGGGGATAGGGCTATCTTTATGTCCATGCTGCCGGACTTGCGGGGGCCCAGGCTCAGGAAGGATTTTTTCTGGAGGATGTCGGTGCCGCCGGAGAGGACCCTCAGCAGCTCGAGGCTGATGTCATTGTCCCCCTCGTTGTGGATCTTGAGGGGGAAGCTGAAGGCCAGGCCGCGCTTGCCCAGGTCCCCGGGGAATTCCGCCACTGGAAGGGAAAGGCTCTTGCGCGCCACCTCGCCCCGGCTTTCCGGACTATAGACCGTGATGCCCGTGTTAAGGGCCGTAGCCATGGTCGAGAGGGCCTTGTCCGCTCCCTCGGGCGAGGGAGCGGTCTGGGAAGGACCATTGCCTGCGGTGGCCGCTTCGGCCTTGGCCCGCTCGGCTGAGAAGGGCACCTTGATGATGTAGACAGGCCAGCCGTTGGACCTGATCCGGGAGGCGGCGGTATCCAGCTCCCTGTCGGCCGCGGCGCTGTCCAATCCATACACAGGGCTGGTGCGGGAGGGATTCTGGACTCCATCGGTTATCAGCACCACGACCTTGCGTCTGCTCTCGGGCAGGTCGGCGAGGTATTGATAGAGATAGCCGCAAGCCGAGACCAGGTCGGTGTTCCTGGCCACGGGATAGAGGAGGTAGAGCCGCGCCAGTATGGACCTGACATCCTGCTCCCCGCCTACGCGTTGGGCGATCTCGACCTGGGTGGACTCCCCAAAGCTGAGGAGATGGAAGGTGTCTCCTATCCGCAGGAAGTCCTTGACCACCGAGCTGACCACGTAGTCGGTGATGTCATGGAAATAGGGCAGGACGGACTGGGACACATCCAGGAGGACGATGACATCGCTCGCGGCCCCTTCCTCGTCCAGGGCCGAGCTTGCCCACACCGGGCTTCCGGCAAGCGCGAGGGAGAGGAGGAGGACGGAGAAGAAGGCAGCCTTCACGTTTTTTCTCTTGTTCATGGTTCCCCTGGGCCTTACCTGAACTGTGAGCCGCTAGGCCAAAGGCCTTCATGCCCGCGGCTCGCCCCTTCCCTGGACTAGAGCTTGACCACCTCTATCGACTCTACCGAGTATTGGAACTTGCGGTCGTGGATCATAAAGGACAGGTGCTCCCCGGTCTTGTGGTTGAGGAGCTTTTTCCCCAGGGGGGAGAGATAGGAGATGATATTGAGGGAGGGCTCGGACTCCCAGGGCCCGAGGATGGTGTAGGTCTCGGGCGCGTTGGTGAGCTCGTTCTTGAGGCTCACCACGGTGCCGAAGCTCACCTTGGAGGCCGAGAGTCCAGACTTGTCGAAGATCTGGGCCCTCTCGATCTCGTTCTTGAGCTTGGCGACCCGGGCGTTGAGCTCGTCCTGCTTTTCCTTCGCGGCCTTGTACTCGGCGTTCTCGCGCAAGTCCCCCAGGGAGAGGGCGTAGGCGATCTCCTTCTGGTTGATCGGGACCTCCACCTCGAGGATCTCCTGGAGGAGCTTCTGCTTTTCCTCGTACTTGGCGGCGGTGACTATGAGGCCCCGGGAGACGACGGTCTTCTCTTCGTCCCCGCTGATCTTGAAGTCCGGGAAGCGCTCGGTTATCCGGCGGCGCAACTGCATCTTGATCGCGGGATCCAGGTCCTTCACATCCGAGACCAGGGTATAGACCCGCTCGATCGTGTCCACGTCGGATTCGGCCAGGAAGTGCTCGAGGGCGCCGTCCGAGAAGAGGATGGTCTGGACCTGCTTGTTGACCTTGCGGTTCTCCGTGGTGTCCCGGTGGCTCTCGATCTCCTTGTAGGAGATGTCGAGGATATGCACGAGGGTTATGAGGATCTTCTCATAGGAGAGGCCGAGGGCCTTGAACCACTCCTCCTCCCGGAGGTTCTTCACGACCCATATAAAGGCCTCCCGGTGGTCCCGGTAGTTCTCCACGATATCGAGGACCATCCTGCGCAGCTTGTCCTCATGGCCGGCGGCGACCAGGGTGTCGAGCATCGTGGCATTGAGGCAGTAGGGGAAGAGGCGGACATAGACATCGGCCCAGTCGGTGAGGAAGTTCCTTACGTGCTGGAGGAGGGAGCGGCGGAGCTCGGCATCCTTGATGAGCTCGTAGATCTGAACCGGGTCCTCGATCTCCTCAAAGAGCTCGGTGAAGTTGGCCGTGGCCTGACCCTTGAGGAAGGCGTGCTTGGCCGCGAGTTCCTTGAGGAAGAGGTAGGAGGCGATGACCTGCTCATTGGCGACCTGGTAGGAGCGCAGGAAGCCGGTGAAGAAGCCGAGCATCTCGGAGAAGTACTCCGAGTCCGGTTCCCCGTGCTCGAGGAAGTCCCGCAGGCACTGGACGCGGGCAAAGAAGCCCTTCTCCGCCTTGAACTGGTTGTAGATCTTCTCCTCGTAGGAGAGGGGCCTGTCCCTTACTATGTAGGTGGCTATGGCGTCGGAGGCGTTGCCGAACATGGAGTCCGTCTTAAGGATGTCCCGGGCCTTGGCGCTCCAGGAGTTCCACTCGCTCGCGGTGAGGATGGCCGGGACGAGCTCGGCCTTGATCTTCTTGAGGTCGGTCCGGTTGTCAAAGCTCTTGATCAGGACGCGCAGGGCCCAGGGGATGTCTCCCTTGATCTTCTCCCGCAGCTTGTCCTTGGACCAGACGGCCTTGAGGACCCAGATATGGTCCTTGGAGAGGGTGGTGAGGCTGTCGATGGCCATCTTGAGGGTCATCTTGTGGCC
>JAKPBN010000003.1 GCA_029778945.1 Spirochaetota bacterium
TAGGTGTCAAAGGAGGAGAAGGCCTGGGCCCCGGCCCATTCGTTCTGGAGGACCCCGAGGAAGTTTACCATCTGCTGGACCAAGGTCGAGAGGCGGCGGGCGGGCTTGGAGGAGATCTTGTCGGCCACCCCCCCAAGGCCCTCGGCTATGAGCTGGCGGAGGGACCAGCCCGCGCAGTAGCCGGAGAACATGGAGAGGTCATGGATGTGAAAATCCGCCTCCCGGTGGGCCTCGGCGATCTCCTCGCTGTAGATGTTCCTGAGCCAGTAGTTGGCGGTGATCGTCCCGGAGTTGTGGAGGATCAGGCCCCCCAGGGAATAGTTGACGTTGGCGTTTTCCTTGACCCGCCAGTCGGCCTGGGAGAGGTAGCCGTCCATGGTGCCGTTGATGTCGAGCATGAGCTTCCGGGTGTCCCGGAGGGCCTCGTGGCGGGCGCGGTAGAGGATGTAGGCCTTGGCGGTCTTGGCCTCCCCGGCCTCGATCAGGGCCTCCTCCACGAGGTCCTGGATCTCCTCGATGGCGGGGATGGAATTGGGATGGCGGCCGGCCATGAGGAGGCGGAGCTTTTTCTCGACGGCCTCCACGACCAAATCCCGGCGGGCCGCGAGCTCGGGCCTTGCGGCATTGCCCTCGACGGCGGCAAAGGCCTTTTCGACCGCGGCCCCTATGCGGGAAGCCTCGTAGCGCTCAACCTCTCCCGAGCGCTTGGCCACATAGCGGACCGGACCCGGGCCCTCGAGGCCGAGGTAGCTCTTCCACTCCGGGAAGACCTCTTGGGTCGCCATCAGCGGGCCCCCGTCGACTCATCCTCGAGGCGCTGGATCACCTTGAGGAATTCCCCCATGGTCTCGAACTTGCGGTAGACCGAGGCGAAGCGGACATAGGCCACCTTGTCTATCGCGTAGAGGCGCCCGAGGACCATCTCGCCCAGCTCCTGGCTGGGAATCTCATTGGAGGTCTTGCCCACCATGGCGGCCTCGTCCTCGATCTCGTTGACGAGGTTCTCGATGGAGAGGGAGGACACGGGCCGCTTCTCCAGGGCCCGGATGATGCCCCGCTCGAGCTTGGCCCGGTCAAAGGGCTCCCGGCGGCCATCGCGCTTGACCACCATCAGGGGCTTTTCCTCGATCCTCTCATAGCTTGTAAAACGGAAGCCACAGGACAGGCATTCCCGGCGCCTCCGGGTAGACTCGCCGTTGGCGAGGCTCCGGGAGTCGATCACTTTGTCATCCATGCTTCCACAGTGGGGGCAACGCACTTTTTCACCTACGTTGGTACGATATTTGCATTAGACACCACAACCGCTTGCGGCGGTGTCCGAGTCGGCTACAGGATATAGTAGCGCACCCAGGAGCTGTCAAGCTTGTTCGGGAGCAGAAAAAATATTTTTCTGCCTTGCTTTCCTCGGACCACAGAATTTTGGACATAATTTCCGGAATATTCCCTCGCCCGCCCTGACTCCAGGTCGAGCCTTCTTAGGTTGCGGAATTCCCCACCTGCCTTTATGCTCCAAGGCGTGAGATTGCCCGCCAGCCTTCGCTCTAC
>JAKPBN010000017.1 GCA_029778945.1 Spirochaetota bacterium
AGGGGCGGCTTCTTGGAGTAGATGGCCACCCCGGAATAGCCCTTCTTTTCCGCGTCCGCGAACCAGGAGTGGTAGGTGCCGCCCTGGCCGTCCGAGGGGTTGAAGAAGTCCTTGGTGAGCTGGCCCACCTGGGCCTTGGTCTCCTGGAGGCAGAGGATATCCGGGCTCTCGGTGGCCAGGAAATCAATCAAGCCCTTGCTCGCGCAGGAGCGGATGCCGTTAACGTTCCAGGACAGGATTGAAGTCATGCGATTACCCCCAAAGTCAAGAATATCTACCACGGAGGCACGAAGACACGGAGGGAAATCCGGAATAAATGAAAAGGGAAGTGGAGAATGATAGGAAAAAACCATACGTGGGAATGCCGAAAAACATTCCTTTTTTCCTATTTTTTCAATTCCCTTTCTTCTCCGTGCCTCCGTGCCTCCGTGGTTAATCCCTCTTGGTTCTTTACGGTTGTTCCTGGACCTGGAGGTCGACGGCTAGGACTAGGCGGTAGGTCTTGCCCCGGTAGGCGGTGAACTTGCGGGTTATCACGTAGTCCCCGATCCGGCAGCTCACGGTATGCTCCCCGACTTCCACATTGAGGCTTGTCCGCTGGTCGGGCTTGAGCCGCTGGCCGTCGATGCTGATCTGGGCCGAGTCGGGGGCTTCGATCACGAGGAGGGGGGTGGTGTCCTGGAGCTCGATCACAAGGTCGAGGATCCGGCCCTGGTCGATGGTAAAGGTCCTGGACTCGTCCCGGAATTTCTCCGAGGAGACCCGTAGGTAATGGGTGCCCGCCTTGAGGACCAGGAGGTCCCGGCCGTCGAGGTAGCGGGGATCCGTAAGGCGCTTGTCATCCAGGCTCACCACCACGGCCGTCTTGTCCGCCCCCTCCGGGAAATGGAGGTTGACCCTCAAGGCGCCCTCGTCCGTGAGGAGGGGCCGGATCCGGATCTGGAAGTCGGCGTTCTCGAGCTCCGGGGGGATGCCCTTAGATATGGCGTAGAACTTGAACACCAGGGGAAAGTCCTTGGGGTCCAGGATAGTCGGAACAACGGTGGAATAGGGGCTGGTCTTGAGGCTGTGGTCCTTGCGGATGGGCACCTGGAGGACCAGGCTTCCCCGGGGCGGGAGGGGCTGGGTGATAAGGCGTTCACCCTCGTAGCCAAAGCGGTTCTTGTCAGGGGCGGGGTCGAGGCGGCGCCAGAGCTCATAGGCCAGGGCCCCGGGGAAGTTGATCGCGGCCTGGGGTATCTTTACCTCGATCTCAAAGCCCTGGATAAAGGGGGATTCCTTGGGCAGGACAATGGCCACGGCCTCGTTGTAGGCCACCGAAAGCCTCGTGCCTTCGGGGGCCTCGGAGGACAGGGCCGCCGTGCCGGCGACGATAGTGCGAAGCTCTTCAGCCCCGGAAAGACTTGCCAAGGCAAGGCTCCCTAGGACAAGGGCGAGGATTCTGCCTGGAAGAGGGAAGCGGGATTTCATCGCTGTACCTTCGGAATCAGGGCTTGGGGATCCCGGGTCTCACCCTTGTTCCTCACCTCAAAGTGGAGGTGAGGTCCGGTGGATTGGCCCGTCGTGCCGACCCGCCCGATAATCATACCCGATTCGACCTTATCCTTCAACCTCACGAGGCGCTTGGAAAGATGGCCGTAGACGGTCTGCCAATTGCCCTCGTGGTCGATGACGAGGTATTCCCCCAGGACGGGGTCGATTCCCGAGGCCGAGACTATCCCATCCCGGCCGGCGTAGACATCGGTGCCCAGGGGGGCGGCCAGGTCTATGCCATGGTGAAAGGCCTGGGTGCCCGTCACGGGATTGACCCTCATCCCATAGCCCGAGGAAACCCGGGCCCGGGGCAGGGGAAAGCGGAAGAGGAGGCCCAGGAAGAGGGCCCTTTCCTCGGGCTTGAACCGGGCGCCCCGGTAAAAATGCCAGGTGCGGGTGCCCGAGGCGGAGGCAAGCTGGAGGACATCTCCCTTGTCCAAGGCCCGGTAGGATAGGAGGAGGTCCAGATCGTTCCCGGGCTTTTCCGGGACAAAGATCCCCGGGGCCGAGGGTATAAGGAGGCTTTCCCCGGGCACAATAGACCGGGAGCGGTCCAGGCCGTTGAGGGTGGCCAGGGTCTCGTAGGGCAAGTTGACCCGGGCGGCCAGGGAAAAGAGGTCGAGCTCGGCGCTAGCCACAAAGCGGTAGATCACGAGCTCGGGGCCATCGACGCCAGCGGCTAGGGCCGTATAGGAGGCCGCAAGCTGCTCCTGCTGCTGCTGGTAGATGGGATCCCCCGGGCCCAGGCTGCCCAGGCGGGGATAGCTCCCCGGCAGGGCTGGGCCGGGGCTCGGCAGGGCCGCAGCGGCCAGGGCAAGGCAGAGGAAGCCCAGGAGGCCCAGCAGGGTCTTCGGGCTCATGAGGGGCGGGCCTTCCTGGCAAGCCTTCTATGGATGAGCCTAGCCAGGATAGCCAGGACAAGGCCGGAGCCGCATAGGAGGGCATATGCCTGCCTGTGGGCCGTGGCAAGGCTCCAGAGGGGCCAGGCTAGGCCAAAGGAGAGGATGGCTAGGGCTAGGAGGGTCAGGATCAAGGTCGAAAGGCCCGAAAAGCGGTTCATCGGGCCACGCTAGTCGAGGCGGGGAGCCTCGTCAAGGGGATGGCTGAGGACGGAATCGATAAGGCCCTTGAGCTCGGGGTCAAGGCTGGAATCCCCCTGGGCGCCCTCGGAGCCCTCCTGGAGGAAAAAGACCCCGTCCTTGAAGACAATGGGCCCATCCTGGGGCGGCGGAGCCTCGGCCTCGTCCTCCATAGACTCGGGAGCCAGGCCCGCCTGGAAGTCGTCCACGGAGAGGACTTCCTCGGCGCTGGCCCCGTCGGGGCTCTCGTCGAAGACGGGCAGGTCCTCCACGGCCGGCATGGCCGAGTAGGCGTAGGCCCCACCCTGGGGCCTGTGGTAGGGGACAAAGAAGCCTGGCAACTCCTCGACCTCGCTGGCCTCGGAGTCGGGCTCCTCCCGGCTGTCCTCGGCCTCGGGGAGGGCCTCGAGGATCTCCGAGATCTCCGGGGAGACAAGGGGTATCTCCTGGGCCTCGGATTCGGGTTCGGGCTCGGGCTCGGGCTCCGGGGTTTCCACCGGGGCGGGGCGGGACTCCCGGGTGGCGTCCATCTCCTGGGCGCCGGCAGGACCATCCTCCCAGGCTTCCATGGAGCCTTCCAGGGAGGACAGGTCGAGGGAACCCAGGTCGAGGCTGAGGTTGAGCAGGGCTTCCCGCTCGTGGCTTGTCTCGGGGGTGACATGGATGGGCTTACCCGTCTCCGGGATATCCTCCATGATCTCCGGACTGCCGGAGGCGGCGACCTCACCGATCTCCTCGGCTTCGGAGACCTCCTCCAGGTCGCCGACCTCATCCCCAAGCTCCTCGACGTCGCTGTATCCGTCACCGGGGCTCGCAAGGTCAAGATAGTCGGCATTTTCGCCCTCGTCGGCCTCTACAAAGCCCACGAGGTCGCCTATATCGGCCTCGTCGGCCAGCTCGAGGCCACTCGACTCCGGGATGAGGGGGACATCGTCGTCGTCGCTGGCCAGGGCCAGGGCCTGGGCCGCGGCGGCCCGCAGGTCGCCGTAGGCGGTGATCTCCTCCCCAAAGGGCTGGTCCTCGGCCTCGCCAAGGGACTCAAGCTCCTCAAGCTCCTCGAATTCCTCCACCTGGGGCAGGGCCTCGGCCACGGCGGGCCTGGGGCGGGCCAGGACAATCGGGGCCTGGGGGCTGGGGCGCTCGGGCTCAGGCGGGAAGGGCGCGGACGGGGCGGCAGGCTCGAGAGCCGGCGAAGGCTCGACTTCCTCCAGGTCCTCGACGGCCTCGAGCTCCTCGAGCTCCTCGTAGTCCTCGGCCCGGGCTGTAGCCTCCACCTGGGGCTCTGGAGCTTCCTCGATCGAGGCTGGCATAAGGGGCGGGCGGGCCAGGACCATTGGGGGGAAGGACGCTTCCTCGGCTTCCTCGGCTTCCTCGACTTCCTCGGCTTCCTCGGCTTCCGGAGCTTCCTCGATGGGGGGGATTTCTGCGGCAGCCTGGGCCTCCTCGGCCTCGGGCACTTCCTCGAGCTCCTCCAGCTCCTCCAGGTCCCCATATTCCTCGGAGGCCTGGGCCGCTTCGACAGGGAGGGCTTCCTGGACAGCCGGCGCCACCGCAGGCCGGGCAAGGGCCTGGGGGAGCTCGGCTTCCTCGAGCTCCTCATAGTCCTCGGCGGACTCGGCCTCCTCGACAGCATCCTCGACAGCCTCGGCATCCTCCAGGTCCTCGATGTCGTCTCCGGGCTGGAAGGCCTGGGTCTGGACGGCCACGGGCACGGGCGCGGGCCGGGCCGGCGCCTCCTCCCGGGAGAGGGCCACGGGGCGGGGGGCCTCCTGGACGGGGAGGACGAAGGTGCCGCCCTTGAGGGCGGCGGTGATGAGGCGCTCGACTTCCTTGATGTCCAGGCCCGAGGGCAGGGCCTCCGGCCCGGCCCGCTTCCCCAGGATGGCTATGATCTCGTCCCAGCTCTTGTCGATAAGGCTGTCGACCTCTGTGTCGGAGCCCCGCCTCCGCCGGCCTAGGCTGCGCTTGAACTCGTCCTTGACCTCGCCCCGGCGGGCCTCGAGCTCCCGGCTCCAGCGCTCGAAGTCGATATCGGCCTTATTGTCGATATAGCCCTCGAGGAGGTTGATCTGGAAGCGCTTGATGCGGTCCGAGAGGACGGTCATCCGGTCCTGGCGGAGGTTGAGGAGGAGGAAGGAAAGGAGGTAGGCGGTGACAAAGAAGACCGCGAGGAGAAGCCACTTCATCGCCGAGGGAAAGGCGAATTCCGATTGGGCCACGAGGAGGCCCAGCTTGCCCCCCAGGGCTGTAGTCCGGCTAAAGAGGACCAGGCCCGAGGCCGAGCCCTCGATGATGGGCTGGGGTCCGGGGGAAGGGGCGGCCTTCCAGACCTCGGCTATGTGGGAGACGATGAGGTCGCGGCTGTCCAGGGGGGCCTTGAGGACAATGCCCTCCTTGCCCGCAAAGACGGCCTCATCCCCCACCTTGAGGATGCCCTGGCCGAGGAGGCTGGAGGCCAGGCCCGTCTGGGAGACCAGGAAAAAGGCCGTGCCCCGGTAGACCCCAAAGCCGTCGATAAAGGGCAGGGAATAGATAAACTGCCTTTGGGCAGGATCGAGGAAAATCTTGCCCTGGGCGGCTCCGGAACCGGGATCGGGGGAGGCTATGGTGTCATAGGCCAGGTCCGAGGCGTCCCCATACAGGCGATAGAGGACCTCGGTGGGGGACTGCTTGAGGATATCCCCGGGGAGGTTGGAAAAGTGGATGCGCTTGCCGGCGGAGTCCACAAAGCGGTAGCCGACAAGGCCGGGGCTGTTTTCCTGGAGCTTGCCAAAGGTCGTGGAGCGCTTGAAGCCATCCTCGGCGGAGGCGTTGGGCAGGAAGGAGCGCTTGACATAGTCGTATTCCAGGGCCTTCCGGAACCTCTCCAGGTTGCCCTCGTGCCAGGTGTCGGCGGAGGCGGCGGCCTTGTCCAGGACCTTTTCCCAGGCCCGGGCCACGCTCGGGTTGTAAAACCGGGCTTCCACGACATTGAAAAGGCCAGAAAAAGCCGCCACGGCAAAGGCCGCAAAGACGAGGACAGAGATGAGGAGGCTCAAGCTGGCTTTTTGGCCGACGGTCATTGACGCTCGCCCCTATCCTTTCGCGTTGTACGCCGGGTGTGCTTAGGACTCTCCAAACCCGCCAATGGACGGGGGGAGGGCCTTCTCTTTCTTATCGGATGGGCCGGGTCGCCGCTGGAGGCTAAATCGAAGCATTGACTGCCCTTCGTCCCTGGACCCGAAGGCGCAATCAGGCCTTAAGCTTGTGGAAACAGGGTGGCTTGAATATACTGAAGAGGATATCCCGCGCCAAGGAGCCGTCATGCACATCCGAGATTTAAGTCTCAAGGCCAAGGTCCTCGCCTCGACACTTTTTGGCATTGCGGCCATAGCGGTGATAATCGCCTCCTTCTATATACGCGATATAGCCATAATGGCGGAAACCGCCATCCTGGAGAAAAGCAAGGCCGTGGTCCTGACCGCCGAGGCTACCCGGGATGCCATGGCCGTCCGCCTGGGCGAGGGCGTGATAACCGACCTGCAGACCCTGGCCGCCAAGGGGGATAGGGAACTCCTCATCAAGGCCGTCCCCATCATCACGGCCATGGAAGTGGCGGCGAAAAACGCGGAAGAAAGCGGCTATGAGCTCAAGGTGCCCAAATTCTCCCCAAGAAACCCCAAAAACGAGCCTGAGGGCGTGGAGATCGAGGTGCTCAAGCGCCTGGAGGCCCTCAAGGACAAGGAAGTGGTGATCCGGGAAAAGGGGCAGATCCGCTATTTTAGGCCGATCGTGCTGACCGAGGACTGCCTTTTCTGCCATGGGGATCCCTCGGGAAGCCTCGACCCCACCGGCGGCACCAAGGAAGGCTGGAAGGTCGGGGAGGTCCACGGGGCCTTTGAGATCATCTCCTCCCTCAAGAAGGCCGAGGCTGACTCGGCCCGGGCCCGGAACTCCATCCTGGGCCTCACCCTGTTTATCATGGTCGTCCTGGGAGCGGGCATCTTCTTTATCATCCGCATTGTCCTCAAGCCCCTGGGCCACTATATCGAGACCTTCCAGAAAGCCTCCACCGGAGACCTCACGGCCCGGGCGGACACGAGGTCCAAGGACGAGGTCGGCCGGATCGCCGGCTTCTTCAATGACTTTATCGGCACCCTCGAGGGCATGGTCAGGGAGGTCAAGAACGTGACCTCCTCGGCCAACATGATCTCCCAGGACCTGGCCACCTCCTCCGAGCGCACCGCAGCCAGCCTCCACGAGATCCGGGCCAACACCGAGGGCATGAAGGACAAGATCACCCGCCTCGACTCCGAGGTCTCGGCCTCGGCCGCCTCGGCCGCGGATGTCCAGGAATTCATCTCCCGCCTCTCGGAGCTGATCCAGTCCCAGGCCTCGGCTATCAACGAGTCCTCGGCCTCGATCGAGGAGATGAGCGCCTCCATCAACAACATCGCCAAGGCCTCGGAGGAGAAGCTCAGGATCGCCAACGAGCTGGAGACCTCGGCCCTGGACGGGCAGACGGAGATGGAGGAGACGGAGTCCCTGATCAAGAAGGTGGCCGACTCGGCCTCCGTGATCATGGAGATGATCCAGATCATCCAGGACATAGCGAGCAAGACCAACCTCCTCGCGATGAACGCCGCCATCGAGGCCGCCCACGCCGGGGAATTCGGCAAGGGCTT
>JAKPBN010000041.1 GCA_029778945.1 Spirochaetota bacterium
GGGAAAGGGGGCCGGCCGCCCTAGCCCAGGTACTCCGAATTCACGTTGGACATGGAGTCGAAGAGGTTGCGCTTGAGGAGGCTCGAGCCACCTGTCAGTTCCGCGATCTTCCTCCTCGTCTCCCGCCGCTTGGAGTCCTCGCCGTAGGCGCAGCTGCAGGTCGTGGAAAGGAAGCCCTTCTCCGCCGCGAAGGCGATGACCTGCCTTTCCTCGCAGAGGGCGAGGGGGCGGATGATCTTCACGGGATACTTCGAGTAGGAGAGCACGGGCAGCATGCCGGAGATCTGGCCCTTGTGGAGCATGTTCATCAGGAGGGTCTCCACCATGTCGTCGAGGTGGTGTCCCAGGGCTATCTTGTTGAAGCCATTGGCCATCGCATAGCGCAGGAGCTCGGTCCTCCGCTGCGTCGAGCACCAGTAGCAGTTCATGGACCTGCCGGGCTTGAGGCGCCCGAGGACGGGGACGTCGATGGAGACGTAGTCGATGCCCCAGGAACGCATCATGCCTTCGAGATCGGGCATCGCGCCGGAGGAGGGGAAATCGGCGGCGATGTGGAGGGCCCTGAGCTCGAAGGGCAGGGACCACCACCTGCGCTTCATGGCCAGGTCGTAGGCCAGGGCCGTCGAGTCCTTGCCGCCCGATACCGCAAGGAGGATGCGGTCGCCCGCCTCGATCATCGAGTAGCGCCGCAGGGCTACCTCCACGAGCTTGGCAAGGGTTGTTTCTGCGTTCTTCACGAAGGAATCCTAGCTTTGGAGCCTGCGGCGCATCAACGGGGCCCTGCATCGGCCTTGCCGCCGGTCCAGGGCCCGGGGCTAGCGGCCCTTGGGCCCGGAACCTTCCTGGTCGGCGCCCTCCGCGGCGATGACCTGGGCCGGCTGTTCCTCAGATCCGGCGACCATCGCCCCGGCTGATTGCGCGCGTGGTGGCCCGAGCCTGGCCCAGGCAGGCAGTGCCGCCGCGAGGATGAGGGCGCCCGAGACCAGGAAGGGCAGGGCCGGGAAGAAGCCCTTCCAGAGGGCTCCGCCGATGGCCGGGGCGAAGAAGGAGAAGACGCCGAGGGAGGTGCCGAGGAAGCCATAGGCGAGGCCGCGAAGCTCCTGGGGCACCGCCTTGCTCGTCAGGGACTGCATTGCGGGCTGGAGGGCCGCCCCGGCCAGGCCCGAGATCGCAAAGGAGGCGACGTAGACCGCGAACGAACGGCCGAGCCAGAGGAGGAGTATCGAGACCGCCCAAAGGATGCACCCTCCGACGATGGGAAGCCTTTCGCCATGCCGGTCGGCTATCCCTCCGAGGGGAACCATGCAGACGGCCATCACGAGGGAGGAAAGGCCCTGCAAGATGCCGATGCTCGACTCCGATTGCGAGCCCGAGCTCTTCATGAAGAGGGGAAGGAGGTCGCCGGAAAGCTGGTTCGCGATGTCGAAGGCTCCATCTATGAGGAAGATCCAGGTGAAGAGGCCGCCTGCCAGGATGAGGGCGGCAATGGACTTCAGGGAGGGCCAGAGGCCCTGGCGCGCTCCGCCTGTCGCCTCCCTGGCCCTTGCTTTCTCCCTGTGCCCGACTTTCCGCGCCATGGCGATGCGGATGAGGGTGGCGCTCCAGTAGAGGAGGGCCGAGACCCAGGCGAGGGCTGCATAGCCGAAGCGCTCGACGACCAAGCCTCCAAGCGGCGGCCCCAGGATGCCCACGACGAGGAAGATGGACTGCACGACGCCGAAGACCTTGCCCCTGTCCTTCTCCTCCGATTGCTCGGCGATGAAGGCGTCATAGGAAGGCGACACTAGGGCGCTCGATATGGAACCCACCGCGTTGGAGACGAGGAACCAGGCCATGGGACTGGCCATCGA
>JAKPBN010000042.1 GCA_029778945.1 Spirochaetota bacterium
GTTTTGCGGAAAAGAACTATATTCTCCTTGCGGGGAAAAGAACCAGCCGTTTTCCCCAAGGAGGAACCATGAAGTCCAATTCCGTCACTCGGAGCGCCACCCTCAGTGCCGCCCTCGAAATAGTCCAGACCGGCCTCACCTCGGCCCCTGCCCTGCGCTCCCTGCCCCGGTCCGGGATCCTGGGCCTGGACGCCCGAGACGCCTCGACCCTGGCCTGTGTAGAGGGAAGGATCTGGGTAACCCGGGAAGGGGATCCCGAGGACTACTTTCTCGAGGCCGGGGATAACATGGTTCTCAAGGGCCATGGCCGGGTTGTCGTCCAGTCCCTCCTCGATTCCAGCCTCGTGCTGGGCTAATTATCCTTGACCTAGCCTAGGCCCTGGGGTCAGACTTCGTAAAAAGGAGTCTGCCCATGGCCTTTGCCCTTCCTTCCACGCCCAGCCAGGTCCTCGAGTGGGACTGGCCCCGTTTTAAGACCTACTATGACGAGCTCTCCTCGGTCCGGCTAAGCCAGGACAGGCTTGAGGCCTGGATGGCCGACTGGACGGCCCTGGCCTCCCTCGTGGCCGAGGCGGGCAATCGCCTCAAGGTGGCCCTCGACCTCCATTCGGACGACGAGGGCCTCGAGGCTAGATACACCGCTTTCCTGGAGAGCATCGCCGAGCCGGCCCAGGCCGCCGAGCAGGTCCTCAAGGAGAAACTTCTCTCTTCGGGCCTCGAGCCTCCCGGCTTTGACATCCCCCTGAGGAACATGCGGGCCGAGGCGGCCCTCTACCGGGAGGAAAACCTCCCCCTCTTCACCGACCACGAAAAGACGGCCCTCGAGTACGACAAGGTCGTGGGTTCCCGCTCGGTGAGCTGGGAGGGCAAGGAATACACGGTCACCCAGCTCGTGGGCCAGCTCTCCGGAGCCGACCGGCCCAGCCGGGAAAAGGGCTGGCGCCTGGCCATGGACCGGGTCCTCTCGGACTCCCCGGCCATCGACGCCACCTGGAAGAGCCTCGTGGACATCCGCGGGCGGATAGCCGCCAACGCAGGCTATTCGGACTACCGGGCCTTTGCCTGGCGGCAGAAGCTCCGCCTCGAGTACAGCCCGGCGGACTGCGAGACCTTCCGGAACGCCATCGAGGAGGTCGTGGTGCCCGCGGCCCGGCGGGTCTACGAGCGCCGAGCCCGGCGCCTGGGCCTCAAGGTCCTGCGCCCCTGGGACGTCTCCGTGGACGTGATGCGCCAGACTGACATCAACGTGGACTGCTTTGGCCGCCCGGCCCTTCGGCCCTACAAGGACGTGGCCGAGCTGGAGACGAGGATCGAGGGGGTCTTCAACAAGGTCGATCCCCGCCTGGGGGCCTATTTCGCCACGATGCGCAAGGAAGGCCTCTACGACCTGGACAACTATAAGGGCAAGACCCCTGGGGCCTACTGCACCGACTACCCCGCCTCCCGGCGGCCCTTTGTCCTCATGAACGCCGCCGGAGGGGCCGGGGATGTGGACACCCTCCTCCACGAGATGGGCCACGCCTTCCACGCCTTCCGGGTCTTTGAGAACCCCGCCCTCAAGTACCACCAGCTCTGGGCCTATCCCCTGGAGTTCGCTGAAGTGGCCTCCATGGGGATGGAGCTCCTGGCCTCGCCCTTCCTTACGAAGTCCCAGGGCGGCTTCTACACCGAGGAGGAGTCGGCCCGGGCAGCCATCATGCACATGGAGCAATTCCTCCTCTTTTGGCCCTTTATGGCCGTGGTGGACGGCTTCCAGCACTGGGCCTACGAGGCCGGCCCGGACGGCGCCGCCAAGGGACGCGATCCAGGCGCCTGCGATGCCGCCTGGTCTGGCCTCTGGGACCGCTTTGTCCAGGGCGTGGACTGGTCGGGCCTGGAGACGGCCAAGGCCAAGGGCTGGCAGCGCAAGCTCCATCCCTTCCACTACCCCTTCTACTATGTGGAATACGGTTTCGCCCAACTTGGGGCAGTCCAGGTCTTCCGGCGCTCCCTCGCGGACCGGGCCGAGGCCGTGACGGCCTACCTCCACGGCCTCTCCCTGGGCTCGAGCGTCAGCCTCCGGGGCCTCTTTGAGGCCACGGGGGGCAAATTCGCCTTTGACGCGCCTGCCTTGAGGGAGGCCACCGACCTCCTCGAGGAGAGGATAGCTGTAGAGGAAAAGAAGCTTTAAAGGATTAGCCACAGAGCCGAGGCTTATGCCGAGGCTTAGCGGAGCCGTAGGCGTAGCGTTAGGCACGGAGACACGGAGGTATATCACAGAGGAAGAGTAGGAGAAGGAATTCCAGGATCGATGGAGAGGGGAGACGCAAAGAAGAATAGAGATTGTTGCTAAGGCATTTTCTCCATTTTCGTTCATTCCCTCACATTTCTTCTCTGTGCCTAACGCTTCGCTAGGCCTTCGGCTCTGTGGCCTATTTCCCTGTTGCTATAGCCTGTAGTCGACCTTGTAGGCGCGGTCGGCGCCGGCGGGGGGCTCGGGGAGCTCCTGGAAGCCTAAGCCCTCCAGGCCCTGGCTTCCCGCGGCCAGGATGGCGTCGCGCATCGCGCCGGTGACGAGGATCTCCCAGGCCTTGGCCCTGTCCTCCCCGAGCTTGCTCGCCGCGTTGACCTCGGAGCCGAAGACATCGGCGTCCCCTATCCGCAGGACCCGGCCCTGGCCCAGGCCCACGCAGAGGAGGACCTTTTCCGTGTCCCCCTTGCCTTTGTTGTAGTCCGCCAGGCGGCGCTGCATGGCCACTGAGCAGAGGAGGGCCTTGCGGGGATTGCGGAAGATCACGAGGAAGGAGTCCCCTTCCGTCTTGAGGAGGATCCCGTCGTGGTCCTCGATGATGGGCAAGAGGAGGCGCTCGGCCTCAAAAATGGTCTGGAGGAAGTGGATGATGCCGAACTCGGCGACCTGGCGGGAAAAGCCCGAGAGGTCGGTGAACATCACGCTCCAGTCCTCGCCAAAGAGGTCCCAGATGCGTTCGTCTATGAGCTTCTTGTCCGCTCCCGGCTCGAGGCGGGCCTTGATGAGGCTCTCCAGCCTGTCCTCTGAGGCGCCCTGGCCCACACGATGGCGATTGCTCATGCTGTCCCCCTAGGGGGATTATGGCCGGGCCGGACCGTCCCGTCTAGATCTCAAAGACAGCGATGGCCGACTCGAGGCTGTCCATGCCCTGGCTCGTGGCCGAGGAGAGCTCGGCGATCCGGGCTATGGCCCCGTTGATCTCAGTGGCCCCGGAGGAGATCTCCCCCATGCCCTCGAGGGACTCGGTGGCCACGTCCTTGGCCTCGAGGACCGAATTGCGGATCTCCCGGCTCCCGACGCGGATCTCCGCGTAGCCATTCCGGACGAGGGCCATCTCGTCGCCCAGGACCCCGGTCGCGGTGGCCAGCTCCCTTCCGCCCTGGGCCATCTCCTCGGTCCGCCGGGCTATCTCCTGGAAGGCCTCGACCACCGAGGCCACCTCCCGATCGATCAGGCCAAAGGCCTGGCCGCTCTCCTCGCCGGAGCGGATGACTTCCCCGATGCGCTCGATCACCCCGCCCAGGGTCTGGCCTATCACGGTGGACTGCTCGGCCGTATCCTGGGCCAGGCGGCCTATCTCGTCGGCGACCACCGCAAAGCCCTTGCCGTATTCCCCGGCGTGGGCGGCCTCGATGGCCGCGTTCATGGACAGGAGGTTGGTGGTGGACGCCACCGAGTCGATCACCCCTATGGTCTCCCGGATAAGGTCGATGCTCTGGGCTATGTCCCGGATCACCAGGTTGGTGGCCTCGATCTTGGAGCCTCCGTCCCGGGTGAGCTCCGAAAGCGTCCCGAGGCGCCTGGCCTTCTCTGTCGCGATGCCCGCCACCGCCTGGATCGAGGCCGAGACCTGCTCGGTGGCCGCGGAGAGGCGGGCCACTTCGTCGGCCTGGTGCCCGAGCTCCCGGTCCAGGTTGTCGATGCTGGCGCTGATCTCCTCGGAGGCCGCCGAGGCCCCGTCGATGCCCGCGGCCAGGGCGGCAAAGCGGCCCCGCATGGACTCGATGCTCGCGGTGATCTGCTCCACCGCCGAGGCGGTCTTGTCCACGCCGGCGAAGAGCTCGGTGCCCCCCTCCCGGCTGGCCTGGAAGGTGGCGCCTATCTCGTCAAAGACCGACCTGATCCTGCCCAAGGCCTCGGAGAGGTCGGCGGAGAGGAGTCCCAGCTCGTCCTTGCCCGCCTTGCCAAAGTCGGCCACAAGCCGGCCGGCCTTGATCTGGGCCGTGGCCTTGACCATGGCGGCGAGTCGGCGGGAAAGGAAGCGCGAATAGCCCAGGGCCAGGCCTATGGCCACCAGGGCCGAGACGGCCACGAGGGCCAGGGTGACAAGGCTTTCGAGCCTTAGCCTCTCCGTGAGCCCCTCCAGGGCGGCCTGAAGCTCATAGGCCTTGGCCTTGAGCAGGCGGTCTATGCCGGAGCTGAATTCCTCTGAGGCGTCATCAAAGCTTTTAAGAAGCGGGGCCGCGCTGGCCTCGCTGCCCAGGACATAGGCCTTGGCCATGGCCTCTCCAAGCCTGACGTAGTCCCTGACCCGAGACCTAAGATCGAGGTCCTTGGTGTCCGATGAGGCCGCCGAGGCCGCGTCACTGCCTGGGCTGGCCCCCTGGGCAGCGGCCAAATTCGCCGCCCACGAGGCCACGAGGCGCTCGGCGTCCCGGCCATACTCCTCGGCCCTCGCGGTCGCCGCCATGAGGGCCGCGGGGCTGCGCTTGGCCGCCACCTCGGTATAGGCCTGCTGGATGATGGCCACATCGTGGCGGAAGCGGTAGTAGGCCTCGGTGTTGGCCAGGATCTCGCCCTCGATCCTGGCGATGGTCCTGCGGTTGGCGGTGGCGGAGGAAAGGGTCAGGCCGGCCGTGCCGAGGAAGGGAAGGATGCATAGGGCGAACATGATGAAGAGCTGGTTTTTGATGCGCATGATGTAGCTGATAGCTCCTCTGGGGGAGGCAGGGGACATTACTTTCTGGCAGAAAGCAGCGAACAATAGCAAGCATTATCAATTCATGCAAGCTTTTTTTAGCCTTGGGGCTGGAGGGTCCCAAGATCGAAGGGAGTCTCCTGGTAAACACAGTAATTTAACCAATTGGAATAGAGGAGGTGGGCATGGGACCTCCAGGTCATGGGCGGATCCCGGCGGGGATCATCCCCGGGGAAGTAGTTCCTGGGCGGGTCGATGGAGAGGCCCTTGGCCATGTCCCGGTCGTACTCTCCCTTGAGAGTTAGGCGATCGTACTCGGGGTGGCCCGTGACAAAGACGAGGCGCCGGTCGGTGCTCGTCGCCATAAAGACCCCGGCCTCCTCGGATTCCGCGAGAATCTTGAGGCCTTGGACTTTTTCGATATCCGCCCGGCGCACCTCGGTGTGGCGCGAGTGGGGTGCGAGGAAGACTTCGTCAAAACCCCGAAGCAGGGGCTCCTTGAGGTCTAGGGCCCGGTGGTGGTAAAGGCCAAACATCTTGGCCTTGAGGGGATGCTTGGGCACCCCGAAATGGTGCCAGAGTCCGGCCTGGGCCCCCCAGCATATGTGGAGGGTGGACCAGACCCTCCGGCGGGACCAGTCCATCAGCTTGACGAGCTCGGGCCAATAGTCGACCTCCTCGAAGGGGAGGGTCTCCACGGGGGCTCCGGTGATCACGAGGCCGTCAAAGCTTTCCTCCAGAACCTTTTCCAGGGGCTCATAGAAGGCTTCGAGGTGGCCCGCCGGGGTGTTGCGGGACTCATGGGTCTCCATCCGGATAAAGGTGATGTCCACCTGGAGGGGGCTGTTCCCGAGGAGGCGGAGGAGCTGGGTTTCGGTGACCAGCTTGGTGGGCATCAAATTCAGCACCGCGATGCGCAGGGGGCGGATGTCCTGGTGGGCCGCCCTCTCCTTGGTCATCACAAAGATATTCTCGCCCGCCAGGTCGAGGCGGGCGGGTAGGTCGCTGGGGATCCTCACGGGCATACGGCGCTCCTTTAGACAGAATCAGCCGTATTGTGCCGGCCTGACTCGACTCTGGCAAGGAGGTCGAGAAAAAGGGCCCAGGTCCGGCAGGCAGGGGAATGTTTTTTTCTGATGTTTCTACATCTAGCATCTTGACAGCCGGGCCTCCCTTACCCCAAGGTGGGGATAAGTTGGCTCTGTCCCTTAGTCTCTCCGGAAGGTCCGGAAAAGGAGGTTCGAGATGAACGTTGACCCCGCCTGCCTCGGCCCCCTATGTGAGATGCGAAGGCCCCGCCTCGAGCGGGGCAGCCTCCGCCCGCCGGCGCGCATGCGCACGGCCCAGCACATCCGAACCGGAGACCATCATGGGACACAAGAAACCAGGCTTTGAGACCTCGACCATCCACGGGGGCGCCAGCCCCGACCCCACCACCCTGTCCAGGGGAGTGCCCATCCACCGCACATCGTCCTTTGTCTTCAAGAGCGCCGAGCACGCGGCCAATCTCTTTGCCCTCAAGGAATTCGGCAACATCTACAGCCGCCTCGGCAACCCCACCAACGAGGTCCTCGAGAACCGGGTCACGGCCCTGGAGGGCGGGGCCGCCTCGGTGGCCGCGGCCTCGGGCACGGCGGCGATATTTAACACAATTGTCACGATCGCCAAGGCGGGGGACGAGATCATCTCGGCGTCCAACCTCTATGGCGGCACCTATACCCTCTTTGACGCCATCCTCCCCGACCTGGGGATCGAGACCAAATTCGTGGATGTCCTCGACCCCTCCTCCTTCGACAAGGCAGTGACGGCCAAGACCCGCCTGATCTATGTGGAGACCATCGGCAACCCCGCCCTCGACGTGGCCGATATCCCCGCCATAGCCAAGGTGGCGAAACGGCACCACCTCCCCCTCGTGGTGGACGGCACCTTCACCACCCCCTGGCTCGAGAGGAGCATCGAGGCCGGGGCAGACATCGTGGTCAACTCCCTGACCAAGTGGATCGGCGGCCATGGCACCGCGATAGGCGGCATAGTCACCGACGCGGGGAGCTTTGACTGGTCGGATCCGAGGTTTGAGCTCTTTAACCGCCCGGACAAGAACTACCATGGCCTGCGCTGGGCCATCGACCTCCCTTCGGAGCTCAGCAAGATCGCCTTTGCCCTTAGGAACCGCACCGTCCCCCTGCGCAACATCGGGGCCTGCCTTTCCCCGGACAATGCCTGGTTCTTCCTCCAGGGCCTCGAGACCCTCCATGTCAGGATGCCCCGGCACAGCGAGAACGCCCTGGCCGTCGCGGAATTCCTTGCGGGGCATCCCAAGGCCTCCTGGGTGCGCTATCCGGGCCTTGCGAAGGATCCCTCCCATGAGGTCGCTTCCCGCCTGCTTAAGAAGGGCTTTGGGGGCATGGTGGTCTTTGGGGTCAAGGGGGGCCGGGCGGCGGGGGAAAAGTTTATCGAGGGCCTCTCCCTCTTTTCCCACCTGGCGAATGTGGGGGACGCCAAGTCCCTGGCCCTCCATCCCGCCTCCACCTCCCACTCCCAGCTCACGGAGGAGCAGCAGAGGGAGGCGGGTCTTACCCCCGACCTCGTGCGCCTGTCCATCGGCCTTGAGAGCATCGAGGACATCATCGGAGACCTCGAGAAGGCCCTGGCCAAGGTCTAGGCTGTCACTGCCTCGAGCAGGGCCAGGTTGGCTTCCAGGGCAGGGCCTTCCATGAGGTCGGCCAGGGCGGCCCGGTAGTGGGCGGGCCCAAGGCCGGGTATGAGGCTTTCCTTGGATAGGGCACGCACGAGGAGGCTATTCTGCATCCGGGCGTCCCCTAGGCCTTTCTTGGCAAGGCGGTGGTTCTTGGCGCCCAGGGCCTCGCAGGTGGCGGCCACGTCCTCCGCGCGTATGGCCGCCGCCTCTCCCAGGCGGACCGGGAGGGGCTGCCAGGAGGTGTCGTACCAGAGGAGGTTCCCCCCGGGGGCAAGCCAGTCCTGGGCCGCCCTGAGGGCCTCGCAGCGCTCGAGGGCCAGGACAAGGTCGGCTTTGCCTTCCGGAAAGAGGGGCGAGTGGGCCCCTGGCCCCAGCCTGAGAAAGCTCGACACCGCGCCGCCCCGCTGGGCCAGGCCATGGGTATCGCAGCCCCGGGCCTCGAGGCCGGCGTGGCCGGCGGCCCGGGCCAGGACTTCGGCGAGGAGGCCAATGCCCTGGCCGCCCACCCCGGTGATGTAGACGTTATACGCTTTAGTCATGGTCTAGACCCCTCCCTGGGCTTCCACGATCGCCCCCGAGGGGCAGGTCTGCCTGCATGAGCCGTCCCCGATGCAGAGCTCTGCCTCGACCTCGATCCGGCCATCCTTGTCTCTTTGGAAAGAAGGGCAGGCGAAGGCCTCGACGCAGGTGTGGGCCCGGGTGCAGCTGGCCTGGTCGATCCGCACATGGCGGGCCACATAGCTGGGCTTGCGCCGGGCCGCCTTGGTGAGCTTGAGCATGCAGGGATGGCGGGCTATCACGACCCGCAGCCCCGTCTCCTCAAGGGCGGCCTCCACGGCGGCCTTGAGCTCGGCCTGGCGGTAGGCATCCACATCCCTCACCGAGGCCACCCCCAGGCCCTCGAGGACCCGGCGCAGGGGTATGGCGGGGACCTCGCCGTTGAAGTTCCGCCCCGCCGCCGGGTGGTCCTGGTGGCCGGTCATGGCCGTGGTGCCGTTCTCCAGGAGGATCATCAGGACGTCGTGGCGGTTAAAGAGGGCGTTGACTAGGCCGGGCAGGGCGGCGTGGAAGAAGGTCGAGTCCCCCATGAAAAAGGCGACCCGTCTCCTCATGCCGCCCGGGAGGTCCCGGCCCGAGAGGGCCAGGCCCGAGGCCGTGGACACGGCGTGGCCCATGGATAGGAGTACCTGGCCCATCTTGTAGGGCGGGAGGTTGCCCAGGGTATGGCAGCCGATGTCGGCCACGGTCACATCGATGTCGCTCAACGCGGCCTTGACGGCGAAGAAGGCCGAGCGGTGGCCGCAGCCCGGGCAGAGCTGGGCCGGCCGGGCCGGGGCGGCCAGGCCGGGCAGGCCGGGGCGGGCCGGGGGCCTAGGGAAGGTCCCGGGCCAGGTCCTGGCCAGGATCGAGGCCACGAGGGCGGGCCTGTACTCGCCCATCTCCTCCTCGGGATCCTCCTTGCCCCGGATCCTCGTCCGCAGCCCCGCGTCATAGGCCAGGGCCTTGATCGCCTGCTCGAGGACGGGATCGAGCTCCTCCAGGATCTTTACCTCCCGGTGGGATGAGAGGAAGTCCAGGATGAGCCTCTTGGGAAGGGGGTGTATCCAGGCCAGCTTGAGGACGTCGGGCCTGGCTGGGCTAGGCACCGGAAGGCCTTCCAGGGCATCGAAGAGGGAGAGGGCAGGGAGGCCCGCGGTGATCACCCCGAACTCGGAAGGCCCACCCGGGCCTGCGGGGATGAGGCGGTTAAGCGGGCTGGCCTCGGCCTCCTCCGCCAGGCTGGCCAGGCGGTCCAGGGCCTTGCGCTTGAGGGGGAAGACCGCGGCGGCGATGGGGATAAAGGTGGATGAGGCCGGGTCAAAGCGGCCTCCGCCGTTTTTCAGGGCCCCGGCCTTCGGGCCGGCACGGTCGAGGCAGCCTGGGGGCAGGGGGTCAAAGTCCACCCGCTGCTTAAAATGGCAGACATGGGTGGTCAGGCGGAGGATGACGGCGGACCGCCGTTCCCGGGCTATCCGCACCGCCTCCTTGAGCATCCCGTAGGCCTCCTGGGCCGAGGCGGGCTCCAGAAGGGGGAGGCCGGCAAGGAGGGCATAGTGGCGGTTGTCCTGCTCGTTCTGGCTGGAGTTGGCCCCCGGATCATCCCCCAGGAGTACGACCATGCCCCCGGCTATGTCCATCAGGGAGAGCTGGACAAAGGAATCGGCGGCCACGTTGAGGCCCACGCTCTTGAAGAAGACCAGGGAGGGCCTGCCGTCCAGGGCGGCGCCAAAGGCCACCTCGAGGGCCACCTTCTCGTTGGTGGAAAACTCAAAGTAGAAGGGCCGCGAGTCCAGGGGCAGGGAGCCTATGGCCTCGGCGATCTCCGGGGTGGGGCTGCCCGGGTAGGAGGTGACCACCTCGACCCCTGACTCGACCATGGCCCTGACCAGGGCCGCATTGCCAATGACAATCTCTGAAAAGCCCTCGGGCTTGAGAAGGAGCTCGGCCAATCGCTTCATGGCCCAACTATATGCCCCCCATAGGTGGGGCCGCAAGGCCGGGCCAAGGCGATTCTTCCTAGAGAACGAAGCGGTCCGCTCCACGGCCGGCCCTGGCTCGACGCAGGCCTTGGAATGGAGCCATACTTCCTTGCATGGAAGACAGCGGGTATGTGATCCAGGGTGGCCGCCTCGTGCTCCCGGCCTCGGTGCTCGAGGAGGGCTCCATCGTCGTGAGAGACGGCCATATAGAGGCCGTCCTGGAGGCGGGCCGGGCCCTGCCGGCTGATCTGCCCAGGCTCGACGTAAAGGGCTCCTGGGTCAGCCCGGGCCTCATCGAGCAGCATATCCACGGCGCCGGAGGCATGAGCTTTGAGGATGTCTCCTCGGAGGATCCCGAGGCAGGCCTTGCGACCCTCCTCGGGATCCGGGACTTCCTGGCCGCCCGGGGGGTGACGAGCTTTGTGCCCACGGTCAATTGCCGGGACCGGACCCTCGAGGGCCTGGCCCTGGCCCTCGAGGCCTCGGGCCTCCCGGAGTCGACTGTGCCAGGGCTCTATGTCGAAGGCCCCTTCGTCGACCCTGGGCACAAGGGCGGCATTGGGCCCGAGACCCTCCAGGCCTTCGATCCCCGCCGCCTGGCCGAGCTCCTCGACCTGGCCCGGGGCCGCCTCCGCCTGATGACCTATGCCCCCGAGCTCTCCGGGGCGCCTGAGCTGGCCCGCCTTCTTGAGGCCGCCGGAGTCATACCCTGCCTGGGCCATTCCGGGGCCAGCCTCTCCGGCCTTGCCCTGCCCCAGGGCAAGTATTGCCTCACCCACCTCTTTAACGCCATGACGCCCTTTTCCCACAAGGAGGCCGGGGCAGGCCTTTGCATGCTGCCCTTTATCGACCGCCGGCCCTTCGTGGAGCTCAACGCAGACGGAGTCCACGTAAACGACGAGGCCCTCCTGGCGGCCCACCGGGCCCTCGAGCCTGGCCGCCTCGTCCTCATCTCCGACGCGGCCAGCCCGGCGGGCCTCCCCCCGGGCCGCTATGCGCTGCGGGACAAGGTCCTGGACTCGGGGCCCCGGGGAGTGCGTTATGCGGACTCAGGCGTGCTGATGGGCTCGGCGAGTCTCCTGCCCCAGGTCCTGGCCCATTGGCTCAGGCTGACGGGGGCTTCTGTCCCCGAGGCCCTCGCCTCCTGCACCTTGGTGCCCGCGCGGCTCCTGGGCATCGATGACTGGCGGGGCGCCCTGCTTCCCGGCCTCGAGGCCGCCCTCGTGGTCTGGGAAGGGGACTTTGCCGGGGTGGGGCAGTGCCTCCTCCCCGGCTCTAGGCCCCCTGGGTCCGCCTAGCCTCCGCCTGGGAGAGGAAGCTCCCATGGAGGGGCCTTAGGACGGCCAGGAGGGCTTCGTGCTCCCGCAGGCAGGCCTCGGCCTCTGCTTGGATCTCCGCCTGGATCGGGCCTGGGGCGCGGCAGGTCTCCTCCAGGATCCCGACCCTCTCCGCGAGCCGGAGGGCCCCAATGGCTCCCGAGCTGCCCCTGAGCCGGTGGGCGGCCTCGGCCAGCTCGGCCAGCCTTCCCTCGGCGGCGTCCTTCCGCGCCTTGGCGAGGAGGGGGCCGCTTTGGTCGATGAAGAGGCCCAGGATCTCCGCCGCCAGCTCTGGGGCGCCCTCGTAGCGCCCCCGGAAGCCCACCTCGTCAAAGACTAGCCTGGCCTCCGGGACGAGGCCCTTCCGGATTATCCGGGCAAGGCTCGCCTGGGTGAGGGGCTTGGTGAGATAGGCGCTCATCCCCGCATCCAGGCAGCGCTGGCGGTCCTCCTCCGAGGCCCGGGCTGTCATGGCGATTATGGGGATTCCGGGCATCCTGGCCCCCGAGGCCGGGCTCCGGATGCTCCGGGCCGTCTCATAGCCGTCCATGCCCGGCATCATGCAGTCGAGGAGGACGAGGCTAAAGTCCGAGCGGGCCAGCTCGGCCAGGGCCGCATGGCCGGACTCGGCCAGGACACTCTCTATGCCCAGGCTAGAGAGGAAGCCCGCGGCCACCTTGCGGTTGACCGGGTCGTCGTCCACCACCAGGACCCTCAGTCCCGCCAGGTGGGGTTGGAAGGCCTCGGGCTTCTCCGCGGCGGCCGCGGCCGGGGCGGGGAGGGCGGGAGAGAGGGGTATGGCAAAGGAAAAGCTTGAGCCCTGGCCCAGGCTGCTCTCCACCCGCAGGCTGCCGCCCATGAGCTCCACATAGCGCTTGGAGATGGACAGGCCCAGGCCCGTGCCGCCGTAGCGCCTGGCCATGGAGATGTCGGCCTGGGAAAAGGGCTTAAAGAGGCCCTCGAGCTTGTCCGCGGCTATGCCAATGCCCGTATCCGTCACCTGGAAGCTCATGCCCTCCTCCACGGCGATCCGCAGCCTGACTTCGCCCCGGTCGGTGAATTTGACCGCATTGCCTAGGAGGTTGGCCAGGACCTGCCTGAGCCTCAGGGGATCCCCCGTCACCAGGGGGGGGATGGCCTCGTCCAGGCTGAGCTCGAGCCGGAGGCCCTTGATCGAGGCCTGGCCCTCAAGGCTCTTCATGATGTCCCTGGCCAGGGCCGCGAGGTCGAAGGGCAGGGACTCGAGGATCACCCGGTCGGCCTCGAGCTTGGAGAAATCGAGGACCCCATTGAGGAGCTCGAGGAGGGGCGAGCCGCTCTTGATGATCGTCTCCACATAGTCCCGCTGCTGGAGGTCGAGTTCTGTGCGGGAGAGCAGCTCGGCCATGCCCAGGACTCCGTTCATGGGGGTCCTGATCTCATGGCTCACGGTGGCGATAAACTCGCTCTTGGCGCGGTTGGCTCCCTCGGCCTCCTCGGCCAGGCGCTGGGACTCGAGGCCCGCCGCGACAAGGGCGGCCTCGGTGGCGGTCAGGGCCTCCACCTTGGAGGCGAGGATGCGGTTGGACCTCAGCTTGGCCAGGCCATAGCCGGAGAGGAGGAGGACGGCGAGGTAGATGGCGATGGCCGGGGGGCTCACGAGGGGCGGGATCGCCACTCTGAAGGGCAGGACAGTCCCCACCTCGTTCCATAGCCCGTCGCTGTTGGAGGCCTTGACCTTGAAGACATAGCTCCCCCCGGGCAGGTTCGTATATCGTGCATAGTTGCGGCTGCCGGAGTAGCTCCAGTCCTTGTCAAAGCCCTCGAGCCTGTAGGCAAAGAGGTTAAAGTCGGGATTGCGGTAGTCCAGGGCCGCAAATCCTATCTCCACGGAATTCTCCCAGCTCCGGAGGCTCAGGCCGGAGACCTCGGCCTGGCCCCGGGGGGACAGGAGCTTCTCCTCATTCGCCGCCCGGAAGGAGGTGATGTAGACCGGGGGCAGGTGGGTGTTGATCTCGTAGCGGGAGGGGTCGACCCGGACGACTACCCCGGTGGAGGCGAGGTAGAGCTCCCCATCAGGGCCCTTGGAGGAGCCCCAGTTGAAGGCCTTGCTGTCGAGCTCCTCGTAGAGGCTTATCTTCTTGATGACCTCCGTCCTGCGGTCGAGACGGGCTATCCCAGTCTGGGTGACAATCCAGAGGTTGGAGTCCACGTCCTCCAGGACCGATGAGACAATATTGTTGGGCAGGCCATCCTTGCGGAGGGTGTGGGTAAAGCTGTCCGTGTCCTCGTGCCAGCGGTTGAGCCCGCCCCCCCGGGTGGGTACCCAGAGGATGCCCCGGGAGTCCACAAAAAGCCTCTGGATGGAGGAGGAGGACAGGCCCTTGGTGTCCTTGGGGTCGTAGAGGTAGCGCCGGAAGGAGCCCTTCTCCAGGCGGTTGAGGCCGTTGTTGGTGCCTACCCAGAGCCGCCCCGCCGGGTCAAAGGCCAGGGAGGTGATCAGGTTGTCGCTGATCGAGGCCGGATCGGCCGGATCGTTGGCATAGTGGGTGTAGGTGCCGGCTCGCCTGTCCCAATAGTCGAGGCCCGTGAGGTAGGTGCCTATCCAGAACCCGCCCCTGGCGTCCTCGAGGACGGCGTAGATTATGTCCGAGGAAGGGCTATCGGCCTTGCCCTCGATGTGGCGATAGGTGGTGAAGTCCCCCCGGGCGCCGTCAAAGAGGGAGAGGCCGGCGTTGGTGGCCACCCAGAGCCTTCCCTCGCGGTCCTCGTAGAGGCTGTTGCAGATATCGTCTCCGAGGCTCCGGGGATTGGCGTCATCGTGGCGGTAGTGAATCCAGGCCCCGGTGCGGGGATCGAGGCGGTGGATGCCAAAGCTGTACACCGAGACCCAGAGCTGGCGCTTGCTGTCCACGAGGGAGGCTATGATCTTGCCCGGGGGCAGGGCCCGGGGATCCTGGGCATCGGCGATGTAGGCTGTCAGGCTTCTCTGGGCCTTCCCGAGGCGGGCTAGGCCACCCCCGTTCGTGCCGATCCAGAGCTCCCCCGAGGAGTCCTCGAGCATGGAATAGACCACATCGTTGGGCAGGCTGCCCACGGACTTGGAGTTGCGGTAGCTCGAAAAACGCCCCGTGGCCTTGTCGAGGATGTGGAGGCCTCCGCCCCAGGTCCCGACCCGGACGACATCCTTGGCCTGGGTATTGATGACATAGATCCTCTTGTCGGGGACCTCGTAGACCTTGCTTTCCCCGCTTGTGGGCTGGAAGCGGACCAGGCCCAGGCCCCAGGCTCCGAGCCAGAGCTGGCCCTCGGCATCCTCGGCTATGGCCTGGAGGGAAGCCGAGGCCGGGGGGCTGTATTTGTCAAAATGGTCGGCCTCATAGTCATAGGATGCCAGGCCCCCTCCCGTCGTGCCGATCCAGAGCCGTCCTTTTGAGTCCTTGAAGAGGGACCTGACCGTGTTGTTGGCCAGGCTCGAGGGATCCTTTTCGTCATGGAGGTAGCGCACAAAGCTGCCCGTGGCCTCGTCCAGGCGGTTGAGGCCATTGATCGTCCCGGCCCAGAGCCTGCCCCGGGCATCCCGGGCTATGGCTATGACCAGGTCGTTGGACAGGCTGTCGGGCCGGGCCAGGTCAAAACGGAACCGCGTGTTTTTTCCCGTCGCCATGTCAAAGCGGTTGAGGCCATTGTAGGTGCCGATCCAGAGCACATCCCCCTCGTCCCGGAAGATCGTCTGGATGAGGTCGCCGGAGATCGAGGTCTCGTCAAAGGGCTCATTCTCAAAGGTCTTGAAGCCCGAGCCGTCGTAGCGGAGGAGGCCGCCCTGGGTCGAGAGCCAGAGAAAGCCCTTGGAGTCCTGGACTATGCCCGAGACCGACATGTTTACCAGGCCATCCTTGACGGTGAGGGTCGTAAAGCCCGCCTTGTCCTCGGCCCGGTCAGCCTGGGCCCCAAGCAGGGCTGGGGCGAGGAGGATAGCCAGCAAGGTCCCCAGGACCCTGGGGCCGGGCTTGGAGTTATGGAACAAGGGCAAGGAAGCCTCCCCGGAGATTAGCTCGCCTAAAGTATAGATGACCAAAAGACCCGTTGAAATAAAACGGCTTAGTATATTGGATATTTGCGATTTACGATAAAAAATGTATGGCTACGAAAAAAATCGGTCTTTAGGCTATTAATACGATCAAACATCGATAAACGAATCAAAATACCGAATATAATTCCTTTATTTTCTTATTTCTACGAATTATATCTTGACGATTGCCAAGAGCCTAGGATATATAAACTCATGCTTGATGCTATAGATAGAAAACTCCTTCTCCTCCTCCAAGAAGACGGACGGCTATCCAACGCCGACCTAGCGGCTAGGGTGGGCCTTTCTCCCTCCTCGGTCCATGAAAGGGTGCGCAAGCTCGAAAAGGCCGGGACTATCCAAGGCTATGCGGCCCGGATCGAGCCCGGGGCCCTGGGCAAGGGCCTCCTCGCCTTTATGCGCCTCTCTGTGGGCTGGACCGAGGGCGAGGACCCCGGGGCGGTCTCCTCTTCCCTCGCCGAGCTCTGCGCCGCCGAGCCGGACATCCTGGAATGCCATCACCTGGCCGGGGAGGACTGCTATATCCTCAAGCTGAGGTCTCCGGGGCCCCGGGAGCTCGAGGCATTGATCCTCAGGGTCAGGACAGCCTCGAGGGCCTCCCGCTCGGTCACGAGCATTGTCCTCTCGAGCGTCAAGGAATCCACCCTCCTCGTCCCGGCCCCCGGGGCCGAGGATAGGCCATGAGCGCCGTGACGGGCAGCTTGGCGGCCCTGGCCACCGCCGCGAGCTGGACCCTGACCTCCCTTGCCTTCGAGCGGGCAGGCCGGCGCATGGGCTCGATGTCCCTCAACCTGCTCCGCCTGGTCCTGGGCTGCCTCTTCCTGGGCCTCTATGGCCTGGCCACGGGCCGGGGCTTTTTTCCCCTCGGGGCAGGCGCCCATGCCTGGCTCTGGCTCGGGGCCTCGGGCCTCGTGGGCCTTGTCCTGGGAGACCTGCTTCTCTTTCAGGCGTTTATCGACATAGGGGCCCGGATCTCCATGCTGGTCTACGCCACGGCCCCGGCCTTCGCGGCCCTCCTGGGCTTCCTGGTCCTGGGGGAAAGGCCCAGCCTGGCTGGCCTCGGGGGCATGGCGCTCACCATGGCCGGCATAGGGCTGGTTGTAATGGATCGTGGCGGAAGGGGGGCTGAGGCCTCGAGGCCAAGGGCGGCGCTCCGGGCCCGGGGCGTCCTCCTGGCCCTCGGAGCCGCCCTGGGCCAGGCGGGGGGCTTGATCCTGTCCAAGCTCGGCGCAGGCTCGATGGACCCCTTTTCAGGCACCCAGATCAGGGTGAGCGTCGCCCTGGTGGGCTTTGCCCTCGTCCTCCTCGCGGCCCGGGGCTACAAGGCCCTGCCCGGGGCCTTGAGGGATGGCCGGGCCCTGGTGGCCCTGGGCATAGGCTCCTTCTTCGGGCCCTTCCTCGGGGTCTCCCTGAGCCTCCTCGCGGTGCAGAACGCCCCGGCGGGGATCGCCTCGGCGATCATGTCCATCAGCCCCGTCCTCATCATCCTGCCCTCGGCGGCGATGCTCAAGGAGAGGATCCGCCTCGTGGAGGTCCTGGGCGCCCTCCTGGCCGTGGGCGGAGTCTTTGTGCTTTTCCTGGCTTGATGGATATGCCCTATCGGGCCAGGTAGGTGGCGATCCTGAGCACGTCGGCATAGACCCCGGCGGCGGTGACCTCGGCCCCGGCGCCCGGGCCCTTGACCACGAGGGGACGTTCCGCATAACGCGCCGTGGTGAAGGAGATGATGTTGTCGCTCCCGTCCAGGGTCGCGAAGGGGTGGTCGGGTCCCAGGCCGCGCAGGGAGATCGAGGCCTTGCCGCCCTCGATGACCGAGACATAGCGCAGGACCCTGCCCTCGGCCCGGGCCTTTTCCTTGAGGCCCTCGAACCAGGGGTCGGCGGCCTCGAGGCTTAGGAGGAAGGCCTCGACGCCCGGGGCGGCCGCGCATTCCGGGGGTAGGAGGGGCTCGATCTCCACGTCGCCGAGCTCGAGGGGAAGGCCCAGCTCCCGGGCCAGGATGAGGGTCTTCCGGGCGGCGTCCAGGGCCGAGAGGTCGGTTCGGGGATCGGGCTCGGTGTAGCCCTTGGCCTTGGCCTCCCGGACCAGGCTCGAGAAGGTCCTCTCGCCCCGGAAGTTGTTGAAGATATAGCTGATCGTCCCCGAGAGGACGGCCTCGATCCGCTCGACCCTGTCCCCCGAGGCCAGGAGGTCCTGGAGGGTGCCGATGATGGGCAGGCCGGCCCCCACATTGGTCTCGTAGAGGAACTTGAGGCCCTGGCGGGAGGCGCCCCGGTGGAGGGCCTGCCAGGTCCCGAGGCCCGAGGAGTTGGCGATCTTGTTGGCCGTGACCACCGAGGCCGCGCCCTCGAGGACGGCCTGGTATACGGCGGCCACCTCGGGGCTCGCCGTGCAATCCACAAAGATGGAGTTGGGGCCGTTCATCGCCCGCATCCGGGCCACAAAGCCCGAGGGGCTCGAGGCCTCGCCGGCGGCGAGGACCTGGGCGCAGCTCGCCAGGTCTATGCCCTCGGGTTCGAAGGCCATGGTCCGGGAGTTGGCTAGGCCGCAGAGCCTGAGCTCGATGGCCTGGGCCTCGAGGAGCCTCGCCCGGGTCTTGAGGACCTGGTCCACCAGGGTCCTGCCCACAAGGCCATAGCCCACGAGGAAGAGGCGGACGGTCTCGGCGTCGGAGAGGAAAAAAGCGTCGTGGATGGCCATCAGGGCCTTGGCCTCGTCGTGGCGGGAGACCACGACGGAGATGTTGAGCTCCGAGGAGCCCTGGGCCACGGCCACGACGTTGATTCCGTTGCGGCCCAGGGCCTGGAAGAGGCGGCCCGAGATGCCCGGGGTGGACTTCATCCTCTCCCCCACGGCGGCCACTATGGCCAGGTCCTCCTGGATCTCCGGCTCCTCCACGAGGCCGGCCTCGATCTCCAGGGCGAATTCGCCTATCGCGGCGTCCTTGGCGGCCTGGGCGTCCCCGGGGGCCACGGCCCAGCAGATCGAGTGCTCGCTCGAGGCTTGGGTGATCAGGATCACGTTGACCTTGCGCCTGGCCAGGGCCCCAAAGAGCCGGGAGGCCATGCCGGTGACCCCCACAAGGCCCCCGCCCTCGAGGTTGAGGAGGCAGAGCTGGCCCAGGGAGGCTATGCCCTTGAGGGCCCGGGGGCCCGGGGCCGCGTCCTTGGTGATCAGGGTGCCGGGGAAGCCGGGGTTAAAGGTGTTCCTGATGCTTATGGGTATGCCCTCCCGCATTGCCGGGAGGATCGTGGGCGGGTGGATGACCTTGGCCCCAAAGTGGGCGAGCTCCATGGTCTCCTGGTAGGAGAGGCGGGCCAGGGGGTAGGCCTTGGACACCTTGCGGGGATCGGCGGTCATGATCCCGTCCACATCGGTCCAGATCTCGATCTCGTCCACGCCCAGGGCGGCCCCGAGGATCGAGGCCGTGTAGTCCGAGCCTCCCCGGCCCAGGGTCGTGGAGAGCCCCTCGGCCGTGGCGGCGATAAAGCCCGTGACCACCGGGTGGGGCCTGGCCGGCAGGGCGTCCAGGGCGGCAAAGCGGGCCCTGATCCTGGCCTCGGTCTCCTCCCGGCAGGGGAGGCCGGCCCCAAAAGTGGAGTCCGTGACTATCAGGTCCCGGGCGTCGATCCAGGTCGAGGCCAGGCCTTTTTCGGACAGCCAGGCGGCCACCAAGGGCGCGCTGAGGCGCTCCCCAAAGCCCAGGACAAAGTCGAGGATCCTCGGGCTGAGCTCCCGGGTCAGGTAGACCCCTTTAAGGACGTCATTGAGCTCCCCGAAGGTCCGGGAGAGGTAGCTCCGATACTCCTCCAGGGATGCCGAGGCCAGGAGGGCTGTAGCCAGCTCGTCATGGCGGCATTCCAGGTCCCCCAAGGCCTTGGACCAGGCCCCGTCCCGGGCTTCCGCGAGCCGGGCCGCGGCGATCAGGCGGTCGGTTACCCCAGAGAGGGCCGAGACGACGGTGGCTATAGGGGGATCGGAGGTGACAATCGCGGCCAGGCCAGCCAGGCTCTCCTTGGAGCCCACCGAGGTCCCGCCGAATTTGGCTATCCTTCTTCGAGCTCTGTCCCCCATGATGCCACGCCCCTCGATGATTCTGGTTGTAGATACAGAGACCCACAGTATCCCAGAGGCGTGAAAGGCGTCAAGGCTTTGGGTTTCCCCGCCTGCCGCGAAGGGTCGCTAATCCGCCTCGCCGGCCCAATCCGCCAGGCGGTAGACATCGGCGAGGATCGAGTCCGCATAGGCCTGGTAGGCTTCCTTGTCCGCCCCCCGGCCCAGCTCGTCGAGGGGCCGGCGCGCCTTGCCGATCCGCACGGAGTAGGGCGTGCGGAAGCGGGGCACCCAGGAGACGTCGATGTAGGTCTTGCCCCGGTAGCGATAGCTGAATTCCTTGCGGAGGATGTTCCGCCGGGGCAGGTGGACTCCGATGGGCACGATGGGACAGCCCGCCTCCATGGCCAGGAGGATGGCCCCCCGGCGGGCCCGGGCCTCGTCCCGCTTTTCCGGCAGGGTCTGGCCGCCCTCGATGGAAAAGAGGATCGAATGGTCCCCGGGCATGGCGAGGAGCCTGAGGGCATCGTTGATGGCGCTCCGGCCCTTCCCGGGCTCGACGAAGAGCTTTATCTGGTTGCTCAGGGAAAAGGCCAGCCTTGGCAGGGTATAGGACCAGATCTGGTCCTCCACGGTCACATGGACAAAGCCTTTCTCCCGCCAGGTGAGGATCGGAAATGCATCCCAGACCGTGGGATGGTTGACCACCAGGACCTTCGGACCCCGGGGCAGGGCCTCTTCCTTCGAGTAGTCGAGCTTCATGTAGAAGTTAAGGTAGGACCAGAGGCCCATCTTGAGAATACGGTAATAGGCTGGGTCGTAGATCTTCACGGGATCAAGGCCTCATTCCGCTTTGGATTTTGCAGAGGATAGTTCGGAGCGGAGCCAGCGTCAAGGAGATGCGCGGCCTAGGCCGCTACGTCCCCGTGGCTTGTCCAAGGGCCCGGGCCCGGACTAGTATCCAGGCCAGCATGAGCCTCTCCCCCTCGGCCGTCCAGACCCTTATCCTCTTTCTTTTCATGGCCGTCGGCTTTTGGGCCGGGCGCTTGCGCATCCTCGACGAGGCCACGACCAAGGGCCTCTCCAGGTTTCTTGTGGCCTTTGTCCTCCCGGCCCTGATCCTGGACTCGATGCAGCAGCCCCTGACGCCGGCCCTGAGGTCCCAGGCCTGGACGATCCTGGGCATATCCTTTGGGGTCTATGGGCTCTCCTTTCTCCTGGCCTTCCCCCTGGTGAGGCTCCTGGGAGCCCGGGGAGGGGAGGCCGGGGCCCTGGTCTTTGGCTCGGTCTTCTCCAATGTGGTCTTTATGGGCTTTCCCGTCTTTGAGGCCCTCTTTGGCCGGGAGAGCCTTTTTATCGCGGCGATCTACAACATACCCTTCCAGCTTCTGGCCTTTTCCATCGGGCCCTTTATCCTCTCCCGGAGCGCCGGCGGGGGAGCAAGGCTCAGGGCCAAGGACTTTGTGACCCCCGCCGGGCTGGCCTCGATCCTGGGCTTTGGCCTCTTTCTTCTCGGCCTCCGCCTGCCCGGCTTCCTCGGCAGGGCCGCGGGCCTCCTGGGCTCGACGACAACCCCCCTGTCCATGGCCCTCATAGGCGCCATCCTCTCCCGGCTTCCCCTCAAGGCCCTGGCCGGGGGGGCGAGGACCTGGGCGGTGGCCATCTACCGCCTGGCCCTCCTGCCCGCCCTTCTCTTTGCCGTCCTGCGGCTCCTGGGCTTCCAGGGCCTCCTCCTCTACCTGCCCGTCGTGGCCGCCTCCATGCCGGTGGCAGTCAACGCGGCCATCCTGGCCGAGGCCTACGGGGGGGATTCCAGGACGGCCTCGGCCCTGGTCCTGGTCACCACCCTCCTGTCGCTTCTCAGCCTCCCCCTCCTTGCGAGCCTTCTGCCGCGGCTATCCTAGCCTATTTGCCTATGGTGTCGTTCTCCAGGCTCAGCACAAAGCGCTTCCCGCCCATGGACGTGGTCTCCCGGTAGCTCAGCCTGACCTTGTCCCCGGGGGCCATAAAGCGGATCCCGTTGGAGAGCTCGGAGCTGGCGCTGTAGAGGAAGCCTGGCTCGCCGGCGAGGATAAAGAGGACGGACTTGTCCTCGGGGGAGTCCTTGACCCTGAGCACCGTGCCCGCCGCCGTCTTTTGGTCCTCCGGGGCCACGGTTCTCGAGCCCTGCATCCGGGCAAAGTCGGACTTGGCCGCCTCAATGGTTTCGCCCATCGCTACTTTCTGGCCCGAGGACAGGTCGACATAGACAAAGCGCTGCCTCTGGACGGAGTTCTTGAGGAAGAGGTAGTAGGCCGGCTCCCCGTCCACGTCCACGAGGATGGGCCAGGTGGCCTGGAGGGCCTGGGCCCTGACCCGCTCGTCATTCTGGGCTATCTCCATGGCCCGCATCTCCGTGATCCCGGAGAGGGCATAGCGCCTCGCCTCCCCGGTCTTGAGGTTGATGGTCATGAAGCCCACGAGGGTCTGGTCGGACTCGCTAGGGGAGGTGACCCCGGAAACGAGCCAGGCATGGGGCCCGTCCTTGCCCTCGGACACCACATAGTTATAGGAGTCCGAGAGCTGGAAGACATCCTTTTTTTGGCCGATGGTGGCGTTGATCCAGCCGTTGCCCAGCCTGAGCCGGTTGTTGGCCTGGGTGATCACCACCTCGGTCGGATAGACCCGGTCCACCCAGGAGGGCTCGGCCCCGGGGGCGTAGAATTCGCTGTGGCCGCTTGAGGGGTTCACGAGGACGATGCCCCGGGCCGTGGGGCCCCCAAAGAGGCCCACGGAGTTGCGCAGGACGGGCACGACCCACCAAGGCTTCCCTGAGTCGTCGATCTCGAAGCTCTTGGCCCCGAACAGGTAGCTCCGGTAGCGGAAGCGGAGGAGGCGGTCAAGCTTGTGGGAAAAGACGGCCCCGGGGGTATAGACCATGCCGCCCTCGACGGGGACGAGCCGGCCCTGCTCGCCGATCTGGTCGACCTCGATATAGCCCGCCGTGCCCTTCGAGCCCCCGGTGAGGGCCACGAGGAAGCCCGAGTACTCCAGGGGGCTGACCCGGACGAGCTTGGTCTCTCCATCCCTGCGGATGGCTATGGAGGTGAAGATGTCCGAGTCGAGGTGGAAGCGGGCGCCGTAGGTGCCCACCTTGCCCTGGGCCGTGGCTATCGAAAGCTGCTTGTCCGTCCGGGGGAGGATTATCGATTCGGCCCTCGCGGCGGAGGATAGGCCGTCGGGGAAGTCCTTGGAGAAGGCCTGGCCCTCCTCCTCGGTGACGGCCAGCTGGGCGTAGTAGCGGGCCGCGTTGCCCGGCCAGACCAGCCAGGACGTGGCCGAGGCCCCCAGGGCCACGAGGACGAGGAGTATAGCGGCGCCCGCGCCCAGGAGGCCAGCCCTCCGGAGGCCCAGGAGATTGCCCAGAAGGAAGGCAAAGAGGGCCACATAGAGGGCCAGGAGGAACCAGAAGCCAAAGGACTGGAAATTCCAGGCCGGCAGGGTCACGTAGTCGACGACCGCCAGGGACAGGACCGCGAGGATCAACAGGACCAGATAGAGCTTCGAGGACTTTCTCATGGGGCCTCCGGGCATGGACTTGCCTCAACTCTAGGGTCGGAGGCGCCCGAGGCGCAATACCTTGCCGGCCCTAGGCTCCGCCCTCTTCCTTGGCGTAGTACTGGAGGAGCTGGACCATGTAGTAGATCTTCTTGTAGGTCTCCAC